>JANRMD010000454.1:0-40708 GCA_033761895.1 Pirellulaceae bacterium | reverse complement strand
TTCCAGCAATTAGCAAGCTCAAGTAACCTAGTAACCCAATCAAAGTAGATCGGGGAAACAATCGAGTTGTCATCTCAGGCCTTCAAATCCAGAACGTTAGTCTGTTCAAACGATAGTTGTTGAAACAACTGTTGGGCCTTTATTTTACATTTGTCTGCTCTTTCGAACAGACGAAATCTATCCGATTAGTGCTTTTCGCTTCTGCGGGCTGAGTCGATTTGCACCATTTATGTGCAGCCTAAATGCAGTCTGCTTCTTGTTTCTGAAAAAGATGCTGGAACAGAACTCTGGTCAGGGAATAGCTAGTCGTATTCGACTTGTCGTTCGAGTGGGATGAGTGACGTCACTGCCTCGGGTTTGGCTGAGTTTGGCGACCAGTGCAAGGAATAGCTGAGTGGACCTCGACTTACGGTTACGGATGAATTGCCCTCCAATGGAAAAGCCTCTCCCTTTGTTGGCTGCCGATGAGGAAGAATCTCGCATAAAGTTGACAGGTACGCACATTGTTTCTAGAATCCATTGCGCCGCACATCTATTTCCATCACAAGTGCCATCTTTTTCGAGTGCGTGCCGATTTGGTTCGACCATGCGTGAGAACGTTAAAAATAGACTAATTAGATGCAAATTCTGCGAGCGTTTGCTCTTAGGTGCAGCGTCGTTTGTACTTGTTTCGCTATTGACAACTCTGAGTGCAAATGCGTCCGGTTGCAGTTATGGTCATGGCCAATCAGCGACGGATGTGCCGTCAGGAATCACGCGCGTCTATGAGAATGGGCGGTTCTACTATTACAACGTAGTTCCTCCGTGTTCTGGTGCTAAATGCGGGCGATCCGATTCGAGTTCACTGGTGTCGGCCCCATCGATGGTTTCGAATGATCGTACTACCTCTTTGGTGTTTGACAGCCCTTGTCGCTTGGGCGACAAACCGCGTCATTCCTCTTCGTATGTGGCAGCTTACTCTAGCTACACTTCCCCTGCTCTCGATGAGCCGCTTAGGCCACCGGTATAGGCATTCTTGCCTAGTTCATTTGGTTTGCGCGCCTTAACTTGGCTTTTACTTGTGAACACGCAGCGCGCGTTCACCGTACAGCCTGTGAGCGCTCTTTTCGCAACCGCTTAGTATAACGTGAGCACCAGACAAACGTCTGGTGCATACCCTGTGGTTCTGAAGAACCCAGCATTGCGATCTCGATTGAATACTAGTGCTTCAGCACAACTTGATTTTCGGATTAGCAACTTCAGCCGGAACGCGCTCGCGTCCGGTTGCTACGGCTTGAACCGCGTGCTATCGCACCGCGGCGGATCTCTAAGTTGAATTGTTTAAGGGCGAGTATGAAGCAGAGTCGCCACTTACTTGTTTTTTGCTTCTTACGTAAATCAGAATTCCCTATTCAATTGGCTTGAGCATGTGTGAGTACATCGACAATATGTTGATAGCTTGCAAACCTAGCGCTCGCATTGCGGCGGGCCTTGTGGTCTATATGCTCGCGTTTGTGCTATCAGGCTCGGCCAATGCGGCTGGTTGCAGCCACGATTCTCCGCAACAAAACGGAGAGGTTCGTGATGGCGTTGCAAGGATCTATGAAAATGGAAGATTTTACTACTACAACATTGTTCCGCCTTGCTCTGGACCAAGCTGCGATAGCTCCAAACCAACATCGCTAAGTGCTTATCCGAATGCGATTGCGAACGAGCGAAGCACGTCACAAACGATGCTTACCGCCTATTACACCTATGAAGTGACTCGCCCTTCGTCTTTTTTGTTAGAAGCGCAATCACACTACATTTCTCCATCGTTCGATGAACTCCTTAGACCACCGGTCTTCTAAACACTCTGAGTATCGATAGTCGTTGTTGTCTCCGTCCGATAGAGCAAGGCGACTTTCGTTTCTTCAACTTGTACCTATCTACAGGCACTAATGCTGTAGGGTTGGCGCTCCAATGATCGCAGATCGCTTCGCGCTTGCATCCAAGCATTTTGGAGGCAGCATTGAATGCGTTCAGCTCCGCTTGCGCGCGTCCTGCTATTGAGCGGAATGGTTAAGAGAGCTAGACAGCATACGTCAGGAATTTCCTGATCCGACATTAATAACATTGTTTCTAATTACAAAAGAAGAGATCTATATGAGATTCAAAAGAACTGGCCTATTTTTGGCCTCAACGATAGGTGCACTAATGATGCAGTGTTTACCTGCGAGTGGAAATGAAGCACCGGAAACTGCCATGGGTTGGCAGGGACCAATGAGCAATCAGGAAAGTTGGCAAGTCCTACCCAAAGCAGTAGAAGGAGCCGACCAGCCACTACCGACATGGGCACGGATGTTGGCCCGTGAGATGCCACGAACTGCGGCTGCATTCCTGGAACTCGACCTTGCGCAGAGGACGGTCAGTCCGGTCGAACCCAAGCTGCGAGCCGCGATGCGATGGATCGCTGCTAAGGACAATCATTGCGAGTACGCACAAGCTACCGCACGGGCCGACGGTCTGCGAGCTGGAGCGACGGCTGAGGCATGGCAATCCTTGGAATCTAAAGAACGAGCTCTTTGGAGCGACAAAGAGAGAGCGGCTCTGGATTTTGCTCACGCAATGACAGTGGATTCTGATGGACTGACGGATGACGCGTTCGCTGAGTTAGTGAAGAAGTTTGACGAACGCCAAGCCGCATCGATGGTGCTTCTCATGGCTTACGCAAACTTTCAAGATCGATTGTTGCTGTGCCTTGGAGCACCGCTTGACGAAGCAGGGCCAATGCCGCCTGTGAAAGTGAAATTCGCCCCCGAAGGACTTGTCCTTAAAACGACTCCGCCTTCGAGCAAACCACAGGTTCCGGGCAGCGATGCGACTGCAAGTAAAGACGTAATCAATGACGAATCGCCCAATACTTGGCTAGCTTATCCGCAGTTGCAAGAACGATTGCAAAAGCAACGTCAGCGTGCCACACGGCTTCGCATACCCAATTGGGAAGAATTTGCTCAAAAGCTACCTAGCGGACTAATGGAGAAACCGAGCGATATCGTTTGGTACAAAATCGCTTTCGGTTACGCGCATGAATTGGCAGTTCCATTCGAGATCTACATGAGGACCGCAGGCTCTGAAGTTTCGAGCAACTGGGATCGCACGTTTGGCAATTGCATCTTTTGGATGGTGACCGACGCAGTTAAATGTCCTTACTGTATGGGGCATTGCGAAATGAATTGGGAGGTTGCTGGACTCAGTCAGGATGACATTGCAAAAGTCAGCAGTCAATTGGCCGGTGACGATTGGTCCAAGTTCACCGTGCCTCAGCAGCATGCATTGGCCTTTGCGAGGAAACTGACCAAGACACCTGGGAAAGTGGATCGCGCTGACATGGATGCGCTGCGTGAAGGGTTTGGGACGCAGCGCGCTTTCTTCATCGCTCTTAATACCAGTCGCTACAACTACATGACCCGGATCAGTAACGGCTTTCAGTTAACGCTGGAAACTGGTAATCCATTCTGGGACTACTACAAAATGAAGGCTCCTGAGAAATCGGCGGCCATAGATCAGCCACGACCTACACCAGTAACACGTCCTGAGATGAAACGCATGCTCGAGGACATGAAGCAACGTACTGAGCGAATTCCACTGCCGCCCTTGGCAAGCGCTGAATCGACGGACGCCGATCCGCGTTCGCAAGGCTACGAAGGTCGCTTAGGCAAATTGTATTTACCGGCCGGTGGCGGCGCTCGCAGTTACCTTAACTTCAGTGGAAGCCCCCAGCGCACTGGACAAAGCAACAATCAAAATGCGAGCAATCGCGTTGCCCAAGAACCTGAGCCTGCGTTGACGCTCGACTACGGGTTTAAGACGCGATTGTTCTGGATTGCATCGCGAGCGAACAACTGCCAATATTGCTTGGGACATCAAGAGTCGAAACTTCTCGGAGTTGGCATGAGCGATGATCGAATCGCCTTATTGGATAGCGATTGGTCGGAATTCCCACCGGAAGAGCAAGCGGCGTTTGCGCTAGCACGAAAACTAACTCTTCAACCACATCTCCTGACCGATGCGGACATCGATGCCTGCCGCAAATACTACAGCGATGTTCAAATTCTAGAGATGGTGCTTTCGGTTGCGGGCAACAACGCCATCAACCGTTGGAAGGAAGGTGTCGGCGTCCCACAATCGAGTGGCGGCGGGAATTTCGGCGGGTCGAACGCTGAAACGCATTCCTACTTAACAGCCACCAACGATGCCTTTAAGGCGGTTAAGTCAAAAGTTGTTGGAGTTGTGGGTGATGGCCCCTTGCTACTGACGACGATGGATCGCAAAGCTGCCTTGGCAGAGCGCACTTTGGCTCAAGGGCTGTCGGAAAGCGCCACTCGCAAGCCTCGCTTACCTTTGGTCAGTGAAGAAAAAACTCGCGAGGTCTTCGGTGATCTTGTGCCAAGCGGTCCTGTGCCCGGGTGGATACGATTGCTCGCGAATTTCCCAATAGCAGGCAAGCGTCAGTTGACGGGGTTCAGCACGACCGAAAAGGACCTCGACCTAAGCGAGCTAAGCCGGGCTCAAATGGCCTGGGTGATCGCTCGGCAAAATTGTGCATGGTACTCGCTATCGGAGGCGCAAAAGCGATTGCAGGCTCTCGGGCAGAGCGACCAGCAGATTGTCGAGCTCGAGACTTTTGCGATTGAAACTCCGAAGAGCTCGATTAGCGATAAAGCTCGAGCACTGTTGCTGGTTGCAAAGAACCTTGCAGCCTCTCCCGTGGTCTTGACGGACTCACAGGTCGCGGATGCAGTTCGAATGGCTGGGCCGCGCGATGTTGTTCAAACGGTCCACTACACCGCCATGCGTTCGCTATTCGATCGTTTCACCGAAGCCGCTGCATTGCCAACGGATCGGTAAACCGCATGCACTTTCAAACTAGTTTACATCTATGAATCCATTTAAGGCAAAAACAATATGAATAAACAAGTCTCAATCAACAACACTGGCCGCGATTTTCGAACTGCATTTACTTTGGTAGAACTGCTGGTAGTCATTGCGATTATTGGAATCCTGGTGGGACTGCTCCTACCGGCCGTTCAAGCGGCTCGTGAAGCGGCCCGCCGTATGCAGTGCACCAACAATTTGAAGCAGCTTGGTTTGGCACTTCATAATTATCACGACACTCACAAGCGGCTTCCGTTTGCGAGTGGGGGCACAACACCTCCGTCAGGTAGTCCAGGTTATTCGGCGGTGAGTCTGATGCTGCCGTACATGGAGCAAACTCCGCTCTATAACACGATCGATTTCAAGAAACCACTTACAGACCCGACAAATACCGCAGCAAGATTGCAAGTTGTTCCCGGTTTCCTATGTCCCTCGGACAAAGAAAATCCCCAACCTCAGTCTGGCGGCGCTATCAACTACATGGTCAACAAAGGCAGCTTGCATTGGTGGAGTGACCCAAGTCAGAACGGAGTTTTTCTGCCTGGCAGGTCTTTCAAGTTCGCAGATATCACCGACGGTTTGAGTAACACTTCAGCCTTTTCGGAGCGATTGCTAACTGATGGTAACAACGGCGTCATTGACCTCCAGTCCGACGTCTTTCTAGGCAGCGGCGATCCCGCTAATCCTGACCAAGCCATTCAGATGTGTTACGCAACGGACGCGACGAATTTGGCCAATCAATTCCCATTGTTTATGGGGGCGCCGTGGTTGAATGGACAACATACCTACCTGCATGTGGATGTTCCCAACCGTAGATCGTGTGGCTTCTATCCTACCAAAGCGACAATGCCAGCCAGCAGTCGTCACACAGGAGGAGTGAACATGGCGCTCTGCGATGGCTCGGTGCGATTCGTCGCACAGACGATCGACCTGCAGCTTTGGCGGTCCATTGGTACTCGAAATGTTGGTGAGACGATTGGTGATTATTGATCCATGCATAAACTTTCGCGTCCGCTGCCAGTTTGAGCTGGCGGCGGCCTGCTGGGTCATCAATACATACTGGAAAATTCAAATGACATTGTTGGCGATGGGGCGCATCAAAACGCCATTCAAGTTTTTACTAATACTTGTGTCTCTAACTCTTTCGGGTTGTGGCTATTCCGCGGCCGAGCATCGCGTAACTTCAACAACAGCTCGAACTACGCTCGAGTCGGTGTTGAAGAGCTGGCAGGCAGGGGAAAGCTCCGAGTCCTGGCAACAGAAGACGCCGAAAGTGGTTGTTCAAGATATGGATTGGAGGGCGGGTGCGAAGCTTCAATCTTTTGAGATTCTTGGAGAAGGTGAGGCGATTGATGCGAACTTGCACTGTCAAGTCAAACTCAAGTTCGCCCAGCCTCAAAATGGGAAGAAGGAAATAACGGTTACGTATCTGGTCGGCACAAGTCCCGTACTAACGGTTTTCAGAGAACTCGGTCAATAGCACGTTAATCTACATCGCAGCATTTAAAACAATCAACTCGGAAAGAGTTCAATATGGGAAGAATACGAATAGTTACATCGCAGTTCTGTCTACATGTGAAACCAATTGCCTTCGCGATTCTTGTTACGGGAGCGATTGCGTTGAGTACGCATGCGCAGACTTCCACAAAGGCCGTTTCCACGGCAGATGAGCAGTCCAGTTGGAAAGCTTGGGAGCGGCTTAGTGATGAGCAAGCCTGGGCTTTGCTCCCGGCTCTAGCGAGCGGTGAGAAACAGCCGCTGCCCAATTGGCTTAAGCCGGTCGTTCTTCAAATGCCAAGAACCGCGGCGGCTATGCTGGAACTCGACAAAGCATTTCGAGATGGCGGACCGCTTGAGCCAGCGCTGCGAGCCAAGTTGCGATGGATCATCGCCCACGCCAATGGTTGTGGATATGGGCGGGAACAAGCGCTTGCGGATTTGCGGCGTGTTGCCGGCGATAAGGTAAAGCTCAGTGAGTTCGCCGTTAATCGCGCAGATTGGCCAGCGGACGACGCGGACGACTTTGAATTCGTACGTTTGTTAACTGTTGCAGGTCCTACCATCCCAGACGAACTGTTTGAGCGATTACGTGTTAAGCATGGTGATCGCGGTGTAGCCGCAATGGTATTGCTCACTGCTTACGGCAACTTTCAAGATCGACTGCTACTTGGACTAAATGTTCCAATAGAAAAGAACGGGCCTTATCCTCCGTTAAATGTCAAGTTCGCTGAGGGCGCGTTGCAATTCACGCCGTTGATTCCAGCCGACAACGGTGTGGCTTCGTATGTTATAGATGGTGAATCGGTAACACCCCCAGACGAAGCTTGGACGGCGATAACCTACGATCAACTGCAACAAAACCTCGAAAAGCAACGGGACCGTAAACCACGACTACCCGTTCCGACTTGGGATGAGGTCAAGGGTAAGCTCCCCGAGTCGATGGCAGTGCGTCCGACGTCGATCCGCTGGAGTTTGGTGAACTACGGATATGCGTCTGAGTTGGCAATTCCTTGGACTCTTACCACGAGAACTCATTGGGCTGAACTACCGTCGAATCGCGTCTTTGAAGAGAGTCTTTTTTGGGTTCAAACTCGTGCTGTTGGATGTAACTACTGCATGGGGCATTGCGAGATGCTACTCGAAGTCGCGGGCTTGGATAAAGAAGCTGTAGCGAAGCGAACGCGTCTGTTAGCCGATACCGATTGGGCTAGCTTTCCGCCGGCTGAGCAGCGTGCTTATGCTTATGCAAAGAAACTATGTTTGACTCCGAAGGATTTGTCTTCAGCGGACTATAAGACGCTCGAACAGGATTTTGGTTCTAAGCAAGCGATGTCGGTATTCCTATGGCTCTGCCGCGGTCTCTATATGACTCGCATCTCCGATGGTTTTCAACTGCCCTTAGAGCGGGAGAATGTTTTTGGAACTAGCGAGCCAACCGATGAAGCCAAAAGCAGCCCAGCGGAAGATGAGCTAACACCGGAAGCAAAAGAAATCGTCGAAGAACTCACAAACTCGCTCGACAAAAACTCAGAGGCTCTGGCCATGCTCAACGACATTGTTAATAACGGCAGCAACCTCGGCCCCGATGATGGGTGGTTTCCCTTGGCAAAGGTTGAGAATCGTTTTGATTGGAAGTACGCGACTAAGCAGTACGATACAAACAATGACTTCACCATTCTGCCCGACGAGTTCAAGGGTAGCGAAGAGGATTTCAGTCGCCTCGATCGCGATAACGATGGAACGATTACCGATTTGGATTTCGATTGGAGTGAACACTCTTTGACGCCATCGCCAGGCCTGATGTTGTTTTTCATGGCGGATCGCGATGCCAATGGTAAGTTGACAAAAGAAGAATTTCAGGGACTCTTTGAACAGTTTGCGTCTAACAGCGAATATGTTGCAATTGACGATCTTCGCGAAGGGTTCTCACCGCCGCGTTCAAGTCCGAATTCAAGCTCGAAGTCTAGGCCGTCGGACAGTCCTAGTCCAGACACGCTGGTGAAGGCCCTCAAACGGCAAGAACTAGGCTCGCTTCAATCCGGGCCACATCTAGATGAAGTGGCTCCGGATTTCACCCTCACAACTCTTGATGGTAAGCAAGTTACGCTTTCCAAAGTCATCGACGACAAGCCAACGGTTTTGATATTCGGTAACTTTACATGTGGGCCATTTCGTAGTCAGTCCGGAAACATCCAGAAACTTTACGAGCGTTACAAAGACCGAGCCAATTTCTACCTAGTCTACGTTCGTGAAGCTCATCCCAGCGATGGATGGTGGATGCAGAGCAACCAACGCGCAGGGATCGACTTGTCGCAACCTAAGGATCACAGCCAACGTCGCACGGTCGCCGAAAAATGTCAAAAGCACCTTGATCTAAGTATCCCGTTCTTGGTCGACACAATTGATGATCGAGTAGGCAGTGTCTACAGCGGAATGCCCAATCGATTGTACTTAATCGATCAACATGGACGGATTGCGTTTAAGAATGGACGCGGACCTTTCGGCTTTCATCCCCGCCAACTTGAGCAAGCATTGGTCTTTCTTCTAAACGACAAATCTGAAACGAATGATGCAGATTCTAAATGAGTACTACTGCTTTCACATGGTTCAATGCGATGGCTACAAAAGTCGCTGAGCTTGACACGGACGTAGTCCGATCGAACGATTGGGAACAAGCGTTGCAGGCGATGCACATTCGTGTGGTCTGCTTCGCACACCATCGTGCGGAGTACCTTAGGTATGTGCAAGAAGGCATATGCGATCGATCGTTGGGCGAAAGCGACACCGCGTTCATTGTGGCTCCGATCGGACAACCGGTGGGAGAAAAACTCTCAATGAACGCTGCCCTGGCCGTCGCTCAACTGATTGCTGCTGCACAATCCCTTAGGGCAATTTGCGATTGCCTTTTTCGCATTGCCTATTGGGCCCACAACGAGCGAGAAAACTACCATTCGCTAGGCACTTCTGCTTCGATTCTAAGCGACTTGAGCAAATCCATTTACGGCAAGTCAAAGCAGGAGCACGAGCGATTGACATCATCTTTCGAGTTTAGGTTTCTTGACAGTTTTGTCCAAGTCGCTGCGCGACAGAACTTGGTTACGGTGCGCCGAAGGAAAATCGGACAGCCCAATCTGAGGCAATTAGAACTTCTAATTCGCGAATTCGACGCTGGAGATTGCAAGCAGGAACTTTTTCAAGCTAAATGGGCAAGTGATTTTTTGATGATTGATTGTGAATCAATCATCGAACGTTGTAGTGCACTGGGTGCAGCAATCGCGAGCGAGATGGTATAGCGGGTCTCTAGTACTAGATCGGGAGCACCATCGTGATCGAAAGGCGT
Source organism: Pirellulaceae bacterium (assembly GCA_033761895.1). GTDB lineage: Bacteria > Planctomycetota > Planctomycetia > Pirellulales > Pirellulaceae > Aureliella. Next base: position 30,972 of record JANRMD010000454.1, on the reverse strand, counting down.
GACGCACAAGAGCACTACTCCGGAGACGATCTAACGTTTAGAGATAATGGGACTGAACCAGCCCCACCGACGAAATGTGCTCATTAGGTTTCACGGTTTTTCCGTAGGCAATGAAGTTGTCTTGACTGGCTTCGTCAACCGCGCCGCCTCCAACGCAGCGAAATGCTTCTGGAAGTCCTCCCGATCTCGCATCACGTCAAGGTCCGGCTCTTTCAGCTCCATGAGATTGGCCCAGCCGTCCTTGATGGCCTCGGCGAGCTCGGCGGCACACTGGTCAGCGAATATCCCGGCTTCATCCTGGGTCACCCCCGACTTCTCGTCCGCACCTAGCCCAGCTAGTAGGGCCAACGACCTCACTCGCTCGAACCGCAAATCAAGATCCCAGGTTTTGTCTCGAGTGATCAGTTCGATCACCTTACGCAGTTCGATGGCGGCCTCCTTGGACTGCCCGGCCCTGACGCGGGCCCAGCCGCGGTAGGCGTAGCAGTAGGCCATACCAACAGTGTAATCCGACTCGTTAGGGTACTCGACGACAAGCTTCTGGCGCAGGGACAGACCGGATTCAAATGTATCGAATGCCTCGGCGAACCGCCCCTGACTGGCGTAGATCCGGCCGATGGTGTTGTAGCTCGATGCCAATTCTGTTCGGAAGGAGGGAGTCGTCGGATTGGTGTCGGCCAATTTCCGACGGAGGACGAGGCCCTGTTCACATGCCACCAACCCTTCTGCCGGCTGCCCAGTCCGAGCGAAGATATAACCGATGTAATTTTGAACGCGGCCTAACTGGGCTTGAAAGCGAGTCACCGTCGGGTTGGAATCGACCAGCTTCTGAAGTCGATTGCGGGCCTGGTGGAAGGTCGCTAAGCTCTCCAACGTCCGGCCCATGTGAAACAATAGGTGGGAGAGAGCGGACTCTGTGATCGACAAGGTGAACTGAAAATCGGTGAGTGTCGGGTTGGCATCGACGAGTTTCTGCATAACGGCCATAGCCTTCTGGTAAGCGGCGATCGCCTCTGTTGGCTGGCCATTTTTCGCCAACTGATCGCCGAAGCGAGAGAGGGTCATGGCAAGGCTTTGTTGGAAATTGGTTACGGTAGGATTAGCGTCCGTCAGTCGCTGCTGGATCGCCAACGCCTTTTGGTACTCCTCGACCGCACCTTCTGGCTGGTTGGTGTGGCTCAGAACACTGGCGATCCAGTAGTGGCTTTCGGCTACATTGCTTTTCAATTTGTTGACTGCCGGTTGGGCGTCCGCCAGCTTCTGCCGAATTCTCAGTGCATTCTGGTAAGCCGCGAGCGATTCCTCGGTTCGTCCGAGGCGGAACAACAAGAAGCCAACGCTGACGAGGCTCGCCGACAGGTCGGTCTGAAATCTAGTGACGGACGGGTTCTCACTTGCCAATCTCTGCCGGATGGTCAGTGCCCGCTCATGAGCCGCTAGGGCTTCGGCAAGCGAGTTGTTATCCCTTAACAAGTTCCCGAGATTGAGATGAGTTTGGGCTAATCCTGCTAGGAACTGTATATTGGTTGGGTCACCGGCGGCCAGTTCTTGGAAAAGCGAGAGTGCATTCTCGTAGCAGACTTGTGCCTCCGCCAATCGACTTGTTCGCACGAAGTGGAATCCCAGCGAGTTGTTTGCCAATGCAGCCAGCTCCTTCGCAGCCCCATTTGAGGAAATTGGTTCAAGAGCCAACGAGACATCGCGCTGTTCCTTCCAGGCCTTGATCGCTTCTGCCGGTTCGCCCGTGTCATCCAGGAGCAATCCGACTTCGCGCAGGCTAATGGGAACTGCCAATTGAGTCTCCACATTGGCCCCGGGGTCGCTCGCCAGTTCCCTTCGCAAGTCCAGAGCTTTACGGTGGACCACCAGCGCTGCCGGTTGGTCGCCGATGGACTTGGTCAGGCCGCCTAGCTGAAAGTAGCCCTCCGCCAGAAGTTTTCGCGACTTTGAATCAACCTGCCCCTTCAGCAATTTTTCCAAGTCGCCGTAGAACCGTGCCGCTTCCTTCAGCAGCTTCGTTCGCAGATCCTCAAATTGCTCATTCGCAAGCAAGGCATCCTCGCTGACCCCCGTGTGAAACGTTGCGATTGCCTGCTGGGCCAGCTCAAACCGAGCTTGCACTTTCGCTTGTTCTTCCGCCAGCTCGGCGTTCTTGTCGGCCAGCGCCAAATTGGCCCTGCGGGCCAGTACCATGCCGATGCTGGTACCGACAACGCCGCCTACCAGAGCTAGCAGTACGAGGCAAGCTGCAATTGCTTGTCCCTTGTATCGACGGATGAACTTCTGCAGCCGGTAACCGGTACTGGGCGGTCGGGCCTCGACCACTTCGTCCGCCAGATAACGCTGAATGTCTCGGGCCAGCCCGTTGGCCGTTTCGTATCGCCGTTCGCGGTGCTTCTCCAGACACTTCATCACCACCCAGTCCAGTTCTCCACGCAGTAGCGCCGTCAGCCGCCGAGGCTCAATATGCCGTGCAGCCGCTAGCGACGGCAAAGACTTGTCCGTCGAGAGCCGCGTGCTCGGCTTTGAGGGCTCTTCCTCCCTAATGATCCGAATCATTTCCGTCATCGCCGCTTTCCGCAGGCGTTTGCCATCGAGGGGCCGCAGCCCCGTCAGTAGTTCGTACAGAATCACACCCAACGAATAAATGTCGGCTCGCGTGTCAATGTCTTCACCGCAAAAGCCGGCCTGCTCAGGGGACATATATTCCAAGGTGCCGACCACCGCACCAAAGCCGGTCGACATCGTCTCTTCGGTCAGTTTCCCCGAGGTCGCTTTGGCCACGCCGAAGTCGATCACCTTCGGGATCGGCTTGCCGTCAATCATCGTAACCAGGATATTGGCCGGCTTCAGATCCCGATGCACGATCCCCTTCTGATGCGCGTGCTGCACCGCTTGGCAGATCGGCACGAAAAGTTCTAGCCGCTCTTTGGGTGTCAGCTTCATCTCGTCACAGAATTGGGTCAGGGGAAGACCGTTAACCAGTTCCATCACGAAAAAGGGCTGGCCCGTGGGCGTTATGCCACCATCGAGCACCCGAGCGATATTGGTATGGTCCATCAGCGCCAGGGCCTGCCGCTCCTGCTCGAACCGCTGCACCACGGCCCGAGAGTCCATGCCGGTCTTGATCAGTTTGAGGGCGACCTTGCGTTTGATAGGTTCGGTTTGTTTGGCGACCCAGACTTCGCCCATTCCCCCTTCGCCGATTTTCTCTTGCAGGGTGTAACGGCCGCCGATGACCATGCCAGCCACCGCATGGCGACGATAGTCGGCGGTCCCAGTGCGAGTCACCGGGGGATCTTGAGCGCCAAGTGTTTTGGGTATGCCTGCCTCCCTGTCCACCGAGTCCGGCCCAGCAGGCTCGGAGTCCAACGTAGCGGCGAGGTTGCCTGGTGGCTTGTCCAACAAGTTGGAGGGCTTCTCATGGGCGACGAGGAGCGCTTCGACGGCGGCCCTGAGTAGTGGTTGACCTGAGCAAGCTTGGTCCAGAAAGTGGGCACGCTCGGCGGCAGATCGAGTCAAGGCTTCTTGGAAAATCGTTTCTTCGGTCATGGTGGTACCTGGGGAAAAGACCAATGGTGTCGCCACTCAATGCGACGAAAGGCGGCCACCAGCGTCACTGATTTTCCAAGAAAATTCGGATTGAATCGCTGCCTTCCATTTCACGACGTAGCCAGGCCCTCGCATAAACCCAGTAACGGTCTGCCGTTTTGGGCGAGATGCCCAGGATCAGTGCCGCTTGATCGCCCGTCAGCCCGGCGAAGAATCGCAGTTCAACCAACCTAGACTTGACGGGATCTTGTTCGGCAAGCTTCGACAGGGCTTCGTCGAGGGCAAGCAAATCGTCGTCTGGAGCCGGCATGACGATCCGTTCGGGATCGAATTCCTGCCGCTGATGGTCGCCACCATGGATTTTCCGCTGTTTACGCCGCGCTCGCTCGATGAGGATCCGCCGCATGGCTGTGGCAGCTGCGGCGAAGAAATGGCCGCGATGGTCCCACCGTCCGGCGTCGGCCGTGCCCACCAGCCGAACATATGCCTCATGGACCAGCGCAGTGGCCTGCAAAGTTTGCCCGGGCTTCTCCTGTGCCAGCCTAACGGCCGCCAGCTTACGGAGTTCGTCATACACCAGCGGCAATAACTGCTCTGCAGCCGACGGATCGCCCGATTCGATTTGAGAGAGGATACGGGTGACATCGGACATGAGAAGGAGCTTTGAATCAATAGGAAGTCGCAGTTGATTTCTTGAGTAGCAAGTTATGTCATGCGTCATGCGCTTGGTCAACGAACGAGACACTGCTTCAGCTTGCGAATGTGGTCAGGGGTGGAACCGCAGCAGGCACCGATGATTTGTGCGGGCCAGGTTTGCGCGTGTTGCAGGTAGCCTTCGGGGCTGGTGGAGTCGGTGTTGTTCCAGCCTTGTTCCTCGTCCACGTAACCAATGTTGCCGTAGGCCACCAGCGGAAAGGTCTCACCGCAGAGGGCTCGTAACTCGGTGAGCGGTTGCGCAATGGTGTGGGCAGGCATGCAGTTCACGCCCAAGGCCTTTACGCCGAGAGGCATGAGTGCCTCGGCGGCATGCGCGAGTGACTCGCCGGAAAGGATACGACCCGTTTCATCGCAAACAAAAGTGACCCATGTGGGCAGGCCGGTGGCCGTGGCGATCTTGGCGGCTATCACGGCTTCGCGGATCGAGTTCATCGTCTCGATGAGCAGTAGGTCAACGCCACCCTCCACCAAGTGTTCGATGCGCTCGGTGTGCTCGGCGAGGCATTCGTCGGCGGGCGGCACGAGGTCGGGGCGATAACAATCCTCAAGCGAAGATATCGAGCCGGCGACGAGCGCTGGCTTTCCAAATTCTGCAACCGCCTCTCGGGCTGTACCAACGGCTCGCAAGGTTAGTTCATGGGCGCTGAAGCCTTTGCCAACCAGAACGCGACGGTTGGTGCGAAAGGTGTTGGTGGTGATGATGTCCGCGCCCGCGTTCAGGTAGTCCAAATGAACTTGACGCAGCACATCCAGCCCCGTGTCCGTGATGAGCGCATTGGCCGACCACAACGGCAAGCCGGTGTCCAGGCCACGGCGATTGAGTTCAGTGCCTGTGGCGCCATCGAGCAAAAGTAGTCTGGAGTTCACGATCGGACTTTATTCATTGGGGAGAACAATCGCTCAAAAACCACATAACCCGTCTCGCTGAAGCCGAGGCGTCGGTAGCTTTCTCGAGCAGTATCGTTTTCACGCTCCATGTAGAGGCGGATACCGCAGCAATCTACATCCGCTTCACCGAGTTCCTTAATGTGCATAAAGAGCGTACGGAACACGCCCTTACTTCGAAAATCGGGATGCACATAGACACTCTGAATCCACCAGATCTCGCCGTTTCTCCAATCGCTCCATTCGAAAGTGTGCGCGGCTTGTCCCACGACTTCGCCGTCGATCTCAGCCACGAAGTACCTTCCCCTTTTGGATTCGGCAACAAAGCGACCGACTCCGTTGGTTACCGTCACGGGATCAAGTTCCCGTGCTTCGGTTTCACGGCAGAGTAAGATGTTGAAATGGGCGATGGTTTCCACGTCGCTGGATACCGCCTGTCGGATCTTAATCATGGTTCATTTCTAAAACGCCTGATGTGCATCTTGAGTTTCTACACTGATGCTTTACTTCTTGATGAGTTTGAGGTTTGCTTCGGCGAAGGCTTTACCCATCTGTGCAAAGATTTTTGCGCTGCCGAAGTAATGGTAGCCGCCATTGGATGCGCCTGTGAGTGCTTCTCTGTCTTTAGGCGAAAGGACCTCCTCCAAAGCTAGGTCGAGCTTCGCTTGATCCGTCTTGGTGATCCCCTCAATCCATGCGTCGAGCCCAGCATAATGTTCTGGTGAGTTTGGTGAGTATTGGTCATTGGCATAAACCGCCAAGACGTTCTTTCCTTTCTGCAAATACTGGGTCTGTTCTTTATCGAGGACGATCGATCTGTATTGCGGCTTGTCCAGCCACCAAATATAGGTGTGAATCTTGTGGCCGTTCAAGTAAACATGAAAGCCTTGTCGCGCCAAAATCGCGATGCGGTAGATATCGTAGTCGAGGTTATCTACATCAAAAGTGGAACGCATGAGCAAGAACTCTTCCTTGCCCCATGCTGAGGCAAACTTGTCCAAAGTGATTCCGCTGTGCTTCCAGACTCCCTTGCCGATGGGAGCTTTGCCTGCTGTCCATGAGCTGTCATCGAAATCTGGCATGTACCAGTTCTTCAATCCGGCTGGCAGTGTGATGTCACGAAATCGCCTGTCGGTGAATGCTTCCAGTTTTTCTTTCGCTTCGGTGGCATCGACTGCAACGAAACGCCAGTTTCGCTCTTCTGGCAAGGGCTTTCCAATCGGCTTCCAGAACTTATCCCATTTGCGTTCGGTATCGAGCGTGCCATCTGCTTTCAAAGTATGTGCCGTGCCAACGATTTCGTTGTACTTGCTCTGCTTGGGTTCAGCGGCTTCGATGTCACGATCCCAAAATGGAGCGGTATCGACGGCAACCACATTGCCCTGGAACTCGGGCATAGCAGCCGGTGCCGCCATGGCTTTGCGAAAGTTGACGTTCTTCTCGCCATCGACACCGAGTACGCCGATGATGAAGGGCATCTTCGGGGCGGACAGGTCTGTACGGACATCGCGGATGAAGTGTGCCAAGAGCCGCGAGTATTCGTCATAGTTGCCATTCGGATAAGTCTGACCATCGACAAGATCGTTGAAACCTTGAAGCCATACAAACCCCGCTAGCTCATAGCCCTGCTTGGGATCATAAGCAGGGCAGACCCTCGCGGGATCTGCGAGTACCTTTTTCACGTGCTCAACCATCATGCGGTAAAATACACCTGAGGCAGCATCTTTGTCTGCCTGCCATTTCTTTCGATCCTCAAGTTTGGGAATGCCGTGAGCACCCTGCGGATGCTTGTCCCACTCATCTTGAACCTGTTTGGGCAGTTTGTATGGCCCTGCGCTTGGAGGGCGAAATTCGGTGTTGAGCGACCTACCGCCCCAAGCGGTCTTGATGATCAGGATGGGTTCCTTTAACTCTTTCTCCATATAGATACCGAAGGTGAACTCAGGCCCGATCTTTCCCCCATCTTTGGTAGGTCGGTCTCCGCGTGCGCCAAAGCCTGCGGTCAATTTCCCCAAGCCCTCGCCATTTGCACTACCGTCATAAGGCCCAGTCAAATAAGACATCCAGACCTGATCACATATGCGAGGTGTTCCATCAGGATTGCGCATCTCCTTGAGCAAGGGTGCCGTGGCGGGATCTTTGCCGATGTAGTCAAAAGTCCTGATTTCAGCATGCCCTTCCATGTTTGATTGGCCAGCGAGAATGAATACTTTGAGTGGTGCTTTCGCGGAACCACCGGCGGGCTCTTGGGGAAAACTAGGAGCGACGACCGGGTCGCGCGCGGTGGCCATCGTGAAGTGCGAAAAGACGGCTACTACAAGCAGCGTAACTATTCGCACCAGAGGGTTGGTCATCATCTCATTGTCCTTGGAATTGGAGAATTGCTGAGTGTTCGTTTGGCTTGTCCGGAGGTAGCCCAGAGACCCATATGATACCATGAACGACGATTCTACCTTGGACATCTGAAACCTGATCCCGTCAGTCATGCGTTATACTCGGGCAACAGCATAGAATTAGCCGCAGTGCGCTAGCACCGGTTCCCGCAGCGAAAACCGGACGCTGACGCGTTCCGGCTGATACTGGCTCCCACGCCCTTCGCAGAGCCTCAGAGCGTGCCACCCGAGCTCGATCAACCCAAAAATCTAATGTGGTCAGAGCACTAGAGCGATAACAGCAACTGCTGCACCATAAATTCACCTCCGGTTTAAAGGCAAGCATGTCAACCAGTGAGGTAACTGTAGATGCATAACCGACAATGGAACCGGAAAACACACAACTCGATCCCAGTGCTCAGTCAACTAAGCTGCTGAGGAATGAACCCGTTGAAAAAGCTGATACGACGTTAGTACAGTCGGATCGTTCGATTCAATTGGCGACCAACCACTCTGGCGATGAGCAGTCTTTGCCAAGCATTGACGGATACAAACTCGAGCGCAAGCTTGGGCAAGGCGGTATGGGCACGGTCTATTTGGCGGTGGACCAAAAGCTCGGGCGACGTGTGGCGATCAAGGTAGTGTCGCAAAATGTCCACCACTCCAGTTCAGCCCGCAATCGTTTTGAGAGTGAAGTCAAAGCCTTAGCCAATTTGCAGCATCCGAATATCGCGTATTTGTTCCATGCCGATTTGACAGAAGGCGCTCAGTTCTTTGTTATGGAGTACGTTGACGGCGCAACTCTAAACGAATTGGGAAAGGAACCGTTGACGGCAAAGCGAACGGCAGAAATTGTGGCTACACTGGCCAATGCCGTTGAGTACTGCCACTCGAAAGGCATATTGCATCGCGATCTGAAACCCTCCAACGTTTTGGTGAGCAGCTCAGGCGAACTTAAGATCGCCGACTTTGGTTTAGCCAAATTATTGGATGCAGATTCGTCTAGTACACAAACTGGCGAGATACTCGGAACGCCGAGCTTTATGGCTCCCGAGCAAGCGGCTGGGCGCACCCATGAATTTGCAGCTTCGACGGATGTTTACGCTCTGGGGGCTATTCTGTATCGACTGCTAACCGGACGCCCGCCCTTCGTTGCTCCCGATTCGATCAAGGTGTTGATGAAGGTTCTAACGGATGAACCCATTAGCCCACGCAAGTTGGAACCATCCGTCCCAGTTGACCTAGAAACGATTTGCTTGAAGTGCCTTCAGAAACCTACGGCACGGCGCTACCAGAGCGCAAAAGAGCTGCACGAGGACCTGCGGCGGTTTCTGGAAGGGCATCCCATCCATGCGCGTGCCTCAACACGAATCGAAAAGTTATTGAAATGGTCGAAACGCAATCCGACGATAGTCACTTCAATCTCTTTCGCGGTGTTGTCGGCCATCTCCGTAATCGTCGGCCTGCTGTGGCATGGTCGGCAGCTGCAAAACGAACTCGATCGAACAACTCGATTGGCAAATCTTGGCAGCGAACTTTCGCATTGGCTCGTGAGTGACCACTTGCGCGACTTGAATAGCATTGTTGGTACAACCTCCACGCGGCTCGAAGTCTCCGAACGTGTACGTGAATACTTGGAAGCTAGCTACGCGGACTCGCCCTCGGATGCCAAATTCACGCGTCGCTTGGGAGTCGCGTATGCTCGCTTGGCAGAAATCTCAGGCGGTGATGATCAAAACAACTTGGGAGATACCGAGCAGGCGGAACAATACTACTTAAAGGCGATCGAGCTCTTGGAGCGTGCTGAATCGCAAGTCCCCGACGACCTGTTAAACAAAAAGAATCGACTGCAAGCCCTCCTCAAACTGGCCGCTCTTTATGCCGATTCGAATCGTCCGGATGAGGCTCGAGCGATTTGGAACCGAACTCAACCGACGTTGGCCACGTTGCCGCAAACAGACTGGGAAGCGAGGTCTCTACGAAACTATGCCATGCAGTCTCAAGTCGAATTGCTGCTGGTCGAAAATGCTTTTGATCAAGCTCGGCGAATGCTCGACGAAATCCAGTCTTCAATCGATTCCGAGCAGCAATATGCAGATAGCAAGGAAGACGAACTCGAAAACTGGCAAATCTGGCTGGCGATCCACCGAAGCCTGTGCTCATCTAGTTCAGGAGAATTCGATCAAGCCAAACAATTCTTAGGTCAAGCGAGGCAGCTTGCGCAAGCATCGTCGCTCGCACGGCCTGATGACGTACTGCGGAAACGACGCCTGGCCAGTGTGCTTGTACGGCAAGGCGACAACCAATTCTCGCTTAATGAAGTGAAAGATGCATTGGTGACTTACCAAGCCGCCCTTGACGTGGTCAGCGGACTAGTTGAGCAGGATCCCGAAAGCGTAGCTTTGCGATTGGATCAAGCTCTAAAGTTAGAGCGAGTATCGCAAGCCAATGCATCGCTATCCGAGCTACCGGCAGCCCGTCAAGCGATTACTCAAGTCATTGCGATCTTCGAGGCATTGCCAGTCGATGCCCAAAACTCTGTTAGTACAAAGCGCGCCTTCGCCATTTATTTGAATAGGCTCGCCAACATTCTGGCTAGCCAATCAGAATATGAAGAAGCGCGGGGTATGCTTAAGAGGCATGAGTCGTTGTGCATTGAGATGCTTGAGGCAAACCCCAACGCATTGCCCGAGTTGACATCGCTCGCTGAAAGCAAGTTTGACACAGCCTTACTCGCTTTGAATCAAGCTAGCAGTCTCGTTGATCCTGAGCCTTCAGCCCTAAACGCTTTGCGTGAGGAAATCGATGCGGCACTTCAAGCATCGCAAACCTACTTCGATCGTATTCGGTCGATTGCCGCCCTCAACAGCGATCAGCAAGCCATACAAGGTCGAATCAAGGGACTTCGCAGTTTGTCCGAAGATTTTTTCAAACAGCTCGAGAATGTGGACATGCCGAATTGATACGGTGAGCATGCCGGAGTGGAGCGGCTGTTTGGCACAACCGCCCTTCTTTTGGCTATTCCAAAACGATGTTTTGGAATAGTCAAGTGAATTCGGCCGCCGATCGCTACCCTACTGTCCTGAGGCGAACACTTATCTCAAGTCCAGTCTTACCAATACGAATTCTTGATTTGGATTCGCAAGCATCTTGTGCCATAAATGCGCTCCAGTTCGAATTGCGTTCGTGGCATTTGCATCCAAGGTCTTACGAGGGTCAAGCACGGGTACGAGCAAGAAACCACCACTCGCCGCTACTTCGACTTGCCACTTCATATTTCCCAAAAGCGAATCTGAACTTACATACCTACCGAGACTGATCGCCGCACCAAACGCTTCTAAACGCTGGTTGGGATACAACGCGGAGTGGATGGTGTAGACATTGTTGCCGAGATGCGTGAACTTCCAGTGGCTGGAAGGACCAACCGCTAGTTTTTGGCCCGTGATTGCCCCACCTGGTGTTGCCGAACTTGGTGCGGTTAGAAATACGCCCGATTTTGAGCGGACAGTGTAAGTGCCGTCAGCAATCAGGCCGATGCTAGGTTGCTGAAAGTGAATATTCTTGACGAATCCATTTGTGTAGAAACTTTCAATGCTGCTCAAGGGCTGCCCATTGTAAACGCAGTTCCTAAAAGTAACGTCGGTGATACGCCTGGTATCGTCTCGCCCTAGCAAAGTATTGCGGAGCGCGAACGGATAATTCTGCGCGTTCGGTTTGCGCACAGCGGGTGCATTCTGAACTACATTTTCAATCAGAATGTTCCTATAGTTCCACCTATAGTCGACTTCCGAGTTTGACCGCATGTCGAAAAAGAACGGTGCATACGATGGAAGGGGATCTTCGACGGTGATATTTTTGATCAGCACATTTTGCGTCAGACGATCTTTAGGAACTGAGTTGGGATCTGCGACGAACTGATCGCGAAAGGATATGACTCGACCACCCGTAGAGTAGGGCCATTGTGCTCGGTTATAGATCACGCGAATGTCTTGAAAGCACGAGTCATTGGGTTTACTGGATCCCTTGGCCACATATAAAACGGACCCGTTAAAGTCATGCCATACCACGCAGTTCCAGATCTTTACTCCGTCACCGTAGTAGAACGCGTCGTCTTGAACACGGAAGAAGCAACCGCTGACGTTCGAGTTGCGGAATGCGTTCAGGCCGTCACCATTTAACCTCCAGCCAAATACCTTTAAGTTTCGGTAGTGGTTGGCTTCGGCCGCATCGTTGCCGGTACAAAACATGTTGAACGTATGATGTGCCGGGTCAGCAACAACAAATCCTTCCAAGGTAGTGCCTCGGGTTGATCCCGTAAAAGACTTGTTGACGGGCGTACTTTTGTCCCAATCGATCGCTTCACCGCTGAGCGTTCCGGATCCATAGACCCTGAAAAAGTTGCCGCCCCTTGAGTTCGGACCTGCTGCCATGGGATGGATAGTGCCGTTAACAACAGCGTCTCCGGGAATGTAGAACGTCATTCCCGACCTCATGTAGTGAGGTGAACCCATTGTGTTCGAGACTGTCCCGTTCACTGAGCCTGTCAGCGGTTGGTGCAGCGTGCCGATGGTGTGCACACCGGGTTCGAAGTGCACGCAATCGTATTTGTCGTCTAGGTCGGGTGGCAGTGCGGTGTTCGCCTTCTTTACGAATACTCTTGGTCCGGGTACTGGCGGAGCGTAAATTGGATTCGCGAAAACCGAAATTGTATGGACTGGCGGGCCGACGTAGCCATTTCCATGGGGGTTTCTTTCCATAGCGCCGTTGATGTCGACGTGAAAGTTCACGTTGGCAGTGATGGTAATGTAGGCTTTACCTTCTGCGATTCGGGACGTAGCTGCATATTCTGGGCGGACCTTTACCTCCTCGATTGCCTCACCCAATTTGGTGATTTCTACCTCGACGTCACCACCCTCGAATTCAAAAGCGATCCAGGATGCCGACCAATCATTTAAATGACTTACATAGCCATTCACGCTTCTGGTTGTACCGTTTTCGTCTTTAACGCGGATGGCTTTCTTACTGGTAGTTTGCAGGACAAACGCATTTCGCCAAGTCATGTCTTCGCCTCGCACACGGCACGTATACTGGTTGGATGGCGCGCGGTTGGGGATACTTTCAAAGACTTTGACCCGCTGAGCGACTTGCGCTTCAACTACACTTGGAACAGACAAGAACAGTAATGCCAAAAACAAAGAGACGGTCAGCGATCTGGCGCGAGCAATTTCGATGCGTTTCATGTTGATAACTTTCTGGGGTGAGATAAAAAAACGCGTCCAAGTGGAGCTTGGACGCGTCGGGACTTGGGATTGAAAGTGCTAGTTGTCGAATCGAAATGACTTGACATCAAATTGGTATCCAGAGGTTTCATTGTCGGTTACGACGAAGAACAGGCTCATACCATTGAAGTTGGCGATTACGTCTTGATTGACGGGTACGGTGAAGTCCTTGAAGGACGTCCAGCCGCCGGTGTTCGGAATATCGATAACCGCCACGGTCAATTCAGGGTTGTAGTGATTCGCCAGTTGTACGTAGAGCGTGCCGCCAGCCGAACCGCTGGACGCTCTCACCGTCATGGTCTTTGCGCCAGTGCCAAAATCAAAGCTCTCGTAACCCCAGTACTCAAAACCTTCGCTCGCCTTCACGTATCCAACGGTGTCGCCAATCGGTCGGATGACGTTAGGATTCTCCGGTGACGACTCGAAGTCGTAACTTGAGCCAGCGATGTCCATGCCAACTTGACCATTCAAATTGTCGAATCGAAATGACTGAATGTCGAAGAGGTAAGCATCGTCATTCTCGCCGTCTGGCTCGACAGCGAAGATCAGTGGCCAGCCGTTCAGATTGGCGAGTGTTTCCTGGTTGATTTCAACCGTTATATCTTGGAAGGAATTCCATCCGCCGGTCGCTGGAATATCTACGACAGCCAGATCGGGGAAAGCACCATAGTAGAAAGTTGCCAGACGAACATAGAGTCTCCCTCCTTTGCCCCCGCTGGAGGCTCGCACCGTCAAGTGAGTGGCACCCGTACCAAAGTCAATGTCTTCGTAGCCCCAATACACTGCGGATTCGACGTCTGGCTTCAAGTAGCCAACCTTGTTGGGCATTCTACGAATCACATTTCGATCTTCGTCGTGGGACTCAAAGCTGTACGAAGTTGCCGGAATGTTAACGCCGACATCACTTGCAATCAGGCTATTGACGCTTGCAAGACCAATTGCGAGTGCACTCAGAAATTTGCGGATACTCATTTTTCTTCTCTCAGTTTTTAGGGTTCACAGATCTCGATACCGGAAAGCTAGAGCAACTGACCAAGCTGGTTCAACGCGTTGATGGATCCTGCACCGTTATGGTCTGAAGCGGTTGCGACTGCCTCGTTGTCTGGATAGCTACGCGACGATCCCTCAGGGAACCCTTCACAGTTTTTTGGAAAAGTTTTTTGTTGATCGCTGCTGGTGCTACTGGTCCTGGGCGCTGCGAATCTGCCTGGGAACCAAGAAAGTCGAGAGGCGGAGCCACGAAAACAGTGCGTTCCCAGGCAGAGCCTGGGAACGAGGGTTCTAGTTACAATGACGCGTTATTTGGCTTGCGTTTTCCGGAGCTTTAGCGTCATGAAAACGTTGAAAAAGACTAAGCGACCATTACCTAACTTATCCAGCTACTGAGCATCGATGCAATGAATAAAACCAACCTTGAAGACGCAGGTGATGAGAATGAGGACGTAACTCGCCTACTGAAAGCAACTCCATCTGAGCGCGATCAGTTGTATGCATTGGTGTACGAGCAACTGAAGTCAATCGCGCGAAATCGCTTGCTCGCCGAAAACCGTAACAAGTCACTGCAAACGACTGCACTGGTAAACGAGGCCTACATCCGTCTGGCCCAACAGCAGAATCCTTGGCGTGATCGAAGGCACTTTTATGGTGTTGCCGCCGAGGCGATGCGTAGGATACTGATCGACGCAGCGCGAAACCGGAAACGGGCCAAACGCGGCGGCGATGTGATTCACGAGGCACTTTCCGAAATTAGCTTACCTGCCTGTGAGTGGGAGTCGGACATTCTCGAGTTGCACGAGGCGCTGAAAGAGCTGGAGCAGGAGTCCCCCGAAAACGCGGAAGTGGTCCAACTACGATTTTTCTCAGGCCTTACAAACGAAGAGTGCTCCGAAGTGCTTGAGGTGAGCCTCTCTACCGTTGAAAGGCGCTGGCGATTCGCAAGAGCATGGCTGAGAGCACGCATGCAAGAAAAATCGTGAAGGGCTGAAGTGTATTTTGTCGCGTAAACTAGATCGCACTTATTCTCCCCAGGCAGGAATCCATTGAACGATCCATTGCAGCCGAATCCTCAAACCGGAAAACAGATCAACGAATTTAGCGAGTTGGAGCGTTTCTTTTCCATATTGTCGGAATTGCCAACCGATCAGCAGCCAACAAAGCTTATCGAGCTCTGTCCCGACCTCGATCTACGGAAGAAAGTAAAGCTGCTGCTTGAGGCGGACGCACCGCATGACGACTTACTCGATCATGCATTGATCCCGCAGGCGGTCAAGTTGAGTATCGGTGAACGCGTTGGCAATTACCAATTGCTGAAACAGATCGGCGAAGGTGGGATGGGCTATGTCTACATGGCCGAACAATTCGAACCGGTCCGACGAAACGTGGCTTTGAAATTGATCAAGCCGGGTGTCGATACTC
Organism: Pirellulaceae bacterium; assembly: GCA_033761895.1. Classification (GTDB taxonomy): domain Bacteria; phylum Planctomycetota; class Planctomycetia; order Pirellulales; family Pirellulaceae; genus Aureliella. The sequence continues at coordinate 15,752 of JANRMD010000454.1, read as the reverse complement.
GCGAGGTGATAGCCCGCTTTGAGGCGGAGCGTCAAGCACTGTCGATCATGGATCATCCCAATATTGCAAAGGTGCTGGACGCAGGGACCACTGAAACTGGGCATCCCTTCTTCGTGATGGAGTTGGTCAATGGATTGCCGATCACGGACTATTGCGATATCCATCAGTTACAAACAACACAGCGCCTCGAGTTATTCAATTCGGTCTGCGGTGCGATCCAACACGCACATCAGAAGGGGATTATTCACCGCGACATCAAACCCTCCAATGTTCTAGTTGCAGAGTATGACGGACGACCGGTCGCCAAGGTGATTGACTTTGGCGTCGCCAAAGCAATCAATCAAAGGCTGACTCCCATGACGGTCCACACCAGCTTTGGCCAGATCCTCGGCACGTTCGAATACATGAGCCCTGAGCAGACTCGCGTCAATCAAATGGACGTCGATACTCGGAGCGACATTTACTCGCTGGGTGTGCTGCTCTATGAATTGCTAACTGGCACAACGCCCTTCGATAAAGAGAGGCTTCGGTCGGCAACATGGGAAGAGATGCTGAAGATTATTCGCGAAGAAGATCCACCGGTGCCGAGTACACGGCGGTCCACAAAGAACAAACAGCGACTACAAACACTACTCAGTTCCACGCACAAGGAACAGGTACGCGAAAATGCAAAGTTGAGTCGAACACTGCGCAGTGAGCTGGACTGGATCGTAATGAAGGCAATGGAGAAGGATCGTGAGCGACGTTACCAATCTCCCAATTCACTGGCACGGGATATCGAGCGTTTCATGCAAGGGGACGCGGTTACGGCCTGCCCGCCATCGCGGCGATATCGCTTTCGCAAGTTTGCCAAACGCAATAAAGTTGCTCTAACGATGGTCACGGCGGTGGCATCTCCTTACTGTTCGGAATGGCTGGGACAAGTTGGCAAGCCATTCGAGCGACACGTGCTGAGGCGGAGGCAGCCAACAGTGCTCTAAAGGCGGACTCGGTCAATAAGTTTCTCGTCAACGACTTGTTGGGGCTAGCCGGTGCAGAGTCGCAACTGTCGACGGGCCTACGTCCAGACCCCAATCTAAAGTTAATCGCGTTGCTTGATCGAGCGTTGGGTGAAGTCGATGGCCGATTCGCGGCTCAGCCGCAAGTCGCTGCCATGCTCAAGGAAACCCTAGCCAATTCCTGTGTAAGCGTGGGACGCTACGATGATGCGGCGCGGCTGTACGGTGAGTATTTGATGTTCTTATTGCAAGAACGCGGCTCATCGCATCCAGATACTATTCGAGCCATGCGGCAGCTAGCGATTGTCCAAATCTATCGCTTGCGATTCGCGGAGGCTGAGGCGATCTGTAAACAAGCCATTGCAGCGTTGGAAAAATGCGAGCCGGGCCAACGGGATCTGGAGATGCTGATGCTTCAAATGAAGAGTACTCGGGCAACCGTCTTCCAAAGACAGAAACGCTACAGCGAGGCTCTTGTTGAGCATGAACAATGTCTGGAAGCGAAAAGAAGGATTTTGGTTCAGGATCATCCAGAAGTCTGTTACTCGATGAGCGTGCTCGCAGAACTGCATGAGTGTCTAAACCAATTCGATGAAGCGGAGCGGCTGCATTCAGAAGTCTTGCAGATAAGACGCAGGCAATTTCCCGGAAGTCATCCTCTGGTTGCAGCTTCGCTGCACGACCTTGGTCGGTGTTACTTGAAACATGGTCAAGCTTCACATGACGCCAAGTACCTTGCTTTGTCGGAACCATTACTGACCGAGTGCTTCAAGACCTACCTGGATGTGCGCGGTGAAGATCATCCAGATACGCTCGCAAGCCAAAGTAGCTTGACTCAATTGTATTGCGAGTATGAGAAGTATAACGAAGCTCAGTTGCTTCTTAAGGACCTCGTCGTTCGTCTCGATCGTACAACTCCCGACCAATTGCCAAACTTGGAAGCTCGCAATGCACTCGGTTGGGCTCTCATGCAAACTGGCAAGTATGCGGAAGCCGAAAACATGCTGACTGCGGCGCAGGAAGGTTGTAAGCAGCTCAACTTGGATAACGACTTGCCTATCGTGCTTCGGGTGAAGGGGAACCTGGCTATCGCTTACCAGAGGTTAGGTAAGTTAGAGCAATCAATCTTTCTTGATGAAGAACTGTCCGTTGTGACAACTCGCATCTTCGGGCGCAACCATGTTGAATCACTTGCTTCGAAAGCCAGACTTGGGCTGAGCAAGATTGAGATAGGTCAAATGAAAGCGGGCCAAGAGTTACTGACGAGTGTTTTCGAAGATGGTCAGCATATGACTGAAGTATTCAAGATTGCAACGCTCTTAGCCAACAGCTTTGCGAAACAGCGTGACGCCGATCAGGTCGAGCTTTGGACCAACCGCGAAGTTGAGTCCGCTCGGGCCAAGGTGCCAGCCGGCAGCGCTCAACTGGCTGAAATACTCGCTGCTGGTGGAACTCGGCTTCTGGGGATCTCGAAATGGAGCACAGCGGAAGCACTCCTCCGGGAGGGTCAGGAAATCTATCTTTCGCAAAATGCCGAGCCATCTTCGCTCTGTGCCCTGCAAGCCCAGTTAGGGCATGCGTTAGCCGCCCAAAAGAAGTTTCAGGCTGCGCTGCCGAACTTGGTGTCGGGGTACGAAGGCTGTAAGGATGGCTCTTCAAATCGACAAGGCAAGCGGACAGTCGACATCAAGACGACACTAACGCACATCATCGCTTGCTGTGATGCATTGGAGAAAACTGAGGACGCGGCCAAGTATCGCGTTGAACTAACAAGACTACGGACCACTCGATAGTGCCCCACCTCAGTGCTTGTGAGTCATGGACGAAAAGACCCTTGAAAAGGAAAGAACTTGGTATCGATCCCTTGTGATTCTTCTGGCTCAAGTCGCTGGAGCGTGTCAAGGATGTTCCAGCCACCAACTAAGTTCCACTTTTCCTCCCGATCAGGAGGGTCTGCCCAACGGCCATCGATGACTTGAACCTGGTTGGCTAGGACGACGTAGGCGTTGCGAGGATTTAGTTTCCAAGGAGCGTTTTTAAAGTCGTCCGCGCCAGGTTGCAAAATACGGAGACCTATTTTGTAGTCCTCGCTTGGATCAAGCTTCTTGGAACTAGTGCAGGTGAAAGTAACCGCTTCGTTTGGTTTCAAGTTGCGAAGATCGGTATCCATTGCAAGGATCTCGAATGGTTCAAAAGTCTCTGCATTCAGTATTGCCAGTTGCACATTCCATTTTTTATAGAACGGTGCTATGCCGACATTCTTAAGCTCAACTTCAAGGTGAGTGAGCTTGGAATCGTCGACGGCGACGAGATGACGTACGGATTTCACCTGAAAATTGTATCCCATCCGACGATGCATGTTCATTAAGATCTCGTCTTGCGTCCAACTGGGGAGCATCTTCTGGATCTCGAGAGACTCGGGCAATATCATCGTGGTAAATCGCGATTGTTCGATAAAGAACAAACCTTCGTCGCTTTGAAAGAACTTTTCCCAGTATTGCTGGTCGACGCGCTGCGGCCATTCACCTGAGATTGGGCCATTGTTTGAGAGTTGTCGATCCGTGATACGTTTGCCAAATTCATAGCCCTGGGTTGTTGGAGCCGAGTTGCTGCTGTAGTAGCCCAAGCCGCGCTGTGGCTTGTTAACCGGATCCAGGGGATACCGAATCTGCATGAGGCCATCCAGCCCGAGGTTGGCTAGGTAAGCGTTTAAGGTCTCTGACTTGGTGAACTGTGTCGGTCCCCAGGCACCCATTGGGTTGGTGTTCCATTGACCTTTGAAGCCCAATACACCAGCCTGAAAAACAAACGCCCGGGGGTCATCTCGATAGTGCTCCAGAAGCGTCTTGACCGCTTCGGTTGCTTCTTCGATAAAGACTGGATCGTCATATTTTGTTGCTCGGGTGATTCGGCTATTGGATTGCTCGGGTCTAGCTGGGCCTCGGTTTTCACCTACGCGCTCGAGCAACCAGTCGGGGCCCCGATAGTGGCTCTTGCCTTTGGGTTCACTGAGCTGCGGATCGTCCACGTCAACGACAAACTGAAGTATGAAATGCCGGCCGCGTGTCCCCTCACGATCTAAGATTGTTTCAACATAGCTCCAATCGAAATGATCATCCGTAGGCTCAAACAGCCCCCACTCGATGGCCTGAAACCCGACGGTGGCGAAGTCATCGTGTTCGCGTTGAAATGCGGAGCAGAATCCTTTGAGCGGGTTTCTGTCTGGGCCACCTGCAGAACCCACAGAGTCTGGTGGCTCGAAGGTTATGACGTCTTTTTCAGAGCCCGCCAGAAAAGTGACGTAGTCAACATTCGCATCCTCAAGGTGATTCAAGAATCTCAGCGTGCAAGTCCCTGCTGGTAAGGAAACAATCACGTTGTCTGTATCCGTGTAGGCGACCCAAGAGTCCGCCCGAGGTACGTCGATTGTGGCCAGCGATGTCGTGCCAGTGTCAGTGATCCTTTGCATCTCGATCTGTGTTCCGGCGGGCGAAGCTGCGCGAAGCGAAATGCTATAGTTGAGCATCCTGGGCACTTCCAGTTTCAATTCGAACCACTTGTCGCGCCGAAAGTACGCCAGATTCGCTTGGCCGCTGCACCAAGCCGAAGACTCAGTTCGAGGATGCTTCGTGCTTGCCCCCGAATACTTCTCTGCTTCGATCAGCGTCCGGCCGCTAGCTCGCAATACGTGCGGTTCAGCAGCGGCTGAACTCGCAGCCAATCCCCAAAAAAGCGTTAGCATCAGGAAAAGTGCTGAACCGAAGACTGGTTCAAATCGGATTCGAATCGTAATGTGATACATGGCCAATTTCGGCTGGACGAATCAGGGTAGTGCTAGGGGCGTGGCGTAGGTGAATCAAGTGTAACTGATTTTGACGCCGCCAAAGACTGCACTGGTACCAATGGAGTGCCTCATTGGCACTACAATCTCCGAGGGATCCAATTGGACTCCGGGATTAGTTCTAAGATTCTTCATGAAGTTCCCCGCTGGCCCAACGTACTTCAATTTGGACGTACGTTGATTCTGGCGTATCAGTGACAACTGCGTTAATGCAACTCGTTCTGGAAAGCTCAGACCAAAAGGTACGGCCGTGACCCATCGGAAGCTGTGCTATACTATCCACCGCTTGCTTGCTAAGGAATCGCACTGTTCATTGCCGCGATGGTACATGGATTCTTTATCCGCTTGGAAGAAAACAACATGTCGGCATCAACAAAGCTATCGACGATCCGCCAAGTCGCAATTACTGTGAGTGACGTTGAGAAGGCCATTGCGTTTTACCATGGCATACTTGGGTTGGAGCTGTTATTTCGGGCGGGGGCAAATCTTGCGTTTCTTGATGCGGATGGTGTCCGAATCATGCTAACAACGCCACAGGGGGCAGGCGCAGTTGGCGCTAATTCAATTCTGTATTTCAGCGTAAAGGACATTGTTGCGGTACACAGTTCGCTTGTAGGAAAAGGTGCGGTAAGCGAACGCGCACCGGAACTTGCTGCTAAAATGCCAGATCACGACTTATGGACCGGATTCCTGCGCGATCCTGACCGAAATCTAGTCGGGCTGATAGAGGAAAAACGCAGATAACCGAGTAATACCATTGAATGAAGCTTGTGCACGCGAATCGCTCGGCAATGGCGAGTTGACTTGTCGGCATCTGGGAGATAACTACAGGCGGCCCGTACTTCAAGGGACTAGAAGGAAGCGGCCAGTCGTTTGAAAGTGGCGGTCGAACGAAGCGACGCAAGGCACGTTCAGGTCACTTGCCACGATATGCGATGTGCAATCCGTAAAGCTCAATCCAGCTTCCGAAAGTTTTCGAAAGAGAATCCAGCTTCGATTGAATTGGTCCTCAGTAATTTTGTGGAAGTTTGCAAGAGAGCCGACGATGATAAGGTTTCCAAACTCAATAGCTTTTTGCGTTCGCCACGCATCAAGAGAAGAGTCAGTGTTTCGTCGACGACGTAGTCGCTTGTAATGATCTGCTCGCTCAGCTTGACGAACCATTCTGTCGTCCGCTGATGATTTGGGTCCTTTGCAACAAGCAGCGCGAACCACACGCCAGTGTCAACAAATACCACGTTCAATTTCCATAAAGAACTTTGTCATGATCAACACCAGAGAAACCATCGCTGGAGCTGTTCTCGCACGCGAGCGAAGCTATCCGGTGAATCTCGGTCTTTAAGCCGGTTAGATCATGCACCGGTAAATCCTCGAGATCCGGTGACTTGAGAGGCGTAATCAGCACTTGCGTTCCTTCTGGAATCGCGGTCTCTTCAATTTTGATGTGTCCATTGTGAACCGTACCTTTGATAATCATCGCAAGACCCTGATTCCTTTCACCAAAACTTCTTATTCATTTTAGCGAGAAACCGTCAAATGTCACTCAATCCTCGACAGAGAGCAAGCCTAGCGGCCTAGGCCTTGAACCCAGCGCACGCGCTCCAATTGTGGGCATCTCGGTGACTTTTGGCGGTCCCGACGCCGCCCGTACCGCAATTTGGGTGTTTTCCGTATAATCGTAGGGATGGATGTTGTTGGAGGTGGATGACCCGCGATTTTGGAAGCGTACACAGGATAGCTTGGAAGCACAGGGAAGCACTCATGGCTAGGATTCGTTTTTTGCACGCTGCGGACGTGCATTTAGATAGCCCGCTTTGTAGCCTTCGTAGCTTGGATGAGGCTACGGCCACGCAATTGCACCGAGCCAGCCGTCGGTCGATCGAGACGATCGTGCAAACCGCGATCACGCAAAAAGTGGCTGCCGTGGTTTTTGCTGGCGACCTGTTCGACGGCCCAGTCAAAGATGCGGGTGCGGGTCTGTGGGTCGAAAGCCAACTGAAGCGACTGGTGCGCGAAAAGATCGCTGTTGTTTTGATCCGTGGCAACCACGACGCAGTCAGCAATGCGCAGCGCGTCATCCACTGGTCCGATGGTATTTACGAACTGTCCAGCGACGCACCTCAAACGGTTCTGCTCGACGAAGCGAGACTGGCCATCCATGGGCAGAGCTTTGGTGCGAGGGCCGAGTCTACCGATCTGGCGGCAGCGTATCCCAGCGCGGTCATGGGATATTTCAATATCGGACTACTCCACACGTCGCTCAGCGGTTCGTCGCAACACGACAGCTATGCACCCACCTCGATCGGTCTACTCGAGAGCAAGGGCTACCAGTACTGGGCGCTCGGGCATATCCATCAACGCACAGAGCATTCGTTAAGTGACAAATGTTGGATCGGCTACAGTGGCAATACCCAGGGGCGGCATGTGCGTGAGTGTGGCGCCAAGGGTTGTTACGTCGTTCACGTTGAAGACAACCACATCGAGAAGATGGAGTTTGTTCCAACGGACAGCTTACGTTGGCAACTGGTTTCGATCGACTTGCAAAACGCACAGCGTTTGAGCGATATCGAAGACTTGGTGGAAGACGCACTCAGTCCTTGGATTAGTTCAACACGGGATGACGGAGTCGCATTGGCCGTTCGATTGCATTTGGAAGGGAGCACATCGTTGCACGCGGAGCTAACCCAGCCGGCGACGTTTGAGCGATTGTCCGACGCCCTCGCACTGCGCATACATGAACTGGGTGACGTGTGGCTGGAGTCGGTGAAGGTTCGCACACATCCGGCCAAGATGACGAACAATGCTGACTTGGATGTGCCGCTCAAGTATCTCGCTTTGATTGCCGACGAAGTCCGCGAAGACAAGAAGCTACAGAAAGAGATGTGGAAAGAGCTGGACGAATTGTTGAAGAAGGCTCGAGTTGAATTGACGGAAGTGGATTGGCCATTATTGAATGATTCAGAACGAGATGCTGAGTTGATGAAGATGCTCTCCCAAGCTGAAGATCTGTTGGTCTCTCGACTCGTTCGCGCAGGTGAAGCATGAAGCTTGATCGAATCATCCTTGAGAACTTTGGTGTTTATGCGAGGCAGAAGTTTCAATTCGATGGCGCGCCGCTGGTGTTGGTTTATGGACCGAATGAATCCGGCAAGACAACCGCGCTCAACGGTCTGCGACAAGCGATGTTTGGGTTTCCGTCTCGGAATAACTACCTCACCGGCAAACCGATGTCGGCCGAGGTGTTTGGCAAACTAGCGGACGGAAGTGTCTTTCAATTTTCCCGCAAGAAGGCGCGGAAGGACGAAGTCTCCGGCAAGCATGGCCCGCGCAGATTAGAAGCAGAAGACCTACCTGCTCTGTTCAGCAACATGGATCTGGAAAGTTACCAGCAACTGTTTGGATTCTCGCTGGACGAACTTCGCGATGGGGAAGCGTCATTGAAAAGCGCCAAGCTATCAGAAGCTTTGGCAGGTGGTGGCATGGGGGGGGCAAGCCTGTTGCAGCACGTGCGCGACGAGCTGACTTCTTCGGCAACGATGCTCTATCGCTCGCGTGGATCGAGTCAAATCGGAACACTGCTCAACGAAATTCGCGAACGCCAAGATGAGTTGAAATCGTTGCAAGTCCTCCCGCAAGCAGTGGAAGAACTTCGAACCAGATTGCGACTGGCAGCGGAACGCGGCGAACAAGCCAAGACGCAGTACGCCGAGTTGCACAAGCAGTTAACGCGCGCGGAAAAACTAAAGCAAGCTCATCCAAAGCGTCAAGAGTTGCTGCGAATCGATCAAGCGTTAACGGCTATATCCGTTCCCGATGGAGTCGATGCAACTTTTATCGCACAGTGGAGTGACTACGCGCAGCAGCAAACGAATCTGACAAACGCGGTGCAGCAAGAGCAAACAAAGTTGTCTCAAGAACAGCAGGCGGTCGGCCTACTCGCGGGCTCCAATGTAGCGTCAGAACACAGCGCAACGATCGAATCGCTAGGGCATCAGGCGGCAGACATTCCCAAGCTTCGAAGCCAATTGGTTGAACTCAAGCGGCAACATGATGAAGCCGAGCGGAGTCGAACGCGAGCGTTGGAGACGCTGGGCATTAGTGAACCCAGCGAAGCGATGCTGAAATTGTCAGTGAGTGTGCCGAAACGTGGCGAGCTGGAGGGCTGGGCTGCGGCTTACGAACGAACGTGCAACGAATTGCTCAGCATTACTGCCAAGCTCGAATCGACCGCTGACCAATTGTCTCGGATGGACGACTCTAGCAGTATCGATATCCCCGATAACATCTCGACCTTGACCGCACTGGTGACGGAGATTCGTGACGAGGAGTTGGCAACGGACGAACTGATCGAATCCGTATGTGAGAAGTGCGAATCGGCTGAGTATGAAATCTCGGGAGCGAGGCTGAAGAATCGATTGAGCGATTGCCCAACCCTCGACTACAGTTGGCCGGTGCCTGGGTCACAGGATGTTGCTCGCTTTCTACGCAACTTTGAGGAACAGCAACGGAGTGTTGCTCAGATCGAGCGTGAGATTCAGCGACTAGAATCCGAATACGCTACATCCGAACGAGAGCTTCGTGACCTGGAGCGGGATGGTGAACGCTCCACATGGGGCGAACTGCGTCAGGTAGCTGACGAACGCGATCAAGTCGTCAGCAATTGGCTGGACGATTTGTCGGAGCCCCTGATTGCATGCAGCTTGACGCCCGAACAGCAAAAGTTGCGATTGCAGCAGCTTCGATTGCTGTTCCAGCGTTCCGATGGCCTTTTGCAGCAAATCGTGGATACGGCCGAGATATTGGCCAAGATCACGCAAGCACAGAAGCACTTGCAGAAAATTCGTGACGATATTTCAAGTTTACGCCAACAACTGGTCCAAGAATCGTCGCGGCGCGAGGAACTCGAGCAGCAGTGGCTGGAGGCATGGAAAAACTGCCCATTTACACCGCTTGCTCCGGATTTAATGTCCAGCTGGGTTGTGGAGTTTGAGTCCTGGTCGCGAGTGGCAGCCGCACTCGACATCGAGCGTCGTAAGCTCGTAACCCGTCGCGCAACTATCAAACAACTCCGCAGTGAATTGATTGACCAATGGCCAACCGTGATCGAGTTCGAAGCCCCTTGGCAAGGCCTGCTCAATCAACTGGAGCAGTGGACGCAGGTCGCTCGCGTTAGCCAGTCGGAGAACACACGTCGAACAGCTGTGCAATCCATGCATACTGAACTGGAGCAACGGCATGCATTGTTGACCAAGGAAAAGCTTGAGCTTGAACTGGTCTACCAGCAATGGCTCGCAACCAACGGCTTGCCCACAGCCTGGCCACTTGCGCAAGTGACGGTTTTGGTTGATGGTGTGGATCGCTTGAAGCGTGACCTTCAAACGCTTAGTCGCAGTGAGACGCAAATCGAAGAGCTTACCGAGAGATTGGATGTCTTTGAAGCCAAAGTTCGTGAACTAGCGTCGGAGTCGGAGGCTGGAGCTTTCGCCCCAGAGACGCTGGCCGAACGTTGGCTGACAGCTTTGCAGAGTTCGCGAAAAGATGCTGCGGAGCGCGCGAGGTTATCGGCATCGATTGAACATCGTACCTCGCGTTTAGAAGAAATGAAGACCAGACTTGCAGACATTGAAAGTAGGCTCGCGGGACTGTCCGCGAGTGTGGTGGATGCGCACGGTGAACTGGATCGGGCGGCCTTTGATGCCTTGATGGAACGAGCGCAACAAGCGACGCAACTGCGAATCGAACGGAATGAGATTTCGACTTCGATCGAGATTCTCGCTGGCAAAGAGTCCGTCGAATCTTTTCTGAGCGCGCTAGCCGAAGTTGATGAAGGTCAGATCGCCTTGCAAGTCCTCGAGATCAAACGCTCGCTCACGCAATGTGAGGCCGAACGTCAGCAGGCCGATCAAGACGTTGGCGCGTTGTCGAGTCAGTTAGAGCAATTGGCCAAAAGCGATGCAGCCCAACGTGGCGGGCAACGCTTGCATGCCCTGCGAGGTCAGTTGGCAGAGCTATCCGAACAATGGGTTGTTGGACGGTTAGCACAAGAGCTGCTTTCCCGGTGCATCGATCGATTCGCGGTGGACAATGAACCGGTTCTGTTGCAGTTGACGCATCAGTTTCTATCCAAGCTCACCGGTGGCCGTTACACGTCGGTAGAGTATGCGGCTGGTACTGATGGCAGTTTCTGCGTTCGCAACGCTCGTGGTGAAGCCATTGAACCAAGCAAGCTGAGCACTGGTACGCGTGAGCAACTGTACCTTGCGATTCGCATGGCGTTCATTACACATTACACCGAGCAGCATGAACCCTTGCCGGTTTTGATGGACGATTGCTTTGTGAACTTTGATGATGCGCGAACTCGGTTGGCTTTGCAAACGCTGCTCGGCTGGAAGGACTCGGTGCAGACGATCCTTTTAAGTTGTCATGGTCGTGTTGTTCAACAGTTGGCTGACCTCGCTCCAGACACACCTGTCATCTGTCTTGACCGCCACACTACCCACACTGCTCGCGAAGTTGTCGGTGAATTGGCGCTGATAAATTAGTGGGAAGCCCAGAGAACATCCCGAAGGGATCTAAGACAGAAGCCGGTGGTAAGCGAAGCGCCACCACCGGAAAGATGCTCGAAGGTAAGTCGATCCTGAAGGGATCGGAGAATTATGTCTGGTTAGCGCTAGCAAGGTTCTTTGATCCCTTCAGGATCACTTGGCTCCATGCTAAGTTGCCGGTGGTGGCGCTCCGCTTACCACCGGCTATTGTCTGCAGATCGCTTCGCGATGAAGCACAGCGTTGCCGAAAGGGGGTCCGTCCGGTCGGCTGTCTGCTATACGATTCTTTTCAAAGTAACAACCCTTCGCAAAGGGCTACGGCCCCGGATGCATTCTCGGTTATAATTGAGCGGCAGTATTTGCACTTGATCGAAAGCAAACGCGGAACAAATCATGCGAAAAGTTAAAAACGGTGGCGGCTGGCGAGCGATCCGTTATACGTTCAAAAAGGCCCAAGAAGCAGGCGGTATTTGGAAGCTCTACAAAGCCCTGCGAAGTAAAAATTCCTGCAAGACCTGCGCTTTGGGCATGGGTGGACAAGCTGGCGGGATGGTCAATGAACGTGGCTCGTTTCCCGAAGTCTGCAAAAAGTCCGTTCAGGCGATGGTCTCCGACATGCAACCCGCGATTACCGCGGATTTTTGGGGACGGCATAGTGTCGCAGAGTTACAGCAATGGACGCCACGACAGCTCGAAGTTTCAGGACGGCTGATTCAGCCGGTCCTGTACGAACGCGGCGCTACCCACTTTCGCACCATCACTTGGGCCGACGCATTTGACCGCATCGAACGACGTATGAAAGGGATGGCTCCCGACGAGACCTTTTGGTACTTCAGCGGTCGCAGCAGCAACGAAGCGGGATTTCTATTGCAACTGATGGTCCGACTGTACGGCACCAACAACGTCAACAACTGCAGTTACTATTGCCACCAAGCGAGCGGCGTAGGTCTGAATCGTTCGCTTGGTACCGGCACGGCAACGGTTACATTAGACGATCTCGAGAAGAGCGACCTGGCAATGATTATCGGCGGTAACCCCGCCAGCAATCATCCACGTTTGATGACTTCGCTCGATCATCTTCGTCGTCGCGGTGGCAAGGTCATCGTCATCAATCCAGTCCGTGAACTTGGGTTAGTAAAATTCCGCATCCCCAGCAGTTGGCGCAGCATGCTGTTCGATGCCAAGATCGCAACGCATATCGTTCAACCTCATATCGGCGGTGATTTAGCCTTGCTCAGCGGCATAGCCAAAGCGGTTGTTGAACTAGGTGCTGAAGACAAACCGTACCTTCAAAAGCACTGCCGTGATGCGGATGCCTACCTGAGTTGGTTGAAGGACTTGAAGTGGAGCGAATTGACGGCCAAGAGCGGTGTAAGCGAAAAAGAGATCCGTGAAATCGCTGAGGTTTACGCTCAATCCAAAGCCTCCATTTTTGCTTGGACGATGGGCATTACGCATCATGTTCATGGTGTCGAAAATGTAGAAGCTATCGTTAACTTGGCCTTGCTGCGCGGTATGGTTGGCCGCGAGGGCGCGGGGATGATGCCCATTCGCGGGCACTCGAACGTGCAAGGCATCGGTTCCGTGGGTGTGACTCCCAAATTGAAGGACGAGATTCTAAACCGTCTACAGCAGAATTTTGGTGTCACTCTGCCGACCACACCGGGCTTGGATACGATGGCATGCATGGAAGCGGCTCAAGAGGGGCGTTTGAAAGCTGGCTTCTGCCTTGGTGGAAATCTCTTTGGATCCAACCCTGACGCAACTTATGCGAGAGAAGCACTTGGCAAACTGCAGATGCTGGTCACGCTCAGCACGACCATGAACACTGGGCATCCTCATGCATTGGCTGACGAAACGATCATTCTACCGGTGCTAGCTCGCGATGAAGAGCCGCAACCGACAACTCAAGAATCGATGTTTAATTTTGTCCGTTTGAGCGATGGAGGAGCAGCTAGATTGCCGGGCCCGCGCAGTGAGATTCAAGTGATCGCTGAAGTCGGTCGTCGCTTGGTCGGCGACTCGGATGTGATCAAATGGGCCGATATGGAACAAGCCAACACGATTCGCAATTGGATCAGCAAAGTTGTACCTGGTTACGATGCGATTCGGGATATCGATAAAACCAAGAAGGAATTTCAGATCGATGGTCGGACCTTTCACGAACCCACGTTCCCGACCAGCGACGGTCGCGCTGTCCTCCATCGCTACGAATTGCCGGAGCTATGCGGCACTGGTCCGAACCAAATCCGATTGATGACGATACGCAGTGAAGGTCAATTCAACACGGTGGTCTACGAAGAGGAAGATCTGTATCGCGGTCAAGAGCGACGCGACTTGGTGCTCATGCATCCAGAGGATCTGGTGAGGTTTGGATTGAAGCCAGACCAGCCCTGTGTGGTGCGCAGCGAAGTGGGTGAGATATCTGGCTACCTCGCGCGCGAGTTCGTGGATATCAAACCTGGCAATGCGATGATGTATTTTCCCGAAGCTAACGTGTTGGTACCGCGCACGCTTGATCCGCTGTCGAAGACCCCTGCGTTCAAAGCAGTGGTTGTGACCGTAACACCTGCTTAAGATTAGGTGCACTGTTGCGTCAGTAGTCGAAGCGCATTGCATCGCGTTTGCTCATTCCATCCGTATTACTTCAACAGCTTTGCGCAAAAATAAGTGCATTGGGGCGACCGCTGTTGTTTAGAATCGTCACCTTCGTTTGCACTGGCACGCCAGTCGCACGCGAAAACCAGAATACCAACGCATGACCGCAACGGTTCGCTTTCTAAGTTCACTGACTTTGAGGTTATTGAGGGCTTGCACGTCGAGGACTGGAGCAGAGGATGACCAGTTGTCAACCTTAAGATTATTTGGCTTAGATGCGAAGTGGGAATACGAGAGAACGATATGGCAAATAAAAGTGTTTTGGCGATTGCGGCTCATCCTGATGATATTGAATTTGTCATGGCGGGAACCTTGTTGCAGTTGGCCGCTCGAGGTTGGGAAGTTCATTACTTCAACATTGCCAACGGTTGCTGCGGGTCGATGACGCTGTCGCAGGCAGAATGTGCCGCAACTCGATTGCTTGAGGCCCAAGCTGCGGCTGCGTTGATCCCAGCCAAATTCTACGCGCCGATCTGCAATGACTTGGAGATCAATTACAACACCGATTTGCTACAGAAGGTCGCATCCGTTGTCCGCCAGGCTCAGCCACGAATCGTATTGACTCATGCATTGGTCGACTACATGGAAGATCATCAGTATGCAGCCAGACTAGCAGTGACGGCTGCCTTTGTCCGCGGCATGCCCAGTTACACGCCGCAGCCGAGCGCCGCAGCCTACCAAGATGATGTCGCTGTATACCATGCACAACCTCATGGTAATCGGACTCCAATGGGCGAAGTTGTCAAACCGACGCACTATGTCGATGTGACCAAGTACGCGGAGCGCAAACAACAACTGTTGCGAGCACATGCGAGCCAAGGTATATGGTTGGACGATACTCAGCGAATGGGATCGTATATCGACACGATGCTCGACCTGAACCGCGAAGTTGGATCTTTGAGTGGTCGGTTCGAGTTGGCAGAAGGCTGGCGACGGCATCTGCATTTGGGACTGTCGACAGCGGGTTTTGACCCGCTCCGCGATGCGTTAGGTGAAGACTTACTAAGCGTGTAGTCCGAGCCAGTTCTAGCTCTACGAACGTGAGGCATCCGCAGAATTTTCGGGAACTGAGCCAATGCAACTGGCGTAGATCTTCTCGTGGAGTTTATGCATCGCAGCAGGAGAAGGTCATGCTATCACAACATCAAAAATGGAATCGACGTCAATTTCAAGCGATCCTCTTGGGTGGGTTGCTGCTCTCTCAAGGAAAAACGTCGACGCAAGCGAGTTCCCTAATCAAACCTGCGTCGCAAATGCTCGTCGAAGCCAATAATTCGTTGGCCTTGTCGCTGCTTCGCGAACTGGACGTAGACAAAGATAAAAACCACTTTCTCTCGCCTTTTTCGATCCAGTCGGCACTTAGCATGGCCGTGGAAGGAGCCAGGGGAGAAACTGCCGCTGAAATGGGTAAAGCCTTGCAATACCCAGAAGCGATCAAGCAGCCGGGAAAGCTCGCTTGGGATATGTCAAAGTTGCGAAATGACTTTCGCGCGGCCAGTGAGCGGATGCGTCCCGATGATTCCGCCAAAGCGAATCAAGTCCGCGCTCAAATTACCAAACTGCGCACCCAGTTGGCAAATGCCAACGAACAATCGACTGCGCTGGCAAGTGCCCAGAAGTACAAAGAAGCCAATGCCAAATCGACGGCCGCCAAGAAACTGGCCGATCAGATCAATGAGCTCGCCAAGCAGGTCGATCAATACGAACTGA
>JANRMD010000453.1:0-16702 GCA_033761895.1 Pirellulaceae bacterium | reverse complement strand
CCTTTGATGAGGTCCTTGATTACGTGACGATTTCTAGTGAAGTCAGTTTAATGAAGCCAATGAGTTTTTTTGTGGATACGAAGTTTATTCTGCCTGCGGTCTTTGCCGGTTGCGCTGCGTTGTGCGGTTGCAAAGCGGAACGGCCGATCGAATTCGAACCCAACATGGTCTTTGCCAAGAGCATTGAGATTCAGTCGGGATATCCGATGCAAACGGCACTGAGCCAAGCGCAGGTGGCACTCAAGCGGTTATTTGGCACGCCAACGGATCCACAGTTGCCAGAGCTGTTGAAGTCAAGCGACTATGCGGACTTGATCAGTTTGGATAGAGTCAAAGCGGCTGGGCATGTGGAAGGCAAAGTCGGACTGTACGAAAAGCATTGTGCGACCTGCCACGGCGTGGTAGGCAATGGGCGGGGCACAACGGCCGCTTTGCTGGATCCCTATCCCCGCGACTATCGGGCTGGCAAGTTCAAATTCAAAAGCACCCCGCGCGGTTCAAAGCCGCTTCGCGAAGACCTTGAATATGTGATTAGTCATGGAATCGACGGCACATCGATGAAGGCCATTCCGGAACTCAAGCCAGACGATGTCAAGGTGCTGGTTGATTATGTCATCTACTTGTCTATCCGCGGTGAACTGGAACGCAACCTTCTACGGCAAGCCGAGGAGATAGACTTTGAAGCCGGCGATAGCCTATTCGATGTAACGCTGGAGTCTGCCTCGGAAGCTGAGAAGAAAGAGAAGTTCAAGGAACAGGTAACGAACGTTGAAGACACGCTGACCGAGATTTGCGAGAGTTGGCTAGAGGCGGTAGATCGCGTTAAGGATGTTCCAGAAGTGCCCGAAGGCATACCTGTTCCTGCAACACGAGCCGAAGTCTTGGCGGCCAAGCAATCCCCCGAAGATTCGCCTCTTAAGAAATCGATCGAGAGAGGATACGAAGTCTTTCGAACGGAGGCAGCAGCTTGTGGCAAGTGTCATGGCAAAGAGGGGTATGGCGATGGCACCAACGTCGATTATGACGACTGGACCAAAGAGTGGACGATGCGCATCGGCATCGAACCTACGGATGAACAATCGCAGATTCCGTTGGTTGCACGTGGTGCTCTTCCACCGCGGCGCATCCTGGCTCGCGATTTCCGCATCGGACTATTCCGGGGCGGCAGTGAACCGGAGCGGATCTACCGCCGAATAGCGGAAGGTATTGATGGCACGCCCATGCCTGCAGCCGCTATTCCAGCCGAGGATATTTGGCACTTGGTCAACTTTGTGCGGTCATTTGATAGTCCGCCCGAGCAAGAGCCCGAAGCGACTGAGCCCAAAGCGACTGCTACAGCAACGAAGTAAGTTGATCCAATGAATGCACCCAACGCTCAGTACGAGACAATTCCTTCTGATCACGAACTGGTGCAGCGTTACGAGGCGTTACGGGAGTACATTTCACTTACTGAAGAAGATGTGGCGGTTGCAGTAGCAGCCTGGCCCCAGGTGCAACCGCATGTTCACGATCTGGTTGATGATTTCTACGCAACAATCTTGAGCCAACCGAGTGCTGCAGCGGTGATTCGAGGCGGTGAGCAGCAAGTCGCCCGTTTGAAGCTGACTCTCGAACGCTGGTTGGCGGAACTGTTTGTAGGCAAATACGACCCGGAGTTTATCAAGAATCGTTGGCTGGTCGGCTGGCGCCATGTGAAAATCGGCTTGCCCCAAGTATGGACTGCGACGGCCATGAGTCGCATGCGCGATCGATTGCTCAGCGGTCTCGCACATCAGTGGACGGGCAGTCTCGCGTCTTACCAAAGGCTGTCGTCATCGATCTCTCGACTTATGGATCTCGATCTCGCCTTGATCCAAGACGCTTACCATACCGAAGCTGTTGCTAAATATTTGCGTGGCGAACGCGATTTGAATGAAGCGATCATCGGGACCACGGAGTCCGTTGTGCTGATTGTAAATGAATCGGGTGAGATCGAACGTGGCAATACCTTCATCTCGCAATTGGTCTGTGGCCAGGATTCACTGCCGCCTCAAATGCGACGCATTGATGATCTCATCCCCCAAGAAGATTGTGCCAAGTTGTATGAGTTGCTGAACTGTGAGTGCGCCCCGATTTCATGCGGACCTGTTGTCACCCGACTGATTGATCGCGATTCCCGGCAACGTACGATTCGCTGGTTCGCGAGGACAATCCAGCCCGTAACAGATCCAACGGAAGCTCCAATCAACCGCATTCAGTTGCTTGTGGGGCACGACTTGACGGACCTCACTGAGGCTCAGCGCCGTAGCGTTCATCAAGAACGACTGGCCGCGATTGGGCAAACAATGGCTGGGCTGGCCCACGAAAGCCGCAATGCGTTCCAACGCAGCCAAGCTGCGCTGGAGACATTGGCCCTGGAGTTGGAAGATCGCCCTGATGCGTCGCAGTTGCTTGCCCGGATTCAACGAGCCAACGATCACTTGCTGCACCTTTATGAAGAGGTTTTGCAGTTCGCTAAACCGATTCGTTTGGATTTGCGTCAATGCGATATCGTCGAGATTGCCGAAGCCACTTGTCGGCATGTGATCCAAGCGGCTAAGGTGAACAGCGATTGTGTCGAAGTGGTTGTTAGCGGGCAACCGCGGCACATCACGGCGGATGCATTTGCCGTCGAACAGATACTCCGCAACTTGATTGAAAACGCGTTGGTTGTTTCGCCAGCCGGATGTCCAGTCAAAGTGGTGATCACGTCCGCATGGCAAGGCGACCATCCTTCAGTGCAAGTTGAAGTGATCGACGAAGGGCCAGGAATTCCGCCAGAGAATTTCGATCGTGTGTTTGAACCATTCTTTTCGACCCGCTCGCGAGGCACTGGGCTGGGGTTGCCCATTTCGCGACGACTTGCGGAGGCGCATGGCGGCAGCCTTGAACTGCGTTCGAGTTCAAGTGGTACAACCGCGATCTTGATGTTGCCCGAGATCTCCACTGGCGATCCCACTCTGGATCCCGAAGACGTTCGCGATAATCGCCGCCAAAATTGATCTGCGCGTTCCACAACCGGTTCTGTTCAAATTCGTTTACGGCTTTCCAGCATGATGGGTACGAATACTCCATAAGCTTCCACCGGCGGTGACAAACAGAGTTTTGAGATCCTCACCACCAAAGCCGCAGTTCGTCGTTTCGTCACGTGGAATCGGCGCGAAATCAATCACGTCGCCCTCAGGTGAAAAGACATAAATGCCGGCGGTGGGACGTTCGGCTGTTTCGTCGGGCAAATGGGGCTTGTTGAGCCCAGCAGCCACGTACAAGTTCCCTACTACATCCAGCTTCATGCCGTCGGGGCCACGCGTGGTCCCCCAGTCATAGATCAGCGTCTGACTATCGATTTTCAATGTGCCATCCGCATGGAGGTCAAACCGGTAGAGTTTGCGTGCACCGCCCCGCGAATTGTTATTGTCAGCCACAAACAAGTATTTATCGTCCGCGGTTACGATCAGGCCATTGGCGCGTTCGACTTCTCGCCCCAATACTCGCGTCACATGACCATCGGGATCGATACGGTACACTCCTTCGATCGTCCGTCCGGCCTCGTCAACGATTTGCATGTCATCGCGAGCACCATAACGAGGATCTGAAAAGTAGATGCGACTCTTGGAGTCGATCGTTAAATCGTTAGGCTGATTGAATTTCTTTCCACCGAATGTTTCTGCTAACACCGTCGTTTCGCCATCCAATTCCAGACGAGTGACTCGTCTGCGTACAGGTTCACAGATGACCAATCGACCTTGACGGTCAAAGAGCAATCCATTGGAGCCAGCGTTTTGCCGATAGATGGACGACTTGCCTTGTTTGTCGCGTCGATGGATGTCACCATCACCGCTGGTGAGCAATCCCAGTTCCGGATGCCAAGCCGGCCCCTCCCCAGCCCCGTGTTCTTGCAGCAACTGCGGCGTTCCTGCAAAAATCTTGGACGGCCCGTCAAAAACTGGTGGAACGGGCGTCTGCGCCACCAGAGTTTGGTGTGAGATGAACAGAACACCCAACGCCAAGATACGAAGTTGCACAGCCAAAGTCATAGTATTGCGTCCGAATCGAGTTCAAAGAATCACTGCTCAATAGAGTCCATAGTCCTGCGTCAAAATTATAGGCTCGACTTTGATTACTTACTTGGCAGCACCAAGGATGTTGCGACTCGGTGAAGCGTATGCTGCTGACAGACTAAGCCCTCGTCGCCATCCGTCAGCGCGTCTCAGGTTAGCGAGAAACCGAACGATCCGCAGAGTAAATCTGCGGGATTCACGAATGCTGACGAGTACCGGCGAACACCCGGCAGCAGTGACCCACCATAAATTCACCACATACTGGCCGTTTACGGCGGAAGCAATCTACCGGTGTGCGGATTCGCTCGCTTATGTGCGTTTCGAGTACAATGGAAGTGCGCTCGAAAGGCCCGAATTGTCGAAGTCATCCATCCTTGCAGACAGAAGCTACGCATTTCGTGGCTCATCTCACAATCAGCGAAATTCAGTTGGGTTCGGTACAGCAGTTGCGTCCTGGCTTGAAGTTCACACTGAGTTTGCATGATCCCAAGGGATCAACCGGAAAAGGAAAAAAAGATGAGCCACGAGTTAACCGATATCGATTTGTTGTTAGTGGATGATGAAACGGATTTCCGCGAGTCGGCCTTTCAATACTTCTCCAAACGCGGCTATCGAGTCGTGGCGGTCGAAAGTGGCCCAGCGGCGCTTAAGGCTGCGCAAACCCAACAATTCGACGTAGCGGTCGTCGATGTGCACATGCCCGAGATGGACGGGGTCCAGCTGTTAGAGAAATTCCGCGAAGGCGATACATCGGTTCAAGTCATTATGTTGACTGGTGGTGCGACGATTCCTACTGCAGTCGCTTCGATGAAAGCGGGTGCGGTCGACTATGTGACCAAGCCGATTCGCTTGGCCGATCTGGATCGATTGATCTACAAAGCTTCGATGACGGCGAAACTGTTGCGTGAAAATTCGCAACTACGTCAGGTCATTGAGCGTCAGCGTTCGACGGCGACCATTATCGGCGAATCGCCTGCGGTGAAGAAAGTGCTGCACTTGATCGAGCGGATCGCGTCCAGTGATAAGCCGGTACTTATCGAGGGAGAAAGCGGTACAGGCAAAGAACTGGTTGCTAGAGGAATTCATGCGGCCAGCAAAATAGCGAATAAACCGTTGGTGGTTATCAATTGCGCCGCCTTGCCCGAGCATTTATTGGAAAGCGAACTGTTTGGCCATGAGAAAGGATCCTTTACCGGTGCCATCGCTTCCAAGATCGGTTTGTTCGAGTTGGCTGATGGGGGCACGTTGTTCATTGACGAGTTTGGCGAATTGGCTGGAGCCCTGCAAGCTAAACTGCTACGAGTCCTCGAAGACGGGGTGATTCGTCGCGTAGGTTCGGTCAAAGAGCGTCGGATATCGGTGCGTCTCATCGCAGCGACGAACAAGGACTTGAGCGAAGAGGTGGCAGCGGGTCGGTTCCGTGAAGATCTTTACTATCGCGTCAACGTGCTGAGTATCAAGTTACCTCCCCTGCGGGAACGTGAAGGTGATATTCCGATCCTCTGCAAGCACTTTCTGGGCAACTCGTGGAGACTCAGCGAAGGTGTGCAGGAACTTTTCGAAGAATACGATTGGCCCGGTAATGTTCGGCAGCTGTTGAATGCTCTCGAGCGCGCTAAAGTTCTGGCGGATGCATCGGGTGTCATCACTGTAGATGATCTACCACCGGAGTTGCTGAAGGATGGCATTCGTCCAACCCCAGTGGTAGGAGGCACAACCGATCTCGATTCGTTGAATCGAGCTCACGTGCTGGCGATTCTCAAGCAGCAAAATGGCAACAAGGCCCGTGCGGCTCGAGTTCTCGGAATCAACCGACGTTCGCTGTATCGATTGCTGGAGAAGTACTGCGAACCGGCTCACGAAAGCCCGCAATCTTGCCATCATTAGATGCAAAAACAGAGCGTCTAAGTACCGCTCGTTGTCAAAACCGCTTGCTTTCGCGCATAATGGGCGGACCCCTTGAGCCCTCCTCCCACCGAAAACAGATAGCGAGCAACAATCATGGCCAAGCAATTCAGCATCATCCCGACTTCAGAGGAACTAGCGAAGCTCGGGCGGGATCTGCACTTCTACGATGTTGAAAACGATTCGCCCAAAGCGCTAACTACAGAACAGGTGGCTCGTTACAACCGCGACGGATATGTGGCTCCTGTGAGGATCTTCTCGGATGCGGAGATTCTGTCGATACGATCCTACTTTGATGATCTGCTCAAGCGAGTGATGCAGGCAGGCGGCGATAGTTATTCGATTAGCTCGGCCCATTTGAAGTATGGGCCCGTGTATGACATCCTCACCGAACCTCGCATCATTGAGGTAGTCTCTGATCTCTTGGGCGACAACGTCATCGCTTGGGGCTCGCACTTTTTCTGCAAAATGCCGCGTGATGGGAAAGCCGTAGCCTGGCATCAAGATGCGAGCTACTGGCCGCTGTCCCCTTCGAAAGCAGTGACCGTGTGGTTGGCAATCGACGATGCCGACGTCGAGAATGCTTGTGTGCAGTTCGTCGCAGGTTCACAGCGCTATGGTCATCTGACCTATCGTCCCAGCGATCCAGCCGAGCATAACGTGCTGAACCAATCGATCGACAATCCCGAGAAATACGGCGAGATTGTATTTGATGTCCTCAAGGCAGGTGAAGTGTCGCTGCACAGCGATCTATTGCTTCATGGTTCCGCTGCCAACGATTCCGATCGACGCCGCTGCGGCCTCACTTTGCGATATTGCAGCGCCGAGGTGCATGCGGATCTCGGATGGAATGAAAAAGGCGTGATCGTCCGCGGTGCAGATACGTCTGGACATTGGTTTAACAATCCGCGGCCGGAACAAAGTTAGGCAGAAGAGGCTGCATCTATTATTCGTCCATGCACCATTGCGCAGGGTCGTCGGCGGGTTAGGGTCGTCGACCTAGGAGCCACAAGTCGCAAAGCCAGTTTGGGTTGCATCGCTCTTGGTTATCCACTACCAAGTGTCAAATGTCGGCTTGAGGATTCGACTATCTCCTTTAGGCCACAAAACTTCGTATGTTTTGTCATGTGCCGCCTTGCTGCCAATCAAGGCGAAACTGAGTAGTTTCGCATCACTTAATGCCGCCACACAGCATTCTACTGTTGCATCTACATTTTGAGTTCTGACAAATACTACCGACTCCCTACCGCTGCAGCATGCATCTTCTGTTTGCTGATGAGGTGAATTTAGCCGCGAAATAGCTTCGAAGACTGTTTCGACTTCTGGTACATATCCCTCAAAGTACACCACTACAACGCACGGCAAGTCGTGTGTGTGTGGTGAAGCATCATCGACAGCCCTTGATTCTGAAATCGCAATCGCTAGCCGTTTCTTGCTGCGCAAGGTATTTTGTAGCAACGCCATAAGTCGCGTCAGTGGTACACGACTATTTGCGCAAGCGCAGAACATACTCGCTTCACTGTCGAACGTAATCTCAGAAAGCAAACTCGACTCGCAGTTCTCAAGAAGATACATCGCGACTCGTTCCCAATCATAGCCACCGCCAGCCAGTTCATGGGATTCGAAAGATTCCATGAATGGTTGAAAGTCGCTGGATGTTAGAGAGAACATGCCTACGGTAGTCTCAACGATTTCAAAAATCGGAGCTCGCGCCATATTTCGCTCTCTGGATAAAGGCAGCGATCAACGCTGCGGTACTCTATTCGATCCTCGGGTACTCCCTCGGGATCGCTCGCACGCTGCCATTGATCAGGAGCTTGATTCGTCCCGTTGAGCCTGAGGGTATGTTTGACACGCTACTGCCAACGTATATGCCCATTCTAGATTCGCCATTTCTTCGTCGTCGAATTTGGATAGTATAGCCCAATTACTTCCAAGTACGCGGATATCAATGTGACCGTCAAGTGTTTCGGCGATTCGCCAATGATCTCCATTCTCTGCGCCATTTCTTGCGAAGTCACAGCGGGCGAGAAATGTGAACCTTCCATACAAGCATGCGAATACAGTCCCGGTTGCTGGGATTATGTACACATCGCGCGAAGATAACTCATACTTCGTGTCCGCGGGTAAATGCACGCCGAGTGTGTCAAAGAAGTACCGACCGGGTTCGTTGTAGCCTCCGTCGTCAATGTCCTGCCATTTGTGGAAGTTATGGAGGTTGCTTCTATCGACCTTCAGGAACTCGAGGAGGCGGCCATTGGAGTGATTCCCAAAGATCCGGTCATAGAGGTCCTCAAGCATGTGCGGATGTCCCTTGGTCTTCGAGCGTAACGACGGCGGCGTCACCACAAAAAACTAGGATTCAAATTCGCGGTCGACCTGCGAGTTGAGTGGATCGCTTGGTTTGTCGTCTTCGAGGTGAAGCTTGTCGTATCCACGACGCTTGACTTCCGAAGTGTGAATGAAATGTTCGAGCGTAGTTTGATCGACTAGGCCATCGGCGTCCGAAAACATGCGAGCAATCATTGTTGAATTGATTACGCGACGTTTGGTTTCGTCAGGTTCCAGCGTTGATGGACGAAGGCAGATCGAATCGCGATTCCAACTGAGCGTGTGTGGTCATAAGCTCTTTGACAATAACTAGAGTTCAGCGGGTGGGCGCGAGGAAGCAATCGTTACCAAACGGCCCGATTCGTCCGCTCCGTTGCAACCCATTGTTCGACAATTTTTTGGGCAATAATATCAACATTTCAAGCGTTTGAATGCTTTAACCATACCCCTGTCTACAATGCCAATCAATACACACTCAACCCTCACGACCTGCCGGACGATTGCCGCGAAAGACCGCACGGGCACAAAAACAATGCCCAAGGGTATCGATAGATAGTCGCCGCGCCGGACGCGACGAAGCCTCTCTTTATTTGTACTCAGCGTTCCTTTGTGGCGATGGTCGCAAGAGGGCAAGTTTGCGTAAAAACCGAATGCTTGGGCGGGGAACAGTTGCTCGGGCCATTCAGAGGGTTACTGATCCAATCGCTACGATCGGTAAAGTTAGCGACGGGTGTGGTTCTTCATGCGTTGAACGACGACAATTCGTGCATGTGAGATTCCATGTGTGCTACGCTTCTGTGCTTGATTCGGGAAAGGTTGGCGGACGCTTCTCGATACTTCAATTAAAAATGCAATGTACCAGACTCTGGGGCTGAGTCCGGATCACACCGCTATTCTTGCGACTTGCGGCGGACGGATCTGCGCCCCTCTCCGCAGCCGTCGTTGACCAAAATGATCACCGTCAAGAATACCGAACGCTCTTGTGTCCAGCGAGCCTTTGATGGCTTGATTCACAAGTGCTATCGCGGTCATCATGCGCGTCAACGGCTTGAGAACGAAGTCCGCGTACTGGAGCATTTGCGGATTCACAATTGCCCGTTTGTACCACGTTTGATCACTATCGATCGGGCAACGCTGTCGATTGTTCAGTCGAACTGCGGCGTGGCTGTCCAAACTCTGCCGGACTGGCGTTTACAGCAATTGTTCGCTGCCTTACGTGAGTTTCATGTCGAGCACGGTGACTGCGCCCTTCGCAACGTGACCTACCGAGCGAACGATGGCGTTTTCTGCATCGTTGATTTTGAACTAGCAAAAATTCTGGAACCGAACTGGAGTTGTCAACTGCAACATTTGCATAAGGAAATAGAGCACATATTGAGCACACACTGAGCCAAGATCATTAGTCTTAAATACTTAGCCCTAGATAACTGGAAGCATCGCCCCCCATGATTACTTCGAATACTTTATCTCCCAATACCTATCTGACTTCAGCAACACCTGAAATTTTGCCAGGCAAACCTGCGACGAGTGCGCGCAAAGGGAGCATCGAATCGCTGGTGGATGAGTTGGCGTTGGCGGTTGAATCCGCTGTTGGCAAGATCCGCACGGTTAATAGCAGTACACGCACGCTAGCGCTCAACGCGCGGATTGAAGCGGCTCGGGCTGGTCAGTATGGTGCAGCGTTTGGAGTTGTCGCGAGCGAGATGCAAGATCTGTCCAGTCGCACGACGGAGGTCGCAGATCTACTGGCGACTACGACCAACGTGAAGATCAATGAGCTGCTCGGATTGATCGGCAACAACATTCGAGGCACCCGCTTGAGCGACTTGGCGCTCACAAATATCGATTTAATTGATCGCTGTTTGTACGAACGAACTTGCGATGTCCGCTGGTGGGCTACGGACAGCAGTCTGACTGAGGCGATGCAATCCCAAACATCCGAGGCCTTGGTGCATGCCTCTCGCCGCATGGGCGTAATTCTAAATGCTTACACAGTCTACTATGACTTGGTCCTGTGCGACTTGCATGGTCGAGTGGTTGCCAACGGCCGACCCGATCGATTTCACTCAGTCGGCAAGAGCTGCGCTGGCAATACATGGTTCACATCAGCCATGGGAACGTACAGCGGTGATCAATTTGGATTTCAATCGGCTCACATGTCCGATCTCGTCGAAGGTCGGCCTTCGTTGATTTACTCATGCACCGTTCGAGAAGGTGGCAACGCTCAAGGTCAAGTCCTAGGCGTGTTGGGGGTGATCTTTAACTGGTCGAGCTTAGCAGAACCGATTTTGCGCAATCTGCCCATTGCCGCCGAAGAGCGGGCGCATACGGAATGTTTGATTGTTGATGCAAGCGGTCATATCCTCGCATCGCACTTAGGATGCGATCACAATTCGATGCTGCACTTGGCCGAATTCAATCGTGTGCTCTCGGAAAGCAAAGGCTACTTCACCGCAGACTACCAAGGACGTCCTTGCTGCATCGCGCACGCGAAAGCCCCAGGCTTCGAGACGTATTCAACCGATTGGTACTCCCTGATCATTCAGCCTACCTAACTAAATGATGACGATCGGCGAGAGGTGTCCTGTTGCTTTTCTATAAGATGCGTTTGGGAGGCAGCAGCGCATTTGCGATCAAGACACCTCCGACAAGGGCTACGGCGACGATGATCATGTTGAACGCAAAGTCAATGCCGACCATTGTTTGACGATCCAAGAAGGCGGTTAGGGAGCGATATCCCAGCGAGCCGGGGACCAAGACAATGATGCCAGGTGTCAGCGGCACTAGAGCGGGGCGATTCTGGATTCGGGCATAGAGGTTACTGCCCAGACCGACCACCAGAGCCCCGCAAAATGCGCCGACCTCAATACCCCAAATTCGACCACAAGTGATACTCGCTAGAAAACCGGCGATCGAGACCGCCGTGATGGTTGGCCAAACTCGCCATCGCGCTTTGAAGACAATCGAGAATGCGATCGGCGCGATCACAATCGCTGCCCACTGCAGCCATTCGGGTTGCCAAGTTGAAGGTGCGGGCAAGTTGCGCCAGCTGCCCGCAACTCGCCAACCGATACCGACTCCCACCGTGATCGTCAGCAGCGACACGCAGGCCCCAGCCAATCGCGCTACACCGGCTGAAAGGTGACCAACAGCTAACTCCGTCAATGCGACAGTCAGTTTTAGACCTGGGATCATCACGATCAAGCCAGCTAACGTCACCAATCGATCGTCGATCGGAACCAAATACTTCGCAACAGCCAGGGCTGAAACCGCTGCCAGAAAACCGGTTACAGGTTCCAGCAAGCCCTGCTCGCCGTTGAGTTTCGCGTGAAGCGTCTCAAGTAAAGCGACAGCCAACCCAATGCAGGCTGAGGTCAAGATCTCTTGGGGACTGCCGCGAAAGAACACGGCCACTGCCGCGCATGAAACCGAACAGGCGAGAATGGTTAGCCAATCGCTGTACGGGGGTGGATCGGATGCGATGATCTCTAGATGCCGGCTGGCTTGAGCAACCGTAATGGTCTTAGCCTCGAGTTCCTCAAGGGCTTCGTCAAACCGAATGAGTTTGTCGACGTCAATCGAACCGGAGTCCACGCGGCGCAGGTAGGTATGCTCGCCAGCATCGTCCGTGATGGAAATGATCAGCGCGGTTGGTGTGTACATGAAGACACCTTTCACGCCGAGCGACTTGGCGATTTGTGCCATGACTCTTTCGAGTCGATGTGACGGAGTTCCATATCGATGGAGCAGCGTACCGGTTCGAGTTAAAAAGTCGTGAACTTCGTTGCGTTCCATCGGATTCTTTAAATTGCAAAGCAGCGATATCGCGGCGAAATAAGACAAACGGCTTGTTGATTTTGTGAGCCGTCGGCGCTAGGCCTGTTTAGTTAGTGAGCCGTCGGCGCTAGCCGCGGGTTTCGAAGTTTGGTGCGTGCGTGGACTTGACTCGTGCCAATGCGAGTTGCTGGACATTTTTTCTGCATTGGCAGGTTTATTGGTGATGAACGATTGCTCCTTCGGTCACCCGCGGCTAGCCGCGGGTCTCGAAGTTTGGAGCGTGCAAGGGTTTGGCTCGTGCCAATGCAAGTTTTTCTGCATTGGCAGGTTTATTGACGATGAACGATTACTCCTTCGGTCACCCGCGGCTAGCGCCGACGGCTCACTAACTAAACAGGCCCCTAGCGCCGACGGCTCACACTACCCGCGGCTAGCGCCGTCGGCTCACACTACCCGCGGCTAGTGCCGACGGCTCACACTACCCGCGGCGCAATAATTAGCAAGACCTCAAGCATTTCGCAGAATCTCGTAGCGGAATGCGTCAAGCATTTCGAGGTTCTGCGGCGGCCCTCGAAAGCCGTGACGGCTTCCGCTACCTCCATTGAATCGAGGGAATCGCTAATTGCGTAACGCTGAAAAGCTCGTGGCAAGCAAGTGTAACTGGTTCCGTTTTGTTCACAATTGGATTAGTTTAAGTTCAATTGTATCGTCCAACACCACGCCGCTGAGCATAGACTATGGAAGCTGAATCACCCATCGATAGAACAACGTTAGCGAACACTTGGATGCTGCGAACGATGTTGCTCGTCGGGCTGAGCCTGGCTGTTGGAGTGCCGCCAGTCGCAGCGCAGGACGCGACAGCGGTGCAGGTCAAACTGAGCAATGAACAGTTGCTCACCGAGGCCCAGCGAACGACGTTTGAATATTTTTGGAGCGGAGCGGAAGTGCACAGCGGTTGGGCCCGTGAACGTATCCATTTGGATGAGCCTGAGGTGGATGCGACGTTGGTCACTTCGGGTGGAACCGGGTTTGGGTTGATGGCGATTTTGGTTGCTATCGAGCGCAAATTTGTCGATCGCGGAGCTGCCGTGGAACGCTTGGAGAAGATCTTCGACTTCGCGGAGAGGGCCGATCGCTTTCACGGTATGTGGCCGCATTGGTTGCAGGGTGATACTGGTAAGGTGCAGCCCTTTAGTCCCGATGATGACGGAGCGGATTTGGTCGAGTCTTCGTTTTTTGCGCAGGGATTGATTTGTGTGCGTCAGTATTTTGCCAATGGCAACGATCGTGAGCGACGTTTGGCGGACCGAGCCGATCAGCTATGGCGTTCGATGGAGTGGGATTTCTTTCGTGGGCCGGACCGTGAAAACGTTTTGATTTGGCATTGGTCGCCGCGAGTTGGTTGGAAGATGAATTTTCGCATTCGCGGCTACAACGAGTGCTTGATTACTTATGTACTTGCCGGTTGCTCACCAACGCACGGGGTACCACCTGAGGTCTATCATGAGGGGTGGGCAGAAAGCAATGCGATTAAGGAAACACGGACTCACTTGGGCGAAGCTCTT
Source organism: Pirellulaceae bacterium (assembly GCA_033761895.1). GTDB lineage: Bacteria > Planctomycetota > Planctomycetia > Pirellulales > Pirellulaceae > Aureliella. Next base: position 3,045 of record JANRMD010000453.1, on the reverse strand, counting down.
GCTTTGCGGCACCAGGGAGTGAAGCATTCTTGTGGGCCGCTGTTTTGGTCGCACTACTCATTTCTTGGGCTCGACCCGCGCGGGCTCTCGGATCGTTACGCGGATTATTGGTCGCATGGCCGAGCGCATGTGCGGATGGTTCATGCACACTGCGTTGAGAACCCTGGTCAGTTCAAGGGTTACAGCGCAGACTGTTGGGGGCTGACGGCGAGCTACTCGATCAACTTCTACCACGCTCACGCTCCCGAGAGTGACAATGGGACCATTTCGCCGACCGCCGCGCTCGCATCGTTTCCGTATGAACCAGAACTGGGTATGCGGGCTCTGCGTTACTTTCATGACCAGCAGGGCGACCGGTTGCTGGGCAAGTATGGCTTCTATGACGCCTTCAATCTACAGCAGGACTGGTGTCCGCCCCGTTACTTGGCGATCGATCAAGGTCCCATCGTGGTGATGATCGAGAACCATCGCAGTGGGTTGCTGTGGAGACTGTTCATGTCCGCCGCAGAAGTGCAAAGCGGACTGAAGAAACTTGGCTTTACCGTCTCGGCTGGAAGCGATGCTCAGTGAGCAAGGTTGCGGCGACACACAGGTTTTCTTGATCCGGTATGATGTTAGACCATGTTCTAAATTCATCGTATCTCGGGAAGCAGGTGATCAATGTGGGAAAAGCTCTTTCGTCGCAAAGATATCGAATCGATTCGGCGCGAATTGCGAGAAGTGGAGTTGGGCCCTGAGAGTGGTCGGTTGACCAAGAATTTGACTCTGTTTGATTTAGTTTGCTTCGGCATCGCCGCGATTATTGGCGCTGGGATCTTTTCGACCATCGGCTCGGCAGCCGCTGAAGGCGGGCCCGCGGTCAGTGTGTTATTCGTTATCACGGCCATCACCTGTTTGTTCTCCGCGCTGTGCTATGCAGAGTTTGCGGCGCGCATTCCGGTTAGCGGTAGCGCCTACACCTACTCTTATGCTGCCTTCGGTGAATTGGTGGCGTGGATCATCGGCTGGGATTTGCTGATGGAGTACTCCATTGGCAACAGCACCATCGCCTTTTCTTGGTCAGAGTATTTTACGACCTTGATGCAGGGCCTTAGTACTGGGCTAACCAACGTCGTTCACTACTTCAATATGTTGCCGCCCGATCAAGCATTGAGTTTGGGTTTACCCGATTGGTTGGAAACCGACTACTATTCATGTGCGCGGGCCGTTGAGGCGCATGCGGCGGCAGCTGCGGCGGTGGATCTTCCGCAGTTATTGTCGGCTGCGCGTGAAGTGCAAGCGGCCATGAGTTCTGGGATGGATGCAGACGCCATGGCGGCTTTGGATGCGAGTGCGACGCTGAAAGCGGCGACGGATGCGGGGCTGGAGCCGACGAAGTTGCTTGCTCAAGAGACGCTCGTCGCGATCTGGAGCGCGGCACCCAACCTCGGTGGGCTGAAAACGATTATTGATTTGCCCGCGATGGCGATCAATATTTTTGTGACCTGTCTGGTTTATATCGGCATTAAGGAATCGAAGACCGCTAGCAACATGATGGTCATGTTGAAAATTGCGGTGGTCTTGATCGTGATCGCGGTCGGTGTGTTCTATGTAAAGCCCGAGAATTGGTCGCCGTTTGCGCCCAATGGCGTCTCGGGCATGTTGAAAGGCATAGCCGCCGTCTTCTTTGCGTTTATCGGCTTCGATGCCATTTCGACCACGGCCGAAGAATGCAACAATCCACAGCGAGATTTGCCACGGGCGACGATCTTGGTGTTGATCATCTGTACCTTGTTGTATGTGGCGATTGCCTTTGTGTTGACAGGTATGGTCTCGTATAGCGAATTGGCCGTTGGTGATCCACTGGCCTTTGTGTTTCAAAAGTACAACTTGAATTGGATGGCGGGACTGGTATCGCTGAGCGCGATCGTGGCGATAACCAGCGTGTTTCTGGTGTTTCAGATCGGTCAACCGCGGATATGGATGAGCATGTCGCGCGACGGGTTGTTGCCCAAGAAATTTTCAAGTATCCATCCGAAATACAAAACACCGGCATTTTCAACTGTGGTGACTGGGATTGTAGTCGCCTTGCCGATCGTGTTTCTGAATCAGCAATTGGTGACCGACCTTTGCAGTATCGGAACCCTGTTTGCGTTCATGCTGGTGTCGGCAGGGGTGCTCACGCTGGACATCAAGCGCGGCGTTGGTGAAGAGACTTCGTTTCGTGTGCCCTACATCAACGGACGATGGTTCGTATTGGCCACGTGGGCGATCTATACCGTCGCCATGGCTGGGTGGCTGGAGGCGAGTTACGGATTTGTGCTTCCTAAAAACCACAACGCGTTCAACGATCTGAGTTACGAAAAGCTGCCCTACATCTTTTTCTATGTTGCATTAACCGTGATGGCGGTAGCGACATTGATTTGGCGTTGGTCGTTGATTCCAGTATTCGGAGTGCTTTCCAATTTGTATTTGATCGCTGGCCTTGGGCATCACAACTGGGTGCGTTTCCTGTTGTGGTTGGCGATCGGACTGGTGATCTACTTCAGTTATGGTTTTTGGAACAGTCGCTTGAATCAGACGAAAGCCGGATGATTGATGATTGGGTAGCGGAATGCGTCAAGGGTTTGTTGGTTTAGTGAGCCGTCGGCGCTAGTTTTGATGTTGTGAGTTTCGGGTTATGAAAAACCAAGCAAAACGTCGTCCGAATCGCTTTAAAGCAACCAACAGTGCAACATCAAAAGGCGTTAGCGGTCTGCTTTCTTAGTGAGCCGACGGCGCTAGCCGCGGGTCTCGAAGTTTGGTCCGTGCATGGATTTGGCTCGTGCCAATGCAAGTTGAACTGGTGGTTATTCTGCATTGGCAGGATTAAAGGTTATGAACGATTGCTCCTTCGGTCACCCGCGGCTAGCGCCGACGGCTCACTAAATCAACAAGCCCCTCGCGCCGACGGCTCACTAAATCAACGGGCCGCTAGTGCCGATGGCTCACAAAATCAACAAGCCCCTAGCCCGGATATTGAATACGAAAATGATTTTTAGCTTAGCGGGGCGCCACGTGCAATAA
>JANRMD010000452.1:0-14172 GCA_033761895.1 Pirellulaceae bacterium | reverse complement strand
CGACCGAACTAAAAACAGCCAACGCTTTTCGAGTCGCTCATCCTTGAGATTGATTTCCATAGCAGCACTATAGCGAGAAGCTCAAGTTGTGTAGATACCAATGGATTTACTCTGCGGATCGTTCGGTTTCTCACTAATCTTCAGACGCGGTGACGAATGGCGACGAGGGCTGAGGTTGTTAGCAGCCTACGCTTCTCCGAGTCGCAACATCCCGGCCGGCTCGTCCCCGAAATGCTTGACGCATTCCGCTACGAGTTCACTCGAAATGCATGACGCATTCCAATACCGAATCGTTTACTCGCGCAATTGAAACAATTTGCGGAGCGCGTCGAGCATACTGGCGTGATGCGACGTGTCGGCATTTTCTCGCAGCGATTGCAGCGGCGGATGCAACAATTTGTTCACGAGACGCTCAAAGGAAATCGACACTTCATTGGCAACTGTTTCGTTTACGCCATGCGGTTGCAAACGTCCAAGCAGCCGCTGCAGTTCCTCCTGCTTGATACGATCCGCTTGTTCGCGAAGGAGTTTGATCGTCGGGCCGCTGCCACGGTGGATCATCTCGGCCATGAATTTCTGCGTTTCTTCCTGAACAATTCGCTCCGCTCTGGGCCACTCCTTTTGACGCAGTTCAATGTTGCGGTCACAGACCTTTTGCAGATCATCAACACTGAACACATACACGTCCGGCAAGTCCGCGATGGCGGCATCAAAGTCGCGCGGTACGGCCAGATCCAAGATTAAAATTGCGCGTCGCTTGCGGCGTTGAAGCACTTTTTTGAATCGATCCAACGTAAAAATCGGCTCGGTTGAACTGGTGGTTGAGACCACCAAATCGGCTTCACTAACACAGGTCTCCAAATTCTCCCAAGGCTCGGTGATCGCTTCGAATTGTTTGGCTAGTTCGATAGCCCGTTCTGAATTGCGGTTGACGATGCGGATCTGTTTCGCGCCGGCATCGGTGAGATACTTGAGCGTCTCTGTGCCCATATCGCCCGCACCAATCAGCAAAATACGCTTGTCGTCAAAGCGTTCAAAAAACTGGGTAGCAACTTCGCTGACCGCGACGCTAGGGACACTGATACGGCGACGGTGAATTTCGGTCTCGTTGGCGATGCGGCGGGCGACCGCTGTGGCGCGTTGGAACGCGCTATGCATAAGCCCACCGGCGGATGCGCCTTCACAAGCAAGTTCATAAGCGCTCTTTACTTGCGATAGTATTTGGGCTTCACCGACGATCATGCTATCGAGGCTCGAGGCGACCATAAACAGATGTTTGATCGCTTGTTCGTCTTCCGTCGTGTGAAGTTGTTCTTGAAAGTCCTCGGCTCGTAGGTTGTGAAAGTCCGCGAGAAAGCCACCCAGATCGGCTGCACTAGGCAAACGCTCAAGCGACTGTGTGGCAGTGTAGAGTTCAACACGGTTGCAAGTGCTAAGTAAGACCGACTCACTTTCTGGGAATCGCGACGAGAAGACAGCCAGCGCTTGACGCACTTGCTCCGGCGAAAAGGCGAGCTTTTCGCGGATCTCCAGCGGCGTTCGGTGATGGCTGCATCCGATCATTCTCCAGAACATTAGACGGATACCTCCGCCCTGTCTTGAGCAACCAGACCGACACATTGAGGCTGGGGCTTAGTCGCTTGGTCGCTCTCGGCAAGAGCGACCCACCCAAATACGTCGCACTCGGCGAGAGCGACCCACCCAAATACGTTGCTCTTGGCGCGAGCGACCCACCTGCGTGCGACTGACTGTTTCTGGGCAGCGGTCTTGGCGGATTGGCCGTGGGAAGAGAACAAGACGACTCCCAACACGATCAGCAGAAACACAAAGTTCGCAATGGCCAGGTAGGCTGTACGTCGTCCACCGAGTGAACTCTGTGAGGCGATTTCCATAATGGCGGCGACCAGGGACCAAATGAACAATGCGCAGGTGAACACGATACCGCCGCTCAACCAGGCGATCTTGCCATCTTCGCCAACGTTCATGGCTACGCCGGAGATCATGCCAAGGCCTAGTCCTAGCACACTCACGAATAAGCTGAGACGGTTCATCGATTGGAGGAACTCGAGGGTCGGCAAACTGAAGCCCTTCGATGGACGCAGCTTTGATTTCAGTCGCCGCGATTGAACGAGGTACATGGCTCCGAAGGCGACACCAAAGCAGATGAACATGGTGCCCACTAGTAGGCTGACTCCGTGAATCAACCGCCAGACGCCAACGGTGGTTTCGGGCGAAAAGGGAGGCGAATTGCGGACAACCATAGCCAGGAGAATGAGGGCCAGAATGGGTGGCGTAAGGAAAACACCTATGGCTGACTGTGGATTGCGGATCAGCAAGAACAGATAGGTCCCGGCAAGCCCCCAGGCGCCTAGAATCGCCCATTGAAACCAGCTTGAAAGCCACAGAGGTGAAGCATTTCCCGCCGCCCCGCCGCTCAACTGATTTACCAGAAAGAGCGTGTGCGCAAGCCAGCCTAAGCCAAGCATACCGATCAGAATCAGATTGCGACCTGGAAAACGGATCGCCAAACGACTTAGCTCGAGCAGCAATGCAATTAAGTAGCTGAGCAGAAAGCAGGTGACGGTGACACCAGGCAGCATAGGTGACGCCTTTTGGTTGTGGGGCACTTAATGAAAAGGCATCTGACAGGCATCCGACACCTTTTCTTCAGTCGATCTCCGTGAAACAAGCAAGCCAGCACTCGCGGCGCGAGAGCTGGCTTAACGATAGTCAACAATCTGGGTGCGACGATCAGCCGGCGTGCGCTAGCACCCAGTTAGACCGAAGAAATTGGACGCTGCACCCAAGCACTCAGCGAAGTTGGGATCAGTCCCACTCCTCTTCTTCGTCATCGTCATCTTCCCAATCGTCATCGTCTTCGTCTTCTTCGTCATCCCAGTCGTCATCTTCTTCGTCGTCGACTTCTTCCCAGTCGTCGTCTTCGCTTTCCTCGTCCTCGAGCTCTTCGTCTTCGTCGGCGAGTTCATCACCTTCTATTTCGGCGTCGTCGTCATCTTCTTCTAATTCATCGTCGTCGTCATCGAAGTCATCATCATCGTCGTCGACATCATCATCGTCGTCATCGAAGTCGTCGTCATCATCATCGATTTCAGCGCGAACTACTTGCGAGGATAGAAGTTCATCCTGCAATTCATCGATGGGGGGTTCAATTAATGCTGTCGCCGAAAAGCTCATCTTCACAGTGGACTCCTTTGCTTCTGAGCTTGTCCCTGGGTCATGTTCAAACGAAGATTCAAGGTTGTTGCTTTCAGTGGTCTGCGAAGTTAGTCGGACTTCGTTCACCCAATCTGCTCGGGGTAACCGATCAGCACTTCTCAGGCCAAATATTTGTAAAAAACGATTGGTAGTCCCGTAAAGGTAGGGGCGGCCTAATTCTTCACTTCGGCCACTGATTCTAACCAATTCCGTTTCCATCAGTTGTTTCAAAACTTCACTACAGCCGACGCCACGGATGGCTTCGATGTCAGCCCGGAGGACTGGTTGTCGATAAGCCACTACCGCCAATGTTTCCATCGCTGATTGCGATAACTTAGTCACTCTTGGCAGATGTGCTAGGCGTCGTAACCAGGGAGCGAACTGGGGACGAGTGAGCATCGTCATTCCACCAGCTACTTCTTCAATTCGAAAAACACGACCGTCTTCTTCATATTGCTGATTTAGCTGGCGGATCAGTGTACGCGCTTCCGTTGCGTCCGCCAACCCAGCCAATTTAGCCAATTTTCTGCTGCTTACCGCTTCTCTAGAAAGAAACAGAACCGCTTCAATTCGCCGCGTCTTCTCAGCTTGGCTTAGGTCTTCAGTCGCAATTTCAGGATCTGGCGAACTCTCCGAGGTGCGACCATCGCTCAAACAGTGTATAAAAAACCAGTACTTTGTGCGACCGCTGGAGGTCAAGCCCGGTATTTTCGGCACTTTCTGCGAGTTTCTAGCGCTATAATTGATCAAGACCCGCTCCTACAATTCCAACATCCATGTTCGTCCAGCCTGGGCATGGCGCCGCACCCCTCACCCTACGATGTTCCAGTACGATGCTGGGGTACGCATGTTATAGCACGCTAAGTTTGATAGGACACTAACGATTTCCGCCATGTCTGCTTCCACTAAAGCTAGCACACCGCCTCCCGTGAAACGAACCTCCATCCTCCAGTCATGGACATTTCCGTTGGCGTTCGTCGGCATTGGCATAATGGTCGCGTTGCTTTTTGGTTATCTCCAGGCCACCGTAGTGACAGGAACCGAATTCGATACTGGTTCATGGTCCACGCGCACATTTTGGTATCGTCGCGATCCCTTTTCTGGTCGGCAGATGACCGGCATCCTACGCGACACTACTTCCTCGATTTCTACAACAGCCGCCTTTCCAAATTCCTACTTCAGTGGCCCAAGCAATAAGCCCCCGCGGTGGGACTTGGTGAAACTACAAAGCGGAGCGGCCCTGACCGAAGGTCCTGCTTATGTGCTGAACAGCTATTTCGACGGTTATGTGGCCGACCAACTGTGGACCACGTGGAGTACCGATAATCCAAACAAGGCGAAGATCCTGTGGACCGCCGCCCGAGATTTGGTCGACCTGGAACTCTACCACGAATTGCCAAAGATCATGGACCTCGCCAGAGTCGATTCAACAGATGAAGAATTTACCGCCATGATTCGATCCGAAGTGTATGCCACGGTCAGTGCTCATGCTGAAAAACTGCGAGTCGCTGAAAATGCCGAAGAATTAACCGTGGCTGAGAACGTACTGAGTACTTACTCGACCAACAACTAAACCGAACACTTCCCATTCCTGAGACTAAATTTTGGTGGACACTCTGTATTTTGATCACAACGCCACCACGAACATCGACCCTGCAGTCGTACAGCGAATGCAGATTTTATATGCTCAGAAGTTAGCCAATGCGTCCAGCCAACATCGTGCTGGGCGAGCTTCCCTCAAGGTACTCGAACAAGCCAAAGCCGATTTGCTGCAGCTGTTAGACGCTCCCGCAGAGGGTATGGAATCCGCTCAGGTCATCCTGACCAGCGGCGGGACCGAAGCGAACAACCTGGCAATCGCCGGTCTTTGCCGCCCCGCCAGCGATGACAGCCACCAACCCGCAAGCAACTTAACCCATTCCATCATCTGCGGGATCGAGCACCCCAGCGTTTTGGAAGCCGCTGCCGAATGGTTGCCTCGAGTCCAAATTCTGCCAGTCGACAATCTGGGCCGCGCTCGTTTAGATGTGCTCGAAGAGTGGTTGGCCGCCGCCGAAGCTAAAGCGGACCCGATCGGTTTGGTCAGCATCATGCTCGGCAATAATGAAACCGGCGTGCTGCAGGATTTGCCCACCATTTGCCGTGTTTGTCATCGCTACGGCGCAATCGTACACAGCGATATTGTTCAAGCGATTGGCAAAATCCCTTTTTCTATGCGTGAATCTGGCGTCGATGCTGTCAGTCTAACGGCTCACAAACTGCACGGGCCCGTTGGTGTGGGCGCTTTGGTGGTGCGACACGGATTGAGCCTGCAACCAATGTTGTTCGGCGGCGGTCAACAACTCGCGGTTCGCCCTGGCACTGAGCCAGTTGTTTTGGCAGACGCTTTCGCTTTGGCACTCAAACTGACAATCGAAGCCCAATCGACAGGCGAATACGTCAGGCTGGCGAAAGCTCGTGATGCTTTTGAGAAGTCCCTGCTGGAGCAACTTGCGGACATTGAGGTCATTTCCCAAGGTGCACTTCGACTCCCCCACACGTCCAATATCGCTTTTCACGGAATCGATCGCCAGGCATTGCTGATGGCGTTGGACATGGCCGGAATCGCCTGCAGCACCGGCTCAGCGTGTGCCAGCGGTAGCGGCCGACCATCGCATGTGCTGCAAGCGATGCAGTTACCCAAAAACACCGTCGGCTCCGCCGTCCGCTTTAGTTTCTCTCGAATGACTACTAAGGAAGAACTAGATGAAGGGGTTTCTAGAGTTGTCCGAACTGTAAGGAAGCTACGAGGGTAAGCCCGGATGCCGGACGCTAGTGCTCTGTCCAGATTAGCTTTTTGGGTTGATCGAATTCGGCTGGCACGCTCTGAGTCTTCGAAGGGCGTGGCTCTAGTGTAAATCGCCACGCCCTTCGCAAAGCCGCAGAGCGTGCCACCCCCCAAATCAAAGATGGACGAAGCACGGGACAATGGTCCCAAGCTACGAGCAGCGATTATCCAGCACTTCCCGGGTTTTTCGTGGACGCCGCTAAGCTCTTGGCATTAGAATGTTCCTCAAGTTAGCGTTTTCAATTCGAGTGTTCTAACGTTCGCCTACCATCAAGATCGCCGTCTGTGGCCACTACCTCTGACTCGATTAAGTCCATTCCACTTGAACAACCCGCCTCGGTCCGTCGTCTTAAGAACTCGACTGACGAACGCGGTTGGATTCTGCCTTCTTTCTGTGTCGGGCCTGAAAATAGCACTCTAGACTACCTGTTTGCTGAATCGCAGATTGCGGCCCTGGGTAATCTGTCCCCCATCTTGTTTTTTGGAAACAACGGCGTCGGTAAATCGTGTTTGGCGGTTACTTTGGCGGTGCAGTGGTCACGTTTGTTCAGCGCTCGACCGCTACATTTCACAACGGGTGAAGGGTTTTGCCGCGATTATGAGGCAGCGATCGAGATCGACGATATCGAGCGTTTTCGCAATCGCCATCGACGTTGCAAGTTGTTGGTGATTGATGATTTAGAATTTGTATTCTCTAAAGTCGCTGCACAGGAAGAGTTAATGGCGACGCTGGATGAGTTAGTTGCTGAGCAGAGGCCTGTGATTGTCTGCCTTTCGCGTTTACCTACGTCCGAATCGGGCGTCCTGCCAGCCCTGGCGAGCCGGTTGGTGGCCGGGTTCTCGGTCGAGTTGCATCCGCCTAGTTTGCCAACCACCGATGAGATCTTGCGACAGCTTGTCAAACGAGTCGATCCAGAATTGCCACTGGCCGAAATGATCAAGTTTGCTCGCCAACAAGCTTCACCATTGAACGTGATCGATCTCGACGCCTTTGTGAACTTGGCTAGCCAGCACCGCAAAATCAATGGTTTCGTTGACAAAAATGTGCTGGCCGCTATCGCCGATCAAGTTTCTAGTGGAACGGTTCCAACCGTTGCCTCCATCGCTAAAGCTGTCGGCAAGCGACTCGGCATTAAGCTCAATGAACTCCGCGGATCAACGCGTCAATCGAAAGTAGTTCGAGCTCGGTCCTTGGCCATTTTGTTGTCCCGTCGCATGACCACTTTGAGTCTACAACATATTGGGGAATATTTTGGAGGACGCGACCATTCGACTGTGCTACACTCATGCAGAAAAATCGACAAGCTCTTGGAGTCCGACTCTGAACTTGCGGCTGCTAAGAATGATGTCGAGATAGAACTTCAGTCCAGGAAGAGTCCCATCGCATAAGGGCTAAGATGATGAATCGATGGCTTTTGATCTCGTGCTATTGCTTAACTGCTGTGGTAGTTGCTGTTGCCTGCCGCATTGAGTATCTCAACGTCAAAAGCGAGTATTTTCTCCCACGTATTGTGAATACTGGCAAGCCGTGGGAGATCCCTGATCTCGAGGTAGTCATGGAACGCTCTGAAGACCTTATCTACGAACGGCGTCAGAATTCCGCCGCCGCTATCGCGATAGAGACTGGTACCGAACCCGCTGAAGTTACCTTTGGTGCGCCTTACACTCCGGCTGAGCAGCGAACCCTTGACTCAATGAGAAATTTGCATGCTTCGCATACGAATTTGCGTTGGTGGGTCAGTTCATTTGGTATTGCCCAGTACTTCATCGCTCCCGCTGCCCTATTAGCTGCGATCGTTTGTATCGTCTGCCTTGGCCATTGGGCTATCAAGTCGAGTGCGGCATTGTGTGCAGGTCTGAACGGTATCAGCATCGTTCTCATGCTGACACGCAATTACTGGTTTGTGTAGCTGCCCGCCAAGCTTGCCATTGCCCGCAAATCTCCTACTCAGGATAAGTGTGGCGCAATGGGTGGTCGCTCTTGCCAAGTGCCATTTGCATTGGACTAGTACTAGCTAGTGCTTTGTCCACCTTGGATTTTTGGGTAGCGGAATGCGTCAAGCATTTCGAGAGTATTGGTGTGGCCCTCGGCCCTCGAAAGCCTTGACGGCTTCCGCTACCTCATTCAATCGAGGGAATCAAAATAGCCCAACCCAAAAATCCAAGGTGGACAGAAGCACTAGTCGCAACCGGCTACCACCTCTCGGCTCTTTAGCGAGGGTTCTTGGGAAGCAGCTTGTTGCCGATAACCTTGGGCAATACTCGTCGCGGGTCGAGTCCCGCTACAACCAAGAGGCGGCTAATACCCGTCATCAGTTTATGCCATTCTGTCAACAGCTCGGGTACGCCAAAGTTACCCGCTTCGCTATTTCCTAGCCCTCGTTCGCTGACCAGGATGGTCGTTCCCAGATGCATCAGCGCTTCGAGCACTAGATGATCGTGGCGATCTTGTTCGGCCAAGCCTGCGTCTTCGTAAATCCACAGGTGAGCTCCTAAGGCTTCATCCAAGAGTCGCAGTGCGGCATGCTTGGCTGATGGAGCTGTTACGACCAGATTTTGCGAACCACAAGTTACATAAAACTTCGACATCGAAGACCTTTCCTTAGATCGCTAGTGAATCGTACTAGAAGAGTCAGGATTGAACTGACCTCTACCGAACGGGTGCTCCCCCGACAAACTTAATAATCGCTACCCTTTTGACACGTTCGGTCACGCTCCAAGAAAATTTTCAAGAGTTCGCTCAAGCTCGCCTCCGGGTCCCAGTGTAGCCACCGTTGCCAAACGGTGGACACCATGCGTTTGCCTAAACACCGCTTGGCAGCGGAGGCTACGACCAACCCAAAAATCTAATGTGGACAGAGCACTTGCCTTTACAGCTCGAATCCTAGGGTTCCTCCGGTTTCCTTCGAAACCAGTTACTAAGCACTAGGTTGCTGTAAAGTTCGGTTTTCGTACTTCCGCCAGTCCACCAATTTGAATTTAGGCTGTTCAATCCGACCAACTTGTCTCTGTGAACAAGTTGTTGATCAGATGTCTACGATCGTTGGCTAAAAGGCTGACTATTTGAACTCTTTCAGTCGCATGTCAGCAAACTCTGAATAAGTGACACTTGACGAACGCAAACCTACACCTGCTGCGCTTTTTTTCCACTGTCAGTTGCCTGTAAATTTCTCTACGTAACTCTCGATTGCGGAACCAATTAGGTCTTGCGATGCCCTTGTGGAAAACGCGTTTCGTCGCTGCTCTTCCTACTACTACTATAGATATAACTAAGGGTAAGAAGAAAAAACCAAAACAGTCGCTTAAATCAAACTTTGCTTTTGTTGCCAGGGGGCGGGTTTTGCAAAGTTCGCCGAGGTAGTACAACAACCACTTAGAAAAATCTGCAGTAAGTGTCTGTTGGAGCGTCAATCACCATGAAAATCTCGTGCGATCGTGAAAAACTTGCCGGAGCTTTCCAGTTAGCAGGCAGCGTCGCCCAAGCTCGTAGCCCAAAAGAGATTCTTCAGAACATCAAAATAGACGCGACTGAAGAACGCGTAACGCTGATGGCCACCGATATGGAAACTGGCATCCGCATCGATGTTGACGGCGTTGATGTCCAATCACCCGGTAAAGCCCTGCTGCACGTTGGCCGAGTTGGCATGATTCTCCGCGAAAGCAGCGATGACCAACTTTTTTTCCAAACGGATGAATCCGCCACACTCATCAAAGGGTTGCACTCGGAGTTTAAACTGCCAAGCGCCAACCCAGATGAATATCCGAGCGTGATTGCCTTTGAAGAAGAGGTCTATCACGAAATTCCAGCGCGGTTGTTCAAAGAAATGGTCAAGCGAACGAGCTTTGCAACCGACCCAGACAGTTCTCGTTTCGCACTCGGGGGCGTGCTCCTGGAACTGAACGGTGAAGAGGTTTTGGCCGTTGGTACCGACGGTCGCCGATTGGCACGCATGAATGGCAAAGGCAAAAGTGTCGGAGGCCATCAGACTTCGGGAAATACTACGATCATCCCAACACGCTCGCTGAGCTTAATGGAACGTTCGATCGGCGATAAGGAAGAGGTAGTCCATATAGCGGCCAGACAAAATGACGTGCTATTGCGTACCAGCCGCTGCACGATCTACTCGCGGTTGGTCGAAGGACGTTATCCGAACTGGCGGCAGGTTATCCCATCCCGAACGGAATCGGTAACCATCGATTTGTCGGTAGGGCCATTCTTCAATGTGATTCGTCAAGCCGCGATTGTTGCCGACCAAGAGACACGTGGGCTGGATTTTGAGTTCGGCGATGGAACATTGTTGTTGACCGCCAAAACAGCTGATCTGGGCCAAAGCCGCGTAGAATTGCCGATCGAATACACGGGCGAACCCATCCGATTGAAGTTGGATTATCGCTTTGTGAGCGATTTCCTAAAGGTCTTGGAACCCGAATCAAAATTCAAGATGGACGTCGTTTCCGGAACCCAGCCAGCGTTGCTAACCACCGAAGACGGTTATGCCTACGTAGTCATGCCTATGGCCCTCGACTAGCATCTAGCAGGCTGCTGAAAACGTAAACCGATGCGTTAGCGAGGGGATAGAGCGACGGAAAAGAGAACACCGCTAGCTAACGCCCCTCGCTAACGCTTCGGGTTACGAAGGATAAGTAACATTTTGCAGCCTGCTAGGCATTGCCCCAACCGATTGATCTCGAAGAACGATACACTTAGGGAGTCAGCGCGATGGCAGATACGCAACCCGTAACCAACCCACCTACCTCCATCGAGCCACCTCCTTCACAGCGGTGCGATGCTAGTCCGATTTGTCCAGTTTGTGGCGGATCTACGTTTGAAATTCGCGGTAAGCTTCACTGCAGCCGCTGCCACACAATCTGCGAAACCTGCTGTGAAGGTGGCCGGCAGTAAACCTCTCTGAGACCAATTGGTCCCACTCAGCAAGAACGACCCACGAAGATAAGGAGCGAGCCCGATGAGCGTTACAGCGTTCATGGAAAAACACTACCGTCATTACAACGCTCGCGAAACTCTAGCGGCCGCTCGTTCCTACAAGCAGTTTGTGGAAGGTGGTGGCAAAATGCTAGTCTCGCTAGCGGGCGCGATGAGCACAGCCCAGCTAGGGGTGTCGCTAGCAGAGATGATCCGCCAAGACAAAGTGCATGCGATCAGTTGTACAGCCGCCAACCTTGAAGAAGACCTTTTCAATCTGTTCGCTCACAACGAATACAAAGTCATCAAGGATTGGCGGGCGCTAAGCGTTCAAGACGAAATCAACCTTCGCGATTCGGGCTATAACCGAGTCACAGATACCTGCATCCCCGAAACGGTCATGAAGCATATGCAGGCGCGTCTCACCAAATACTGGGTTGAACAAGCTGAGAAGGGGGAAGGGAAATTCCCTTACGAGTATTTCTACAAAGTGCTCGAAGAAGAGGACCTGAAGCAGCACTATCAAATACCGATCGAAGATTGCTGGGTCTACGCCGCGAAACAAAAGGGGATCCCCATCGTTTCACCAGGCTCCGAAGACAGCACGCTCGGCAATATGTTCACCGCTCGCGTCATGGATGGGACCGTCAAATCCCACGCAGCGCTGAAAAGTGGAACTCAACAACTGCAGATGCTTACCGAATGGTATCGCCGAGAGAGTAAATCATCGCCAATTGGCTTCTTCCAAATCGGTGGCGGAATCGCAGGTGACTTCGCTATCTGTGCGGTCCCTATGCTGATTCAGGATCTTGAAGAGGAAACCAACTTGTGGGCCTACTTTTCGCAAATCAGCGATGCTGTAACGAGTTATGGAGGCTATTCAGGCGCGCCGCCCAACGAGAAGATCACTTGGAACAAACTGTCGCCAGAATGCCCTAAGTTCATGATTCAAAGCGACGCGACTATCGTAGCTCCGCTGATCTTCGCTTATGTATTAGGCCAGTAACGGAAGTGGATCGCAGGCAGTGTCTGTCGACGTACCAGTCCGCTGGTCGGGTTTTCAGGAGCGCGGACGTCCTCATCCGCAGAACCCGCCGCTTATCCAAGCACAAACCGTTTTGGTGTTTGGCTTGCATGGCGTCGGAAGCGAAGCTCGGACGATTGTAACACTCAAGAGCTATGCAGGTAGCCCAGATGCAACTCAGCGTGCCGCAAGTTCAATCGAATGCGATCATCGTGACTCATCTTGCCGAACGCAGGGCTGTCATAAGGCGCCTCTTCGCGAGCCTCCAACCGCTGCAGAGCCTTCTTGAAACGGGCGATGCCTTGGTCGATGGGCATATCTTCAGCCCCGACCGTGCCTCCTGGAATCCCAGGAATCTTGACGCCTCTCGGCATACCTGACTCCAGCATTTGCTTGAGCCGCAATCGCAAGATGTAACGGATAAACCACGGTGGCGATTTAATTGGATATCCGTCGTAGCCATACTCGATCCAGGCGGCCAGATGAGCCATTATCTGCCCCGGGGTCCAATTCCCCGAAGTCGATAACTTTCCTGTTCGGTCGAGCTCAGCGATTTTGTCGAGCTCTTGATATACATCAGCGATTGAATTGAATCGAAGTTTTCGATACGGTCCAGGGTTAGACTTAGTTGTTTTCAATTTAGTGTTTCCTATGGCGTTTCCATGGGGCTCGCTATGGCTTGGCTTGTACCTTCGCCGCGATTCTCAAAATACCACTTCTCTCACGCGAGGACTGTGTGTATCGTAATAGGTAGGACCTAGACAATTCTAGATGATCACTTTCCCGAGCCCACATTTGCGCCGCCTGGGCTATGGCGCTTTCAATGAATCCAAGCAAGTTGCGTCGGCAGATCACTTTCGAAGCTGCCCGACTGATGTACTTCCGGCAAGAATCGGAATATTACCGCGCCAAGCAGAAAGCGTCGCGGCACATCTGTAAAGGCTGGGTTAAACCCGCCGATCTTCCTACAAACGCCGAGATTCGCGACGAAATCCAATCGCTGGCTCGTTTACACGAAGGACAAGCGCGGACAGACAATCTGCTGCAGATGCGGTTGGTGGCACTGCGGGTCATGCGGTTGCTCGAACGCTTCAAGCCACGCTTGATTGGTAGTACTTTTACAGGCCATGTACGTCGTGGATCCGATATCGATCTGCATGTTTTCTCAGACAGTCTCGAAGCCATCACCGCTTGCCTGGACGAACAGATGCTGTTCTACGACGTAGAACACAAACGTGTTCGCAAAGATGGTATCGAACGCGTCTACACGCACATCCATTTAAAAGATACCTTTCCCGTCGAATTGACGGTCTACTCGGCGAGCCTAATCAATCATGTCTTTAAAAGTTCAATCACAGGCAAACCCATTGAACGGGCGAGCATCGCTGAGCTCGAAGAGTTTATGGCCGAGGAGTATCCCGATTTGCAAATTGAGCAATCGTTGGGAGAGATGGACGAGACCCCAGACCGCTTCCAAGTCTTCTTGAGTTTGATGTTGCCGCTGGAGAACGTAAAGCAATCTCCCAAGTATCATCCCGAAGGCGACGTGCTCTATCACAGTTTGCAAGTCTTCGATTTAGCCTGCGATGAGTTGCCCTACGATGAAGAGTTCCTGTTGGCTGCGTTGTTGCACGATGTCGGCAAGGGGATCGACAAAGACGACCATGTTGCTTCAGGACTTGAAGCTCTCGAGGGCTTTATCAGCCCGCGAACCGCTTGGTTGATCGAGCACCACATGGAAGCTCATAAGATTCTCGATGGAACTATCGGCGCGCGAGCTCACCGCCGTATGCAAGAGAATGAGAGCTACGAAGAACTCTTGTTGCTCTGCCAATGCGATCGAGGCGGCCGAGTTCCAGGCGTGCAGACAATCGAACTTGAAGACGCACTCGAGTACGTTCGGCAATTGGGTTACAGCTTCGGCTGAATTAAGAAAGTGTTGGTTTCTGGTTCCCAGGCTCTGCCTGGGAACCCACTGCCTTGCAGGCTCCGCCTGGGCTGTGCGACAAATAGCGATAAGGCAGAATCCGATTATGTAACTTTTGTTCCTCTTCAGGCAACACAGTCACGAACGAAGGAACTCCCCATCGCCCCGGTACTCCGGGGAGAGGGGGACGGGGGGTGAGGGGCGCCCGGTCTGGAGTAAGCGACTTTCTCAATGGTTACTCGAGACGGTAGCAC
>JANRMD010000451.1:0-7158 GCA_033761895.1 Pirellulaceae bacterium | reverse complement strand
CGTCGATTGAATGGCGCTTGCAACGGTTACAAACGCATTAGCACCTTCATCGCTGGCGGGTTGATGGGACACTTTAGTGATTGGCGATGAGGTCTTGGGGAGACGATTAATCGCCAATTTCGAGTTTTCTATAGGGTTGGTTGACACTAGAAATGGGGATTTGTGAGCATCCGCAGTGATCGAGCCTCTAACCTGCGGACGCGGGGAGCACCCCAAAGTGTTTGCGACAGCGAACGCTACGACCGCTTGAGCAATGATTTTATTCTTATTCTTCATGGCAAACCAAGGTTTTCATTGGTTGAAAAGGCAGTCTAGTTGGGCAAATAATGGATCAGTCGTTTCGACCGAGAATCACGGCGAAGTCCGCCGTGCCACAATTTTCGTAAAGCGATAGTCGTTTTGGTTATCTAGATTGTCGGATATGGAAGGTGCCGACTACTCTGCACTGCGGGAATTATCGCTACCGTTCTCAGGCATGACTCGACTTATCGTTACAATCGGAGCAATTGATACATTACTTACAGCAGCCGGAAGAACAGCTTCCGCTTGACCTGCTATTCGACCTAGTTGAGACAGGTCTGATAGCGTCGGACTGCGAACTCGAGTCCTCCTTCGCCAGTTCATTTTCTAGATTAGAGTTGCCATTCAACGTAGCTTGCTGCGCGTATTGGGCAGCCGTCATGCGAGGAGCAGCCGTACTGGTCCCCCACGGGAGCCTAGTATTGGCACAACCAGTGTCAGCCATCAATGAAATGGCAACCAGCAATAGTGTCAGCTTCGTTTCTAAAGCGATTTTCATTTTTCAACTTCCTTGTCAAGAAAACTACCACTGAACCGATCGTTATTCATCGGAAGTGCCAAGCGAAAATCGACAATAAATCTAACCGGGTGCGAATAGCGTCTCAATTTCTGTAGCGTTCCGAAGCGCAATCGCGGTCAGCCTTCCACCTGCACGCGCCGACGAAACGGTATGCGCTCCACTGCCCTCGCGATTCAACTCTTTTCTAAGATGTCACTGGGCACGCAAAAGTCTAGAGTCAGATTTCGGTCTAGTACGAAAACCGTAAAAAAATGGAACAAGGACTTGCTGGGACCCTCGCCCCAATTTGACTTGCTACGCCGTTGGTAAGCGGTGACCGCATGGGCGGAAGCAACTAATTTAATGGCTATGACCGGCGTGCCCGTCCGAGCTTCCATAGCCCCCGCCACGTCCTGACGTCGCACAACCGCCAGAGCAAATACTGAATAGCATTAGAGCCACCAAAACAATGGTGTAAGTGAACTTCGACATCTTTCTATCCTCCTTGAAGAAAAGTGTAACCAACCTCTTGGCGATACAGCCAAATGCACTACGACTCGCTACGAACGATCGCGAGATACTTTTTAGGATCGTTGTTGACAGCTTTTACACAACCTTTGCAACAGACATAAATTGTCTCGCCATTAGCCTTGACGGGAATAGCACCTCCCATGGAGTCCAGGGGCTCACCAGTTACCGGGCATAGCTTCTGCGTCATAGAGCGCTTGCTGGCATTAGGCATACTACCGAGCCAGTTGAATCGATCGCTAGCACAACCAACGACCACTAAACTAAAAAGCAATACAGCGCATGATTGACTGATCAACACCTTGTTTTTCATTGTTTTTTCTCTTCCTTGAGATGGGCGATTAGTCTTCAATAACCTTGCGACCATTGGTAGCCTTAAAAGTTGGATGCCGCAGCCATTCCGTTTCTTCACGATTCAGTAGGTTTTTAAGCGTTTAATTTTCCAGCAAGACAAAAACCAGTCTCTGGCCTGTAAAACTACGGAATAGGATGGGAAATCGCCAAAATCCCCTTCATGCTTTCGCCGAATCGTGCAATAGTTGTCCGATGTTTTTCGAGTTCGCTGTATGGCAAATAGCGAATACCTAGATGCTGAATGTTGGTAAAAGCTGGACGGCGCATCTGGGCTCTGACTTCATTTTCTCGATCATCTGGTGCTACCAAAAACAATCCATGCAATTCGTCCTCCGGCGTCCCCATCGCCAAGTCGAGCATACGAACAATTCCTGAATAAATCGATGTCGTGTGTTCGACTTCAAATGCGGCAATGACAGCCTTGGAACTGCAATCTAGCCACAGCACATCAATCAACCTTATTGCGTCCGCTCCTGGCTGATTGCAAATCGCTTCGGGAAGTTGATCGAGACAACCGTCCCCCAACTTTCCGCTCTCGTATTTGCTTGATTTGTCGTTGGATGCAATCCAAACTGCGAAGCCGAGTGATACGCCAAGATCCCGCAGCCAACCCTGTATTTCCGTATGAGTACGATCCTGTGCGTCGGTTTTTTCTCGCATTTTCTGAGACGCCGCACTTTCTGCGCGAACCTTTTGCAGATCTGCTTCCCAAGCTTGCCTAGCGACTGCATCGTCGTCTCGGGGCGGCGCAGCATATCTACCGGAGCCAATGTCGAAAAACAATCCGGCAATCGCTCCTAAATCGTTCGAAAACAACGAGCGATGCTCTTGATTCAGTCGTAACGCACTCTCGCGCATCGCCAAATAGGCCTCCCAACTGCCCAACTTGACCTTCGCGTCCATCAACGCATTGAAGCCCTTTACAATTGCCGTATTAAACGGGACGATCGACGTTGGATGCAAAAAGTACAACAAATTTGCGGCGGCTGGCCCAAGGCCTTTGATCTGCTTCGCGTCAAGCGCCCGGATAGCAGCTACTATTTCCGAGCCATCCGAACAGCAAATGCATGTGTCCAGAAATTTCCCGAAGGCAATCTGGTTTTCACTGTTTTCGTAGATGTCGGGAATGCGAAGCTTTGGTTTCCACAGAAAGGCATGATCTGCACCGCGAAAGATTTGTCGCTGCTCCGCGATCGAATGCACGACTGTTTCAAGCGACGATTCGCGATAGGCGTTGCCAAATTTGCTACTTGCAATTTCATTAACAACCACAGACAACCCGCGACGGATCGAGCGAAAGTTCTTGAGCCTCTCATCCCAAAGAAACCATGTTCGGTACGTTCCGCCGACGTCTGCTCGCCAACGGTTAATAAGTTCGCTTACGAGCACGTCGTAATTCTTCAACACTCCCTCCACAATCGAAAAAAGTCGACTCGCGATATCTTTCCCAAGGCCTCAAGAACAATCGTAGGTAAGAGTCTAAACCGAAATTTCAACGTGGCTAGTGCTGATGTCCCGCGTGCGGATTACTTGTCGCAGGAGCGCTTGTAATTGGCCAGCTCGGGCTTGGGGCGGGAAAACCGGATGAGGGCAAGAACTTCAAAGTCGTTGGGTGGCCCATAGGAAGTGATGGGCCATGGATAATCGTATTCGGAGATATACCCGACATTGCTGGTAAACCGTCATTTGAACTCGGTCGCGTGCAGCATGCCGACTGACAGGAACTTGGTGATGAAATCATCCACGGTGCGGCAAATATAAAAGTCTTTGCTGGAACATTACTTACTTTAAAAGCAGGACGTGAATCCCAAACGACGTAACCCGCTGCTTGAACATTTGAGTAGGTCCGTGCGGGCAAGCTTGAGTAACTGGTGTTTGCAAACGAGTTCGAACCCTTCGATCACCCGCAATTGGACTGAGCGTATGTCAAAGACGAAAACACACAAACCATCGCGAACGCACTAACAATACACTTCGTCATAGTCTCCCCGCAAGCTTAGTCTAAGCGAAAATCAACGTTGAGTTGGGATGTTCTAAGAGACACGATCCTTCACGGAATTTGCAAAATTTCAAAAAAGTCGCATTTCCAGCAGGAAATCGCTGTTGCCATTTGTCACGCTTTTTGCATCCTCTGGATTGCAACGGTGAGCGAAAACGCTTCGAATGCCATCGACGAGCCGCTTAGACGCACACGATTTCGCAGAAATTTCGTGAAGGACTTCTGTTGCAAGAGCATCCAATGAGAGACTGGTGTTTCTGAACTCCGTTCCAAATGTTACGTTTGGCCGATGCAAATCAGTTGTTTTCCATTCCGACTACTCGTTTCAGGATGCTAATATGTTACAAACTCTCCGAATGGTCGCCATCATCTCGACATTTTCCGCACTAGGAACGGTGGTCTTGGTTGGATGTAGTCAACCAGCTTCCACGGCAAAAACACCCGAAGATTTAAAGGTAGGCGGGACTGCAAAGGCTTCGGCGACAGAGCAGGACAAGCCTACCGACGATGTACACCCACATGTACCTGGAGCTCACGGTGGGATCGTAATTCCTATTGGATCGGATAGCTATCATGCCGAAGCAGTCGTCGAGAAGGTTGGCGAGTTTCGATTGCTAATGCTTGGCGCCGACGAGACACGCGTCCAAGAAGTCGATGTCCAGCTTGTAAAGGCATACATCAAAGCGGAAGGCGAGACAGAAGCTACGCCAATTGAGATGGAGGCAGTTCCGCAAGATGGAGACGCCATCGGCAAGACATCGCAATTCGTAGGGCGGTTGCCAGATTCAGCGATTGGCAAAGCGATCGACGTCACTATTCCAAATTTGCGAATTGGTACAGAACGATTCCGAGTCGGATTCACCACCGCAGTTCAGCAACACGATAACGGTATGCCGGCGGCGGTTACTGGTACCGAGGAACAAAAGCTTTACTTCACACCAGGTGGTAAGTATACGCAAGCTGATATCGATGCCAACGGTAAACTGTCGGCGGGGGTGAAATTTCGCGGCTTCATGTCGAAACACGACATGTTTCCCAAATCTGGCGACATCATTTGTCCAGTGACATTCACGAAAGCAAATCCAAAAATTGAATGGCAGGTCGACGGAAAAAAATATCTATTCTGTTGTCCACCGTGCGTTGATGAATTCGTTCGTATGGCAAAAGAAGAGCCTGACAGTTTGAAATCGCCGGAGGACTATGTGCAGGGTGGTAGGCAAGCGGGCTCCGGTTCGACGGGGAATGAAAAAAAAGTACCGAACTCTGCGGACGAAGTTTCCTCAGCAGGCAGTCTCGACAAGGAAATTGCCGAAGCACTAGCCGGTCTGGATAAAGAAGATCGCTCTTTGGTCGACTCGCAAAAGTACTGCGCCGTCATCACGGATAGCTTGCTTGGGTCCATGGGGACACCAGTGAAGGTTGTAGTGAAGGGTGAAACGTTATTCCTTTGCTGTGATGGCTGCAAGGCCAAGGCACTTCGTAATGCGGATACAACGCTTGCAAATATAGCCAAGCTTCGCAGCGAGAGCGGACCAAAACGTTGAGTTACGCAGCTTTATATCTAGGTCGTTCCAAACAAGAATCATCGCGATCGATAACGATTGCTGCAACCATGCGCACCGTTTTCCTTTTAATTGTTTTGCTGGTAAGTTCATTGGTACATGCTCATGAAGGCCACCGTCCGTTACCAACTCGAGGTATGGAGGTCAATGTTGAAACGGGGAGCATGATACTCACCACGGCAGCTCGCGAGACGCTGGACGTCCAGACTGTCGAAGCGGAATCCAGGAAGCTTTCGCAATCCTTGGTTGCTTATGGGTCAATCGTCGTACCTTGGGCGCGTCACGCTGTTATTGCGTCACCGTTGACAGGGCGAATCGTAGACATGAAAGTTAGCCCAGGAGAAACGGTGAAGGCTGGTCAAGTGCTGGCCGAGATGAAAAGTCCAGAACTAGAACAGCTCATACTCGAACTGAGAGCCGCGCAGGTAGACCTTCTTCTGTCGTCGAAATTAGTTGAAAACATCGGCCAAGCAAGCCGAAGTGGAGCTATCCCCGGAGTTCGTTTGATCGAAGCCAAGCTGAAGCTGGATCAAGACCAGGTTGCAGTCGAATTAGCCTCAGTGAAGTGGCAATCCCTGCAGCTTCCACGTGCAATGCTCTATGCGATCCTGCATTCGCCACAGGAGAACCACTCGCAACTCTTGCAGCTTCGGTCACCGATCGATGGCATCGTAACTCATGCCGATTTGTCCGTAGGCAAGGTTGTCGATCCAAAGGAACATTTGTTCGAGATTATCGATCTGAGAAGTGTGTGGCTAAAGATCCAAGTTTTGGAGAAAGACTTGACTCGTGTATCGGTAGGTCAGCCAATCGAGTTTCAACTGACCACCGACTCCACAAATCCACATGTTGGGACGGTCGATGTGGTGGATTCCTATTTGGACCCAGATACACATTTGGGTACAGTGTGGGCGACCATGAAAAACGAATTGGATAGCCAGGCTATTTTGTTGCCTGGGATGACGGGACAAGTGAAAGTTGAGTCCATCGAAGCCACCGATCATCTTGTCATACCGGTCCCTTCAGTTATTCGCGACGGTACTGAACGATTTGTCCTGATTGAGCAAGAGCAAACAGCGGTTGCCTCAACCTACAAGAAGCAACCGCTTGTGCTTGGGAAACGATCGGGGAACCTGATAGAAGTCCTAGGTGGTAGCCTTTATCCAGGCGATCGCGTAGTGACTCGAGGAAGTCATGAACTCGGAAGCTTCTTTGCGAAAGGTGTTCTTAAGGTAGGCCCCGAGTCGGCTCGCGATATTGGCCTCAAGACGGCACCGGCTGCATCGGAGTCGATCGTTGAGACGATCACGATCGACGGCATTGTCGACGTTCCCCCAACCAATCGGAGTATTGCATCGGCGCAACTCGGTGGTGCAATCTTTCGGATACTCGTCGATCGCGGTCAGAGCGTGCGTAAAGGCCAAGTACTCGCCGAAGTCACAAGTCAAGCGTTTCAAAATCTACAGATCGATTTGCTTCAAGCGAGCTTGAATTTCAACGCGAAGCAAACGATGGTTGAAAACCTTCGGTTGGCCAAGGACGGTATTGCTCCACGGCAACTGTGGGAAAATGAAAGTCAACTCAATCAATTCGCCAGTCGACGGGATGTTGCCATCCAAAAGTTAAAAACGGCAGGGGTCACCGACCAGCAAATTGATAACTTGATGACAAGCAAACAACTCATGGTTACCTTGCCGGTACTCGCTCCTATCGATGGCGTGATCATGGGGTTCGATAAATTCTTGGGGCATGTAGTCCAACCCGATGAACCGCTCTTCGAAATCCATGATCTCGGTCGCGCTTGGGTTCAAGGTTTCATCTCACAGCGAGATTTCCCACGCGTCCGAATGGGGCAACAGGTGCGAATACGATTTGTAACTTCACCAGATGAGGTGATATTGGGGACCATAGCAAGA
>JANRMD010000450.1:0-5058 GCA_033761895.1 Pirellulaceae bacterium | reverse complement strand
CAACTTTTTCACGAGATCAGCATTCTTTCGAACGATAGCCTTGACGGAATCTATGCTGAGATCGTTGATAAACGCGCTCGAACAGAGATGTACCTACTCGGGAACTGCATTTTCATCAACGATCAATGCTTGACCCCAATCGAGGTCTCGTTTTCTGTTGCTACTGAGAGAGACGCAATTGACTGGTGCGAATGTAGACTCGGCGAGATGGGGCCTAAAGGTATGATAAGGACTCCATACGTTGGCAAGATCCGATTGGCTGTTGGCCGCGCAAACGACATAGAATGGTGCTATCATTTCGGGTACGATCATCGAGCAGGCACGAATGGCCAAATAACCAAGCCATGAACCCAAGTCGCCGATCGCGCGTCTACTTACATCAACATCAACCTCGGCGAATGGGTTATGGCCGCCGTTCTGCCCCAGAGTCGTGACCATGGAAATCCTCAGACTGATTCGTGAGTTTGTCGCGACTCCACCGCGCACGGAGTACGGAAAGGAGCCCGAAGGGCAATCGAAGCCCGTATCGCCCGATACGATCGCAGCGGTTGAAGCACAGCTTGGCTTCAAACTGCCAATCACTCTTTCCCGAATCTACACGGAGATTGCAAACGGTGATGTCGGACCGGGCTATGGCATATTTCCCGTACATGATGAACCTGAAATGAACGATCTCGTTGACATGTTTCGCTACTGCATTGAGGGCAATGGCCAAGTTCCAAATTGGAATTGGCCCAGTACACTGTTGCCGTTTGTGTCGCACGGATCTGGGATTTACGAGTGTATTGATTGCTCCGTGCCCATGTATCCAGTCATTGTACACAACCCCGATTACCTTGATGATTCCGGTTTCCAATCTTCCCTGGCGCCTTTGGCCTCAACAATCGACGAGCGACTATTGGCGTGGGTTAAAAACCAAGATCTCATTGCCGCTGCCAAGCTACGATTCGGAACAATAGGTCTGCACTGAAGCAGGGCATAACAAAACGCTGAACCCGAGTTGCCGATGACGGGTTTTTGAAATGGAAGCTCGCTCGCGGCAACCGGGTTAGCGTAGCCGTTAGTGGGCTATGGTGTGGTACGACGTTGATTGTTCAATTCGTAGGAAATTTTGACAAGACTTGTCGACTTGCCAGGAGTTTATCGGAATCTGCCGCTGATCAAGCATTTTCCGCGAATGATTTGGCAGATCGAATTGGTCAGTCGGCTTTTTGTTTGCTCCAAGAGTTGTGCGATCTAGAGCGCAAAGACTGGATATGCCGCGTCGATGGCGATTGGACTGCTCCGGAAACCATTGATACCCGGTGGTGGGTGCGCGAACACAACTCACTGACTCGCGATAAACACTACGAGGTATTAGCGTGCGAAATGGATTTGTACCGAATTCTAGATGATAAAGACGATCCCATCTTGTTTCACAATTCTCTGTTTTACACGACGGACGCGACGGTTCCATTTTTTTGGCACCGAGAGATTGACAACGATGGTGGCGTTTGGTGGGGGCCGAATAACTGGACACTTCAAGGCTACTTTGACCAATTTCACGACGGAAATGCAGAAGTAATTCGCGATTTTTGGAGAACTCTCGCCGACCTATATCCAATAACTTCCTCCCAACGCACGACGACCCACTAACAAAATCGGCATAGGGGCCCGGATTGCTCCAGGGCCCCTGCCACACCACCTAGCATGCGGGTCCGCACTAGTCGGTTCGTCTCTTAGAAGCCAGCTTGGTCCAGATCTCTAGTAGGCTTACAACTCCTAATCGCTTGAGAAAGTCTAGCGATAAAGCCATGTGGACAGCTTTGCTCGTTGACATTACCCAAGGGCCATTACTACTACAGCCATGCGTGATGGCTTCGACCTTCGGTACGCCTAGCTTAAGTAAGTTACGAATCCGCGTGCGTGGATGTCGCCACTGTCGCCAGAAACAGGCGCGCATTCGGCGACGCATCCACTTGTCGAGGTCTTCGTAAAGTGACTTCAGCGGGGCTAACCGAAAGTAGCCTACCCAACCTTGAAGGTATCGGCGAAGTTCGACTACGCGGGCTCGCATCGAGACGCCTCGATTGCGTCGAGTGATCTCGCGAATCCGGATTTTGAACTTCTTGATCTTCTTGGGGCTCACACGAATCTGACACTCGTAACGAACGTTCCTGGAAACTAATGGAACGAGTTGATATGCGACTAGAGGCGCACTTCGTTCACGCAAATCTCGAAGGAAACGATTGGATTGACGACTTCACATATGCTATGTTGGAGCACGAGTGGCGCTCAAAGAATGCCACGTAACAACGCGTTGCAACCGAGTTCTCGGCAACGTCGCACGTATTATTGAATCAACTCCTCGAACCACTTGAACGCGGTCGTTTCGCCGACTGAGAATGAAAAACGTACCATCCATCCTTCTGCTGCTCTTCTTGACTACTGGTTGTGTTCAGTCCGATTACGACATGCCAAATCAAAACAACATCGATCCCTGGGTCGTTCGAACGGATTTCTCAAACGACGAATCCTGGGCATTAGTAAAAACACAGGTCTCTGCACCGCAAAGGGATCCAATTACGCGAATGCGATTCTACGCGAACGTCCAATTCGTTGATGACTCAGCAAATGCGAATCTTGATTGCAATGACTTGGTTCACGCACTTCCGACAGGCTATCCCGGATTCGTCGTTTTCGTTGTAGACGAGACGACGATAGAGAATGGTGAGCACCCGATACTTGTCATTGGGTTCTCACCTCAAAGTCTTGATCCGAAGGATTACGAACGCCAACCCAGTCAAACCCCGGTTGACCAGATCAGATCATTTCGCGCGATCCCTTCTCAGATTCAGGGAATCGAAAATAATTTGTCGATTGCCAACATGGACTTTGAAGATTTCGCGAATGCTGTCGAAGCCGATGGAGTATTCCGTGGGTTTCCGCCGTAATCGCGGCGAACAATCGGATGCACCAAAGTTGCCGAACGGTGCGTTTTGACAAGGGAGCGATCACTCCGGCGGCTAGATGATCGCAAGCGTTATCGGCCCAATAAGAGATTTCGCAGCGTATGACTGACTTCGACACTTGAACGCGCTGGTCATACGGTTCTTGCGGACTTCCTTAGTCGAAACTTTGACCATCGCCGTTGGGACCTTGATGGCTTTGGATCGCAAATCGAACAATACTCAGATCTGCTTCCAGTCATAGATCCGTAAATGGCCGATAACAATCCAATGCACCCGAATGGTCGGCCGATATGAAGGAACTCCCATGAATCACAACTTTGATGCCCTCTTCCAGTTTCTTGAAAGGCTTCCCGCGATTGATCTTCCTGCCGGTCAAAAATCCATTGGACACGGAGTGTTCGATAACGGGAATTGGTGGGTGAAGTTTTCGCTGGATACCGGGCATAAACTGGCTTGGCGACATGTTCAGGAACTTGGATACGTCTTAAACTACCTGTCATTGAACGAACGTTTGCCGTCGGTGTTTATGCCAGTTTCGCCGCCGCCCTACATGAATGGCGGCGTTGAATTTTTGTCGTGGGTGATTGAGTCAACTGATCCGTCATTTTCTCCGGATAAATGCGTTGAGTGGCTCCGGGGGCGATTGCCGCAACCGGTCGACGATCCCGCGCAATGGGCCATGGACGGAGAGTAGATGCAGGCGAACCTAGCGATGGACCGCAGTCGCTGAGCCAAGCGTTTTGACAATGGGAAATCTTTCGCCGCGACGGGGTGATCGCGGTCGTTCGTCGACACAAATGTACAACGCAAATCCCTACAGTTCGACACTATTGACCGACACGAGAGAGCCGGGCACTCGAGTGCGCATTGCACTGTGGTGGTTGGTTTATTTGCATCCTGCAATAACTTTGGCGTTAATATACACGTGCTGGATACTGACTACCGTCGCATCGGGACGTCCTCCTGGGCTTGGTGAGGAATCAGGGTCGCTGATTGTCTGCCGTGTGACTTATGTACTTGGAGCGACCGGGGCGATACTCACTGTTGCGGGACCAATCCTGTTGCCACTTTCATTGCTTTGGGGATTGTGTCAGCCATTCACCGAACGATTTTCGGAAGGATCGAAAACTAAGAAACGCGTCTTGTGCCTGGGCATTTACTTTCTGAAGCTGGTTTTTGTTGCTTTCGTCTGCCATTACGATCCCTCGGAGTACTTAATTGGTTTTGGGATTGAGTAAAGCGGCGAACAATGATCGGCACAGGGGCCCGGATTGCTCTGGGGCAACTTTCTGCATTTGGCGATCGCCGCGGTCGCAATTCGTTATGCCAAAACTCAAACACTATTTCAGTTAATGCTTAAATCGGAGAACCGCTCCTGTACCGTGTGACTGAAGACCTCTACGTTGGGCGTTTCGCATCGCGAGAGCGCCTTGACGCTCTGCGTGCACTTGGCATCACTGACGTACTTAACGTCAGCGACACACCGAACCTACTAACTTGTATTGATGGCCCATTCCGAACCGTTACGTGGATCAACATTGAAGATCGGACACGGATTCCAACCGCTAATGCCCTCGATGCCCTCAATACGATTCACGCACAACTTTCAAGCGACGCGGGACGTGTGTACGTTCACTGCATGGCCGGATGGAATCGTTCGCCAACCATTCTTTGGCTCTACCTCGTTGCATGCGGAACTGCGCCAGATGCCGCTGCCAAATACATTACTGCGAACGCGTTTGATGCTGTACCTGGTCATGCGTTGCTGGTAGACTCAACTCTCATTGATGCAGTTCTCTCACATGGGCGAATGCACTTTCAGCCGCACCCTCGGAAATCTGCAATCACGCAGTGAAGAGCGCTGTCAGTTCTAGATGAGATGCGTGGGGTTGGAACACAATTTCCCATCCAAGATTACCTGCACTTCTCACTCAAGTCCTGTCTTTTGGACTCACTCGGTATGGATGGGGCAAGACACAATGCTGAAATTGCAAATGCAGCGGCGGCGAAAACGCATTCGGGCTTTTGGAAACATCCGAACTTGTGCTTGGTCGACGAGGAGCCAAACTGGCTTCGTCAAAGACTGGATCGTATACTAATCGGATAA
>JANRMD010000449.1:0-4851 GCA_033761895.1 Pirellulaceae bacterium | reverse complement strand
AGCGTAAGTCTTGAAGTTGCGAGTTTCGGTCTCTCGCAACCCGAAGCGTAAGTCTTGAAGTTGGCTATACTTTCTAGAACTCAAACTGCGTGACAGGACTTTGGGGAAACACGAAAATGCCGGAGAAAACGGTGGTGAATGCGACTGAACCAGGCTCGAAAAGTTCCGGATCGAAAAACTCGGGCGCGACCAGGATGAGTCTGATTGCGAGAGCCCGGGGGCAGCAATCGGCGGCTTGGGAAGAGTTGGTTGAGCTGTACGGACCGCTGGTGGCGCATTGGTGCTCGCGGTGTGGATTGGACTCGCATACCACAGCCG
This sequence comes from Pirellulaceae bacterium, assembly GCA_033761895.1. Lineage (GTDB taxonomy): Bacteria > Planctomycetota > Planctomycetia > Pirellulales > Pirellulaceae > Aureliella. The sequence continues at coordinate 4,533 of JANRMD010000449.1, read as the reverse complement.
ACTGTGTTCAGGAAGTTTTCACGGCCGTGGCTCGGTCGCTAGGGCGCTTTGAAGCTGCCAAAGCCAGTGGAGCATTTCGCAGTTGGCTGTGGACCATCGCAGCCAACAAAATCAAAGACGCTGTCCGTAAAGCAAAGATGCAAACTCCTGGGGCGGGCGGCAGTACCGCGTTACAGCGCCTCACCGAACTGCCCGACGAGTCTTCCATACCTGCGGAAGAACCAAGCGATGCTGACCAGTTGCAAGCGGTTGTCGCACGAGGCCTCGAACAAGTTCGAGCAGAGTTTGAGTCCAGAACTTGGTCCATATTTCAGAGAACAGTCATCGATCAGTTGCCGACCGATATCGTCGCAAAAGAGTTCAACATAACTGCTGCCACAGTTCGTCAAATTCGCAGTCGAGTGCTACGCCGATTACGAATGCAATTGGGCGATTTAGCGGAATAGACATCGATTGTCGCACAATTGTCTCAATTGTAGCCGTTTGCATTTTACATTTTGTATTTTGCAAAGAGCTACCACATCATTTTCAAACGCGATATGCAGGCCCAATAGGCATCGCGAATGACCAACCAAATCGCAGGGACTCGGCCGCAGTCGATGGTAACGTGCGCGATTGCACCTTCTTTTTTCAGAGGCAATTTGCCGACGATGGCGGCTTTGGATAGGACGACATTGGCGCCACCTGCGTTGCGGGTGGCTTGATCCGCCATCCAAGTCAACTGGCCATCTATCAGCAGGTTTGGATGACTGGTAAGCGAAAAACGCATTGGAACGGTTTGCCCGGCGTATTGCTGAAATGCATCGCCTACCAACCCGACTCGATGCTCGGGTATGGAGACTTGCAATTCCCAATCCGTAGTTGGTTCGCAAGTCGAAAGCAGCAATTCGCCCCTGGCCACTGGCCGACCCAGCAAGCGATTGGAGATGTCCCACGAGGTGAGCTCTCCGTCTTCGAGTGCGACAATCTTCAGCTTGGCGATCTCCGCGCGGATGAAGGCTTGCTCGCGCTCATTCGCCGCGACTTTTCCTTTAACCTGCTCCAGTTCTGCACCAATCCGTCGTACTTCTAGATCCCGGTCGGCTTTGACACTGGCATTTGCTGCCGACATTGCAAACTCTAGATACTCCTGACGAACTTGATTGCTGGTCTGCTCGTCCGTCAAGCGATTTAGGCTTTGATTTAGCGCCACGCTCTCAAGCTGCAAGAGCGTGCGACCTTTCAGCACTGGTTCGTTCTCGCCAATGCTGATCTCTGTTACGGTTGCGTCGATCGGCGCGTAGTAGCAATTCTTGCTCTTGGGCGACAGCACTGCCGTAGTAGTGATTCGCTGTGGCACGGGCAGGAAAGCAATCGCTACTGCAATCCCCACGCAGGCAACTCTTATCGCCCATCGCTGCCAAGCGACGCGTTTCGGCTGAACTGTCGATCGTGAAGCTGTTCGAAATGGCCACCACTTGAGGATCCAGTTTGCCTGAGCTGGGTGTTGATCGACCAAGCCAAACAACGCCGAGGCAACTCGTTCCATTTCGGATGGGGATGGGGCAGCGTCTTCATTCAGAGCCAGTATCGCAACCAAGTCGCTCTGCTCGGCTAGCCTTACACGGACCAAGCGTTCGCTGACCAGCAGCTCGTATAGGTTGCTGACGCTGGTCAAGCGTTCTGTTCCGGATTTCCACTTGCACAAGTCTAGGCACCGCTCGCTGGACTCGGGCTGTTCGCGCAAGAAACGCTCGGCAGACTGCGCCGCCATGATCGTCTCACTGCGAGGATCGAACGAATCCAGGCCGCTGGCAACGAGCACCTTAGGTCGTCGGCCGCTGCGCAGGATAATGACTTGTGAACTATTGAGCAATTCAGCCGAACCGTCAGCCGCCAGACGCAATTGCCTCGCTGGATTCCCTGCTTGAGCGATCGAGGTTAGCCAGTATTCAAACTGTTGCAGCCGAAGGGTGCGGGCCGCATGTTCTCGCAACGATTGACGGCGGAGAAAATCGGCCATCAGGTCAGCCATTTGTGCCACAAATCGCAAGTAACCGCGCTGGGCCGCAGGTCCCCCGGATGAGCTCTGCACCACCTCTAGCACATATTCAACTTCGTCTTCGATGCGCACTGGGATTACGATTAGTGAGTGCTCGAGCGGATTGGTTGGACGGTCGGCATCGATGTTGACGGTTTGCGGAGGGACCAGAATCGGCGCGCCTTCCGCGATGACACACTCTAGAATTCGCTGATGAGATTCGGTCGGGACTACGTGTTTGACATTAGGCTGTGCTTCGCGTCGATCTTGCTGCGAATTGGTGATCGACTCGGTCGTCATCAGTTCATCCGCCAAGCACTGGTGCGCCAACAGCCTAAGCTTGCCATTACTGTCGGGATGGCCCTCAACTCGGTCGTCGATTGTGCGAGCATCCAATTCGCCGTGTTTAGTTAGGCTTTCATAGGTCTGCCAGACAGCAGCGCCCTCGGCTCCCATAGCGGTTACAAGTCGAGGCAAGAAGCCGCGATAGAATGCAGCCGGTTCAACGGCAGAATGTGCCAGCTTGGCGATTTCGCCAGCTAGCGCGCGGATCTCAGATTTTGTTTGTTGGATGAGAGGCGGGTCGAGTGACGCGACCCCTGCAGCACCTTCCCCCGCGAAGCTTCCGACGAAGGATGCGTTATTCATTTGAGACCGATCCTAATGAGACTCAAACTTGGGTCTATTTAGCTGTCTTCCATTGCAAGTTCGCATTGTCACCAACACTGGAACTTGTACCCAAACCGTTATCGGAGGTGTAATTGCCCGATCCTTGCAACGAACCTGCTGAAACAACCTGAGCCATGCCCGAGCCGTTGTCGTTGTAATCTGCCGTGCTAACTTGTCCTCTGTAGGCGTTTGCATCACTTGAGTTCTGCAAACCGGTCGGTTGGGATCCAAAGGCCTTGGAAACGCTGGAGAAGGTTCCTGAACTGTCGCTCAAGTTCGTAGCGGGCATGCCACTGGAGCCTAAGGGGCTAACCGCGCTGGCTTGCACGACTGGGGCAGATTGAGAGTTCGCTGAGGCTTGGGTTGTTGCCTTGACCGGGGCTGCAGCAGTGCCCGTCGGAGGATTGCTATAGTACGCGCCTTGAGGTTTTACTGTTCCTGTTGGAGGTGGCTGTACACGAGTGCCAGTTGGTACTCCCCAAGCGGATGGGGACCATGTCTGGCAGCCACTGCTTGCCATCAGTAAACCGAATCCAGCACACCCAATTGCAGCTTTCGACAACAGTGCACGCCAAGCGAATTTCATGACGTTCTCCTTCATAATTTGCAGTCGATCGCAGGCTCACCGAATGAGGCACCAATCGAATGTGTCTGTACCCTGGTTTTCCAGTGTTTGGATCGCCACTTTTAAGTCAACTCCTTGAACCGTAGCAACTTCAGCGGACTGCACCAAGGTCAATTAACGCCCCATCAAAGAAAAAGGCCGAGGTGTTACCCTCGGCCTTCACATTAAATTGCAGGCAATTGCAGTTGGTAAACTACACTGCTGGAGCAGGTGCAGCTGCTGCAGCTGGAGCTGCTGGTGCAGCGGCAGGTGCTGCATCTGGTGTTGGTGCTGCGGCTGGAGCAGCAGCAGGTGCTGCAGCTGGAGCGGAAGTTGCTGGTGCAGGTGGTGCAGCTTCTGGAGCCGCGGCTTCAACGATAGCACCGCTGTTCATGGTTTGGCTGCAGTTGGTGCAACCGCTGGTGACAACGCCACTGCTACCGCAGCTGCTGCATCCGCTGGACACAGTCGAGCCACATCCGCATGATGAAACTGGAGCGCTGCATCCGCAGGCTGGAGCTGGTTCGCTGCAACCACAGGAAACTGGAGCAGGTGCACAGCATGGTGCTGGAGCACATGCAGGTGCAGGTGTGCAGCACGAAGGAGCTGGAGCGCAGCTTGATGCCTTACCGCAGCCACGACCAGCGCGCAATTTTGCGAACAGTCCAGCTTGTGCGTCAGCCGCTGAAGCAACAACTACCGAGCAAACAACTAGGCTTGCAACCAAAAATCGACTCATCGGAACCTCCCTAGGGAAACAGTTTTTCAATGACCAGAAAGGCTGGCCACAGTTGGCTAGTAAGTCTTAGCCGTAACCCGCGGTAAGCGAGTTAAGTGATTACGCGAGCTTTTACACCAAACCGTTTTGGGAAAAATGCGTAATCTAGATGGTTAGATATAAGGACGCCCACCCCGATTGTCAACAGCCTGCCCAAAAATTGCCACCCCTAAAAGGATGGTATTTACCGACGCTATCGGCACGGCCATCACAGGTCGCCAGCTAGTCTGAATTCGTTACAAAATGCCCAGCCTTATCAGCTTGTGACAAAGTACAGGCTCAATATTCGCCGAAGCTAGCATTGGGTTATTAGCCGATGGGCGCTAGCCCCGGTTATTAGCCGACCCGGTTATTAGCTGATGGGCGCTAGCCCCGGTTGTCATTTGTAGACGTGGGGACAACCGGGGCGAGCGCCCGTCGGCTGATGACCGAAGCAGGGGCCACCGGGGCTAGCGCGCATCG
>JANRMD010000448.1:0-2671 GCA_033761895.1 Pirellulaceae bacterium | reverse complement strand
CCGTCCGGCACTACTACTACACGAGCGCCTGGCAGGTGCTGGAGGAGCGGCTGGATGCGGCCACCACGGCCGAGCGGCAGTTCGTCTGGGGCCTGCGGTACATCGACGACCAGGTGCTGCGCGACCGCGCCCCCAGCGGCAGCGGCCCACTCAGCGAACGTCTCTACGCCCTGCAAGACGCCAACTGGAACATGGACGCGATCGTGAACGCCAGTGGCAGCGTGCAGGAGCGCTACAGCTACACCGCCTACGGCGTCCCGACCGTCCTCACTCCCGCCTTCGCACCCAGAACAAGCTCCATCTTCGATTGGCTCTACCTGTACCAAGGCGGCCGCCTCGACCTGACCTCTGCCCTCTACCATTTCCGCTACCGCGACCTCAGCCCCACCCTCGGCCGCTGGCTGCAACAGGACCCCTGGGGGTATGTCGATGGATTGAGCTTGTGTCAGTATGTGCAGAGTAATCCAACAAACCGCACGGATGCCTTTGGGTTGCAGGGCGATGTCACTGGCAATTGTAATATCAGCATCTTTGCTGGCCATATTGGCCCTGATGCGACCGATTTCATCCGAGATAATTCGGGGTGGAACGACTCCATTGTGACCGGATGCGGAAATTACGTCGGATTGGTGTCGTGCTTCACTGGAATGGTTCAGGACCTAATTCCGGCGGACAATAAGATTCCTGATTTTCCGGACTGGGGCATGGCTCCGTTAAAGGCGGAGAACGTGATTCGTAGCATGCGTATTGTGTTCGAGAAGGCGCGAGCGTTTGCCGCCACACTGTGCAAGAATCGAGAGCAGTTCTGCGATGATGGAACTCGGGATCGATACGAGTGCGGTGATAAGAATCAACGGTGTGATGCCGTTACCATCACGATCACCTGTGACGCAGACATGCGGAGGTTGATGGAAGCCGGGATTGGCCCCAATGGCAATCCAGTTCGTGGATTGCCAACCGCTGAATCAAAGCGAATTTGCGGGAGTTTTGAAGTTCGCGGCTGCAAGAAACCCTAAGCCATGCAAGTTCTTCATTTACAATCGCGAGCGGCGTCTTTCCGCTTTTCCACCAGGTTTTTGCTGGCTCTCGTGCTGGCTTTTTCGTTGGTCTGCGCATGGATTTCGCGTGAACTGATCCATTTTAGAATTGAAGCAGCAGCCTTCGATGCGTTGCTGGACGAGCCTCATGTCTCCTTGGGGGTCAGTCTCGACGCCGGTTCCACCGCCGATCGTCCGTTCTTTGCACTTTCGCAGCTTCAGCATGGCCGGATTTACGCCTCGGTAAGTGATGCGTACGTTTCCAATTGCGTTATCGACTCGCCACTTTGGAAGAAACTGCAAGCGTTTCGTCGGCTGGAACGTTTGAAGATTCAGGATTGCCGAATCGATGACAGTGTCGATGTGGACTTCGCTTTTTTTGGACGATTATCCGAGCTTGATGTGTCACGGACTCCGTTACAGTTAGCGCACACTAGGAATTTGTCTCACTTGCGCTATTTGAAATGCGTATCGCTCCAAGCTGTAGGCGCGACGAATGAGTGGCTTAGGAAACTCGCGGAGTTGACACAACTCAACCAGCTTGTCATCGCGAATGACGATGTATCCGACGCAGGAGTGTGTCTTGTGATTGGTCTTGCTAACTTGCGAGATCTCGCTCTTGCTGGAACAAAGATCACCAGTGAAAGTGCAAGAATCATTGGTAAATTGTCGATGCTTGAATCATTAAATGTTGCGAACACCCAAGTTGACGACAATTTTGTGGAGAACCTTGGTGTCCTTACGGACCTGAAATCGCTTGTATTGGACGGCACGGAGATTACCGATGTCGGAGTTGGTTTCCTGAAACGGTTTCCAAAATTGGAAACCCTGTACTTGTCTAACACCGAGATTACAGGCGAGTCATTGACAACGCTTTCGCGCATTCCGAATTTGCGTCGAGATTTGCTGATGGCTGACAGCACGTTCATTGATCGCGACGAATTGCGGCGATGGCGAAGACAACCAGTGGCACCCCGGCTTAACGGCCGATAGCCGCAGAAACTGTCTCAATAGGCCATAACCCAGCAGGCTTGATTTCCAACCATCGAACTGGGTTATCAGGCCGCGCGACAAGATCGTGTCTCTGGCCGGATTTCGAAGGCCGCTCCGCCCGCACCACTTGAATTGGGAGTCGCGAAAAGTCGAGACCCCCGGGTTATACGAAAAGCCAAGGTCTTCGGGCCTTGGCTTTTTGCGTTCTATCGCAAGTGTTTGCCGGAAGTTGGCACTCTCGCTTGTCTCTCTCTGCGCGTCGCGCGCGACATCCACCGTGGCCCCCAAAGGCCACTTTCGCCCCCGTTGGCCCGAAACTCTCTGGTGTCTCTACCCAATAACCCGGCTCGGGTTAATTCGTTGTCCGGAGCGCTATAGCGAGCCGGAAATGTACTTTCCGGTTCCCTAAGCGGAGCCTACACGAAAACATGTCGCGCCAATCGCCAAAGTCGCTGCGAACATCGAGAAACATGTACGGCATACATAACCCAGGGAAGGACTTGGTGGTCCGCCGCATGGGTTCATGGGAGTGCCGAAGAATGGATCAGGATTCTGCAAACGCCACGCAGCGTCGCGAGCAACTCGCCAGCATCTTCGCGCAGGGCATTCTGCGAACGCTCCGGCGTCCAGCACATCGAGCC
>JANRMD010000447.1:0-11456 GCA_033761895.1 Pirellulaceae bacterium | reverse complement strand
GGTACGAGTCAAGTCCATGCACGCACCCAACTTCGAGACCCGCGGCTAGCGCCGACGGCTCACAAAATCAACAAGTACTCAAGCATTTCGTCCAGTGACATAGAACGCGGGGCGATGCACACGCAGTTAAACGTATGCGGTCGCCCACGAAAGCCTGGACGGCTTCCGCTACCCAAAAATCAGCTTCCGCTACCCAATCAACAACGCACCCCTGTGAATAATCCGGGATCAACCGTCCAGCCGATCGCTACTACACCACTTCTTTGGAATCAATCCAGCTCATCAACTTGCGGAGACGACGACCGACTTGTTCGATCAACAGACCGCGATCTCGACGACGAGTTGCCTTAAAGGCTGGTGCGCCAGCTTTGTTTTCGAGGATCCATTCTTTGGCAAATTGACCGTTCTGAATCTCGGTCAAGATTTGCTTCATGGTTGCCCGAGTTTCAGCCGTGATGATGCGTGGACCGCGGGTGTAGTCACCGAACTCGGCGGTGTTGCTCACGCTGTAGCGCATGTAGCTGAGGCCACCTTGGTAGAACAGGTCCACGATCAGCTTCAATTCGTGCATGCACTCGAAGTAGGCCATTTCAGGTTGGTAGCCAGCTTCAACCAGTGTATCGAACGCAGCCTTTACAAGCTCGCTGACACCGCCGCACAGAACAACTTGTTCGCCGAACAAGTCGGTTTCAGTTTCTTCAGCGATGGTGGTTTCAATGACACCACCACGTGTAGCCCCGATACCCTTTGCATAAGCCAAACCGATTTGGCGAGTCTTCTCGCTGGCTCCGTCGCCGAGAGCGATCAAACCTGGAACTCCGCCGCCCTTGGTGTATTCGCTACGAACCAAATGCCCTGGGCCTTTGGGAGCAACCAACAGCGAGTCGTGCCCCTTGGGTGGTTCAACTTGGCCAAAGTGGAGGTTGAAGCCGTGTGAGCACATTAGAATGCTGCCAGGCTTCAGATTGGGACGGATGTTTTGACGGAAGATATCTCCCTGAACTTCATCGGGAAGGAGAATGTTAACCACGTCAGCTTGCTTGACCGCTTCTTCAACGATCATCGGTTTGAATTTGTGACTGACGGCGAGATCATAGTTGGGGCTGCCAGCTCGCTGGCCGATGATCACGTTGCAGCCGCTGTCGCGAAGGTTTTGGGCCTGCGCGTGGCCTTGTGATCCGTAACCCAAGATGGCGATCGTCTTGTCTTTCAAATGGGACAGGTCGGCATCGTTATCGTAATAAATCTTCGCGGTCATAATTCTCTCTGTGGTTGTGGCTTGGACGCTGCCAGCGTCCGTTCAAGAAATGTGGAAGTTGGGTTGGTTTCGATTGTGTTGGTGTTAATTCGTTGCTTTTGCCGAGGGCGATCACTCGCGGGCTTCGGCAGATGCAAACTGTTCTTCGTCGACCGCCTGACCAGCTCGAACGAGCGCCACGCGACCGGTGCGTACCAGCTCCGTGATGCCGTAGGGACGCATGCGTTCGATAAAGGCCTCGATCTTGTTTTCACGGCCGGAGAGTTCGATCATCAATTCCTCGGCACCAACATCGACGACTTTGCCACGGAAAATCTCGACCAGTTCGCGAACTTCCGTGCGTGGTCCCCCCGGAGCCGCCTTGACTTTGATCAGCATCAAGTCGCGTTCAACGAAATCCTGCGCGCTGATGTCGTGGACTTGAACGACCGTAACGATCTTTTCAAGTTGCTTGCGCACTTGTTCAAGCACGCGATCGTCACCCACGACAACAAAGGTCATTCGGGACAATTCAGGGTTTTCAGTCGCACCCACAGCCAGCGAATCGATATTGTATCCGCGACTGGCGAGCATGCCGGAAATGTGAGCCAAAACGCCTGGAACGTTCTGGACAAGGGCAGAAATGAGGTGCCGCATGGGGCTTACCTTTCGGGGTCGATCTATTGGTTCTGTGCTACTACCGTCGCTTACGCTTCGGGTCGTTTCGTTATTGGGGGTACTGCCCCTCGCTTACGCTTCGGGTTAGTGCGTTATCTGGCGGACTCATGATTACCCACAAGTTTTACCAGAAAATTCAAATATTGCAGGTGGTTTTCGTACTCGTAGTCAGCTTTGCCGTACTCGTACTCGACCGGTATGCGATGCACCCATTGGAGTACGACTAAACCAAGCCCTGATTCAAATTTGAACCGAGCATCTTACTTGGATATCCGACTTTCCTCAAGGATGCCCGGGGTGGGCTTGCCCGACCAGCAGATGGCAAGACGCATCAGATCGCAAAAGGCTCGGGCCTAAAACGAAAATGGGCCGCGAATTCTTTAGATTTCGCGGCCCCATTTGATTTCATATCGCCATACACGGACAGGAATATCAGGTCCCATCCTGCCTAGCTTAGTTCCACCACCAATGATCGTTTTGTCCGGCTTTTTCGCGGACCATGGTGACGGATGGGTCGGTCTTGGTTTGCTCGCTAACCACGCGCCATGGGTTGATTTCGACACCACCACTGGCTGACACGGTCCAACCAGCTCGACCGTTCACAAAGCTGCAATGAGCTGGGATGGTCTTGGCAACTGGGCGGCTTGGGGTTTCCAACGTTTTCGACTTGCCGTTCAGCAAGCTGAGATCCAACCCGGCGGCAGCATCCAACTGATGAGCGGCGATAACGGTCGCAATCACGTTGAGGTCCATCACATTGCGTAGGTCACCGAAGGCAACATTCTGGGTGCATAGTTCATCGAACTTCGAAGTGAACTGATCGGCCCAACGTTGAGCGAGTTTGTTCTGGCGGTCGGTTGTCTTGCGACTACCTTGAGCATCAACGAATTGCTCAGCAGTCATCGCTTTGACTCCCAAGCCGGTCAACTTCCAAGCCATGCCATCTTCGCTCTTCAGGATGGAATCGTAATCGCATGCTATCCACCAACGAGGTTGAGTTCCATTGGCCTTACCACCGTCGCGAATCATTTCCATGTAGCTAGGCAAGCCAGCAACGGGAGCATCTTCAATGGCCATCGCCAAGCACTTCATGCGATAATCGGCAGCAACTAGAGTCTGAGCCATGCGTGAATCGGTTGGAACCGCGGTCAGTGTCACAACTTGGTTTCCAAATGCTTCTTTCATCCCTTTTTCAACTTGGCTTGGGTCGAAGCCAGGGCCAGTGCGAAGTTGGCTCAAGTATTTTCGCAAGCGAACTTCACCAGCAGGTGTGGGGTCGATCGAAACCGAAATCGCATTATCACGACTCGCATCCACAGTTCGGAAAGCGGTCACGAGGTCTTCCAATTGCAAAACTGGTCGACCACTTGTAACTCCAACAACGCTTGCATCGTCACGAACACGCCATCCTTCAGCGGGTCCAGCGAGCACAATGTCATTTCGCTCAGGATAAACAAAGACATATTCAATTCGTTGAAGACCTGCAAGAAAACGTACTTCGTCGGAAACGGGTTCGCCTGAAGTAATGGATTTCTTGATCTCAGCCTGCAGTTTGGCAAGCGAGATCATTCGCAGTTCAGTCTTGGCAGCAATCTTGCCACTGGGTTGAAGAATTTGCTCGCGCATTTCACGCAGCATCCCAGCTTGGTCGGCTTTCGTAGCGGACCGGACGGCGCCTTCCGAATCAACTAAAACGCCTCCCACGACTCGCTGGAGAAGTCCGAGATTATTATTGTTGTTATTCTGAGCATGAGCAGAAACTGAAAAGCAACTGCCCAATAGCAAAGCCAACACACATGCAGTGCCCCGGCGAAATTTTTGACCGATAATCATTCTCGGACTCCAGGAGAAGATTCAACACTTCCCTCAGGTCGTTCCACGGCCTTTGGGCTAAAATCGAAAAGCAGGTAATTTACAGTCTTGAGGATACTCACCACGGCCAATTAATGCAACAAACTTCTTTACAACAAGCATACTTGATTATTCGCCACGGCAGTCGCTGGTCGGACGTTTTGAAGCTTTTGCCGGACCAGCCAGTGGTCGTCGGCCGCAGCTCGGAAAACCAGATCGTGGTCCGCGACGAACGCGTCAGCCGCAAGCACGCGGAGGTTTTTTACCACAAAGGTGGTTGGGCCGTACGGGATTTAGGGTCTAGAAACGGCACTAAAGTCGATCAGACCCCCATTAATGGCGAACATTCGTTAGTGGATGGGGAAACCATCTCCGTAGCCGACTGCGAAATGGTCTTCACAAACGACCTCGCCGGCGCATTTCGCTCATTTGCCCCCCTGCCCGTCGCCAAATCGAGCGACCAGCTCACCCAAGACGGTTTTGGCCAGCCCACGATTACGCACCGTCAAAATCGTTCCCAGTGGTCGGGGAAAGTCGAAGCGAGCTCCCTCGAGGACCCGGCCAGCTTCTTCTACCGCCTCGTATTTGAATTGGTCGCCTGCGAATCCGCAGAGGCTCAGGCGCAAATCGCGCTCGATCGCCTCCTGGCCCGCTTGGAACTGTCCAGTGGCGGGGTCGTCACTTTGATTGCCGATTCAACAGCGCCCGAGAACCCGAATCATCAGAACCCAACTCATCACAATCCGACTCCCCTCGACGTGGGCGTTGTGCCGACGCTGGCGGTCTTGGCAACCAAACAGCCCGCAGGGCAATCGTATCACCGCATCAGCGATTTTTTGGTGCAGACAGTTGTTCGAGAACGCCAAGCTCTACTGGCCCGCAACGTTCGCAACGACGAACAGCTATCGTTTGCTCGAGAGTCTGCACAGCGCGATGCGGTAAGTATCCTCTGCGCTCCCCTGCGCGATGGTGAGAAAGTAATTGGGTTGCTGCACATTTATTCCTCAGGCGATGAACGGCCGCTTACAGACCGCGACCTCGAAATCGCCATCGGCGTGGCGGATAATCTGGCTATCGCCTTGGTCCGCCAACAAGCAAGCGATCAACTTTCGCGCACGCTCGCCAAAACACGCAAGCAGATCGATGAGTTGCAAGCGCAACTTGAGATCACGCGTGAAATGGTTGGACGCAGTGGATCGTTGGAAAAAGTTCGCAAAGCGATCGCGCGCGCCGCTCCGACTTCGGCAACCGTGCTGATTCGTGGTGAAAGCGGTGTCGGTAAGGAACTGGTCGCGCGCGCGATTCACACTGCCAGCCCTCGGCGCGATGGACCGTTGGTCTGCCTCAATTGCGCCGCGCTGGCGCCATCACTGCTGGAAAGCGAGTTGTTCGGCCACGAAAAAGGGGCCTTCACTGGCGCTACCGATCGCAAAGTCGGCAAGTTCGAAGCGGCGGATGGCGGCACGCTGCTGCTGGATGAAATCGGTGAAATGAGTCCTGATCTACAAGCCAAGTTCTTGCGAGTTCTCGAAGGACAACCGTTTGAGCGACTGGGCGGTAACCGCTCGATCAAGACCGATGTCCGTGTGATCGCCGCCACCAATCGCGACTTGGAAGAAGCCGTCAAAGCCAAAGAGTTCCGATCGGACTTGTACTTTCGATTGCGTGTCATCGAAGTGGATGTGCCCGCGCTCCGCCAGCGACTGGAGGATCTACCACTGCTCGTTGAACACTTCATACAGTTGCTGCGCCACCATGCGGACCGTCGCATCGATGGCATCACGCCGCAAGCACTTGAACTGCTCAGTCGTCACACTTGGCCAGGCAATGTTCGCGAATTGCGGAATGTGATTGAACGCGCGATGGTGCTTGGGGCCAGCAATGTACTGGACGTCGAGGATTTTTCACTCAGCAGCCTCGGCACCGCGCCTACGGCTCCAATTGCAATTGCCAGTCCCACATCAGGCTACACGCCAATAACGCTCGACGATCTGGAGAAGGCCCATATCTTCGCCACCTTGGAATTTGCTGAAGGCAACAAAACCAAAGCTTCTCAGATTCTTGGCATTGAACGCTCCACCCTCGACCGCAAACTAAAGCGCTATTGAGGCGGTTACTCGTAGAACTTAATGCAGCACGGCATGCCGACATGGATCGGTTCGCCGACTTGCTCAAGCGTTCCGTTTTGCGGGTCGATCTTGAATGAATAGATCGAATCGGAATCTTGATTCTCGACCAAAAGAAATGCGCCGCTGGGATCGATGCGAAAGTTACGCGGTGTCTTACCAAGCGTTGAAGTGTGGCCAACCAGAGTCAACAAGCCACTGCTTTCCTCAAAGCGGAGCACTGCCACACTGTCGTGTCCGCGATTGGAACCGTAAACGAATTTCCCATTCGGGTGCACAAGCACTTCTGCGGTGATGGATGGATCGGTGAAGTCGCTCGGCAGGGTTGAAAGATGTTGGAGTTCCGTGAGTGTTCCCGCGAGTGAATCCCAATGGCAGGATGATAACTTGGATGCCAGTTCGTGGATCACAAACGCGTGCTTACCGTTGGGATGAAAGGCCAAGTGCCGCGGACCAAAGCCCGGCGTTGCCTTGAATGGTCTACCCGTGTTCGTTAATGCGCCCGCGCGTCGATCAAGAGCGTAGATGAGGATTTGATCGAGCCCCAAGTCGACGGCACAAACATAATTGTCGCTGGGGTCGACAAGGATACAGTGAGCATGTGGGCCTTCCTGACGGGTTGGGTGCACACCTTTGCCGGTATGCTGAACGTGGCTCACTCGGGCAAGTAATTCGCCGGCCGTGCCAAGCGAATATGCGGAGATGCTACCGCTGCCGTAGTTCGCTACAAACGCAAACTTGGCGGCGCGATCGGTTGACACAAAACATGGGCCATCTCCGCCGGTTGGTTGGCTTTTGAGTTCCTGTAAGCCACCATTACTGCCAATTTTGAAGGAAACGATTCTCGCATTCTGCCGTTTGCCATCTTGCCGAACTTCGCTGGAGGAATAGAGAACGTCCAATGCAGGATGGATTGCCAAGAACGTGGGATTGGCAACTTCGGCGACTAACTGCGGGGGACTCAGCGTGCCGTCAGCCAGATTAAGTTCACTGCGATAGATACCTTTGCTAACGCCCGACGTGTAAGTGCCGATGTAAAAGGGAGTGGTCGTCATGGGTGGCTCAAATGTTGGAGGCTGTGCGCGGCGGTTGTGGTGCTGTGTGGATACCGGTTGAAGTTGGCGTTAACGTGGCGATTTTTCGAAATCGGTCTCGTTCACCCAACCCGCCTTGACCTTCTCGCCTTTGAGCATTCGCTCGTAGAAGTTGCGAGCCGCTGGAGTTGCGACTGGATACGAGTCGAAAATCTGTCCGTTACCTAAAGCGCGTGGATCGCCATGCGTTTTGAGTTCCTCGGTCATCGCTGCGTTCATTTTCATCAACGTGGATTGGTGTTCTTCAGAAGCCGATAAGTTGCGAGTGCAGTCGCGATCCGTTCTCAGATCGTAAAGCTCTTCGCTCGGTCGCATACCAAAATTCCACCTCCAGAAGCGATCTTCACGATTCTGCCTACCCGCGTCGAGAATCAGTGACTTCGTGGGACTGCCATCGGTATCGAGATAACCTGTCTCGGGATTACCCGCTGGCCAACGCGCTGGTTCGTAGTTCTTGAGATAAAGAAAGTCTTCGCGAATCAAACCACGAATCGGATAACCCACGTCACCTGGCCGACCAACATCCGTTCGCTCTTTGCCAACCAAAGCATGGTCACGTTCCGGCATGACTCGCCCCGACCGATCGCTTTCAAAAATCGGACGCCATGACTGCCCCGTCACACTAGCCATACCACTTTCCTTGGAGTCGATGCCAGCTACGTCCAGCAGCGTTGCGGCTATATCGGCGAAACTCACAAAGTCATCGATCGCTCGACCCGCTTGGGTGATCCCTTTGGGCCAGCGCACGGCGAGTGGCACATGATTCGAGTCGTAATATGCGTAACCCTTGACACGCGGGAAAGGCATGCCATGGTCGGAGGTGAAAATGACCAGCGTGTTATCGAGCTCACCGCGACGTTCCAATTCAGCGAGCATACGACCAAGGTGCTGGTCCATCTGTTCAACTTCGAGGGCATAGTCCAGCATGTCATGTCGCACGACCTCACTATCGGGCCAGTAATCGGGGACTCGATCAATATCCGTCAGTTGCTTGCCACCGACTTGCACTCCCGATTGATATTCGTAACCACGATGAGGCTCTAGCGCTCCGTACCAAAAACACCAAGGTCGTCCCTCCGGGGCTTGCTTCAGGAACTCCGCAAAATTGGCTGCGTAATCATTGTTGGCGATGCCATTGGTCGCAGGTTTCAGTTGATGTTTATTGAAGGGTACGCCCGCGATCTGTCGTGGCTTGCCATTGGCATCGTTCGCTTCACCAGGCCCCCAGCCTTTCCCGGTGATGCCAACAAACCAACCATGATCCATCAACGTTTCGGGCCAGCTCTTGAATTTGGCTGGGAAGTAACATTGATGATTGGCCGCATCTTCCAACTGCCAGGGATAGCGGCCCGTCAGAATGCAAGCTCGGGACGGTGCGCACTTGGCAGTTGGTGTAAATGCGTTCTTGAACAGCAAGCCTTCGCGAGCGACTCTATCCAAGGTCGGCGTCTTGACCCAAGTCGTGCCGTAAGCTCCTCCATGCACACCCCAATCGTCGGCAATGGCGAATAAGATGTTCGGACGCTGGGCTGGGTCGGCTAAAGCTGTGGTGGAAAGTAAAAGGGCAATGAGACAAAACACAATACTCTTGGTCGCATCTGGCAGATGCGACCCACCAATCTTGATCGCATCTGGCAGATGCGACCTACACAGATGCGACCTGCTTGGGTGCGGTGCACTTACGGTGACGCTGATTGAGAGTAAGTGCTTTGGGATCACGCCGGAATGGTCTCCAATCGCAACAAATCGTCGGCGGTTTCGCGTTGTCGAATGAGCTTGGCCACGCCCCCTTCGATCATCACTTCGGGTGCCCGGTACTTGCTGTTGTAATTGCTGGACATCGCGTAACCGTAGGCACCAGCAACTTCGAGCACGACCAAATCGCCAACTTGAGCAGCGGGCAGCATGCGCTTGGCGACAAAGCCCCCTTCTTCTTGAGTGAAGATATCTCCAGACTCACACAACGGTCCACCCACCACGACTTCGCGTTCGGTTTTGCTGGCGGATGGGTCGCGGTGAGCGATCGAGATGGGGTGATAGGAACCGTACAGAATGGGACGCGCGAGATCATTAAAGCCCGCGTCGAGCAAGTAGAACGTGTTCTCGCCCATCTCCTTCACGGAACGAATTTCGGCGACCAAAAAACCGCTTTCAGCCGCGAGGTAGCGGCCCGGTTCAATCTCCAGTTCAACTGCATGCCCGAATTTGTCCTGCAATCGATTGCGAGTTGCATTCCACAGTTCGTAGTACTTGGCCAGATCGACGTAAGTTTGATTCTTCTTGTAGGGCACGGGAAGGCCGCCACCAGCACTGATGGTTGTGACCGTTCGTCCAACTTCGATGCAAGCTTTCTCCATGGCGCCGCAGACTTGCGCTAGATGCTCGATGTCGGTTCCACTGCCGATATGCATGTGCATGCCAGATACGATCAAACCGTAGATGTCCGCGCGGCGCAGGCAATCAACGATGCTCTCATGCCAAATACCATGCTTGGATTGTGGGCCGCCCGTGTTGGTCTTTTGGCTGTGTCCATGTCCGAAGCCTGGATTGATCCGCAACGAGATACTGCGGCCTGGGGCGCGCTGGCCAAGCTGCCCGATCATGTCCGGCGAGCCCATGTTGCAGTGAATGTCATGTTCAACCACCAGGTCCAAGGCCTCGCGATCAAAGACATCCGCAGTGTAAACGATCCCTTTCGGATGCGAATTGGGTTGAAAGCCTGCTTTGAGGGCTCGCTTGATCTCACCAGCGCTGACTGCGTCCACGACCACTCCCGCTTTTCGCATCCGGTCGAGAATGGCTACGTTGCTCAGCGCCTTTTGGGCGTAACGTATCGCATCGAACGCGCTGAGGTCAGCGATCCGCTGTTGAATGATGCTGAGGTCATATACGTACAGAGGAGTTCCAAACTGATTCGCGAGGTCAACGACCGAAATTCCAGCGATTGAATCACGAGTGGTGGCAAACGTCGTAGGGCAATGCATTTAATTTGAGGTTCCCAGAAACTAGAAACAAATACTGTGTATGGAAATATAAAACGAATCGATAACTTCTCGATCCAATCGATCAGTCGTGTTTAGCGCGGCGTTCGCGCACCCGTCGACTGTACGATTCCATGAACTTTCGTTCAGCCGCGGTTAAACTATCTTGGCCATGTTGATGAATCTTCGCGAGAATGCGGTCGGCTTCGACTTCATCCTTGGTCTGCGGCGCTTCCGGTTCTTCGAGTTCTTCGAGTTCTTCGGGGCGACGAACTTTGAAGCCTCGCTGCTTCTGCCGCCAGGATGTTTGCATACTGCCTGTAAGGTTATCCATGAATCCAAAATTCAGGTTTCCATAGTAGTAGAGCGTTGCGAAAGCAGCACCCACCAAGTGGACGTCGTATGCCACACCGCCGCGACCGCCGAGCATATTGCCAACGATGATGAGCACCCCCAATACCCACGCGGGAACTGGAACTATGCCCATCAGCAGAACTTCAACCTTCGGAAAACAAAAAACGAACAGCATACAAACCGCAGTCACGCCGCCGGATGCCCCCAACATGCCTTGAGTGCCACCCCACGTCTTGATCGTCCAATAAAGGCCACCGAGCGCGATCGCTACCAAGTAAAACCTCAGGAACTCCCACTTGCCGTAGCGATCTTCGACGCTTCGCCCCAGAAAGTAGAGCGAGGCCATGTTGAACACAATGTGCATGATGTCGCGTGACGAGTGCGCGAATCCATAGCTGATCACGCGGTACCACTGCCACGGTTGCCCCATCACCTCCGGGTCAAGAGTTAGAAAGCCAGTAAGCGCGTTCGAACGACTGGAGAGCACGAAATTAGCGATGAACAGTCCAACATTCACAATAATCAGAATGCTAACCATGGACCGTTGATCCCACGGCGCAACTGGTGGCAACCCGTCGTCGCGATAGTATGAACGGTCGTGGATACCCATATTCTGAAAATCCTGAGTCGATTGACTAAGAGGACACCTTCACCCAGCGTGGCTTGCAACCCACGTTACTTTCGCTCGGTGACAAGTTCCCTATCCGCTAGGCGATTCCTGCCCTCCATTATTCCCTTACTTGCGTTCCTTGGGCAGGGGCTAGGGAAAGCTGGATATCGGCGAAAGCTACCTTAGCCGATTTGGTTTACAAACACCCCCAACTATGCGAGACTTG
The DNA here is from genome assembly GCA_033761895.1 of Pirellulaceae bacterium. Taxonomy (GTDB): domain Bacteria; phylum Planctomycetota; class Planctomycetia; order Pirellulales; family Pirellulaceae; genus Aureliella. Next base: position 299 of record JANRMD010000447.1, on the reverse strand, counting down.
ACACGTGCTTTGGCAAAATAAGATTTTAGAATAGTAGCCGCGAGGTTGGTACCTAGTGCTCTGTCCAACTTAAAGTTTGGGGGGGCACTGTGGTTGGCATGTCCCGGTGTAGCCACCGTTGCCAGACGGTGGACACCATGCGTTTGCCTAACCACCGCTTGGCAGCGGAGGCTACGACCAAACCCAAAATCTAATCTCGACAAAGCGACAGTGGAGCGTCAAGCTTTAATTTTAGGGTGGCACGCTCTGAGGCTCTGCGAAGGGCGTGGGAGCGGGGACATTCGCCACGCCCTTCGCAG
>JANRMD010000446.1:0-5897 GCA_033761895.1 Pirellulaceae bacterium | reverse complement strand
GAACAACAAACCAACAGACGATCACAAACCGACGACTCGGGAAGATTTTTGAAAACGTTTCAAATTTCGATGCTCCCCGTGCGCAAATAGACCATCAAAAAAGAATTTTAATTATGTTCTTGACATCTCTACAAAAGCGCCCTAGCGCCGACGGCTCACAAGCTTTCGAGGAACACCGCTTTCGAAATGGCTTGACCCATTCCGCCACCCAACAATCTCATGTGGACAAAACACTAGTGGATTCTCACAGCTTAATTTTAGGGTTTGGAACATCAGCCGGAACGCGCTAGCGTCCGGTTTTCGCCGCGGGAACCGGTGCTAGCGCACTGCGGCTAATCCTAATATTTAAGTTAGACGCTCCACTAGCCTTAGTTTGCTCGGTCAACCTCAAGGTACGAGAGTTGCAATCGCTGTTCATCTAACTTACGGATCGCTTCGCGAAGTGTATGAGTTAGGAATGCCAGCATGCCCAATGAAATCGTCACCCTCGACGGCAATGAAGCCGTTTGCCGGATTGCCTATGCCCTAAGCGAAGTGATCGCGATCTACCCGATAACGCCGGCCACCCCCATGGGAGAAATGGCCGATGAGTGGGCTGAAAAGGGGCTCCCCAATTTGTTCGGCACGGTCCCTGAAGTTATTGAAATGCAAAGCGAAGCTGGTGCAGCGGGCACACTCCATGGGGCTCTTCTGGGAGGGGCGTTGGCGACGACCTTTACCGCATCCCAGGGGTTGCTATTGATGATCCCCAATATGTTTAAGATCGCTGGGGAGTTAACTCCCGCAGTGATCCACGTCGCCGCCAGGACGGTTGCCACACATGCGCTATCTATCTTTTGCGATCACAGCGATGTCATGGCCGCGCGAAGCACGGGGTTTGCCATTTTGGCTTCTGGGTCGGTCCAAGAAGCACATGACATGGCATTAATCGCACACTTGGCGACACTGAGGGCGCGCATTCCGTTTCTACACTTCTTCGATGGCTTTCGCACTTCCCACGAAATAAACAAGATTCAAGCCCTGAGCGAGCAACAAATCCTGCAATCCGTCGATTCCGCTTGGATCGCCGCCCATCGCGCCCGTAGCCTCAACCCCAACCACCCCGTCCTGCGTGGCTCAGCCCAGAATCCAGACGTGTTTTTCCAATCGCGCGAAGCGGTAAATCCTTACTACAAGGCTTTACTTGCGATTGTGCAAGACGAACTGCTAAAGCTCGCGCAGATCACGGGGCGCAGTTACCGTTTGTACGAATACGAAGGCGCAGCAGATGCAACTGATGTCATCGTGATGATGGGTTCTGCCTGCGGCGCAGCTTCCGAAATGGTACAGCAATTGACCCGCCAAGGACGTTCGGTCGGACTTCTACAAGTTCGACTCTACCGCCCTTTCGACGTCGCGCAGTTTGTAAACGCCCTCCCCGCAACCACCGCGCGGATCGCTGTCTTTGATCGCACCAAAGAACCAGGCGCGATTGGCGAACCGCTTTACCTTGACACCTTAGCCGCCATCTCCGAAGCGTGGTGCGAATCCAAAAGTGCACCGCAGCCCCGTGTTATCGGTGGCCGCTATGGACTTGCCTCAAAAGAATTCACACCTGCAATGGCTAAGGCCGTGTTTGATCATCTGCAAAGCAACAACTTAAAGCAACACTTCACAGTGGGTATCTACGATGACGTGTCGCACTTGAGTCTTCCATGGAACGAGGAGGAATTTGTCGAAGATCGAGAGGTAACGCGGTGCGTTTTCTACGGATTGGGAAGCGATGGAACCGTCGGTGCGAATAAGAATTCCGTAAAGATCATTGGACAGCAAACGCCCCTCTTTGCTCAAGGCTACTTTGTCTACGATTCCAAGAAGTCGGGTTCGACAACCGTCTCGCACGTGCGTGTCAGCCCTCGACCTATCCAGTCGACTTATTTGATCCGCAGCGCCACCTTCGTCGCATGCCACCAGTTCGAACTGTTAAGGCGGATGAACGTGCTGGATGTGGCTGAGCAGGGCGCCACGTTCCTACTGAATAGTCCCTATGCCGCCGACGAAGTATGGAAACATCTACCAGCGGATGTACGCCACCAAATTCAGTTCAAAGGCTTGCGATTCTTCGTCATCGATGCCGAGTCGATAGCTCGCGCCGCCGGTCTTGCGGGGCGAATCAACTCAGTCATGCAGACCTGCTTCTTCGCACTCTCCGGGATACTGCCGCCAGCTCAAGCCATCGAGCAGATAAAGACTGCCATCGAAAAATCCTACTCGAAAAAGGGTCGCGCCATTGTGGATCAGAACATCGCCGCGATCGATGCAGCATTGGCGGGACTCGCTCAAGTTAGCGTTCCCACGCAACCTGAACCCGATGCACAACCATCTATGCCCGTCGCCTCGCTGGCGGAAGACTTTGTTAGTCGCGTCACCTCCATGATGATCGCTGGACGAGGCGACCTACTGCCTGTGAGCGCGTTGCCCATCGATGGCACTTTTCCGACGGGTACCGCTTGCGTGGAGAAACGCAGCATCGCGACGCACATACCAATCTGGGAACCTTCGCTGTGCATCGAATGCGGCTTGTGTGCACTCGTATGTCCACATGCCGCTATTCGTACGAAACGTTATGCGGTGACCTCCCTGACCGTCGATCAGGACGCATTGCCTCATCGCAACGGTACCAAAGCCGACGAGGCCAACACTCGCTTGACAATACAGGTTGCCCCAGAAGACTGCACGGGCTGTGGAGTGTGTGTGGATATCTGTCCAGCGAAGGACAAATCCAACACCAATCGACGCGCGATCCTAATGCAACCGAAAGCCGATCACCTGCAGGTTGAGAAAAGGCGCTATGACGTGTTCATGCAGCTGCCAGATGCCGATCGCACTCGCCTGCACGCCGACACAGTCAAGGGATCGCAGTTGATGTTGCCCCTGTTTGAGTATTCGGGTGCATGCGCTGGCTGTGGTGAAACACCTTACTTGAAATTGCTCAGCCAGCTGTTTGGCGATCGCTCGGTCATCGCCAACGCAACCGGATGCTCTTCCATTTTTGGAGGCAGCTTGCCAACGACTCCTTGGACCAAAAACGCGGACGGCCAAGGGCCAGCTTGGGCGAACTCCCTGTTTGAAGACAACGCTGAGTTCGGGCTCGGCATTCGTTTAGCGCTCGACAGCCAATTGCAAAACGCCGTGCGACTGTTGAATAGCTTATCGGGACAGATCGACCCTGCCCTGCTTGAATCGATTGTGAATTCGCCGCAGAATTCCGAACTAGAGATAGCCCAACAGAGAGTTCGGCTTGCGAATCTTCGCGCCAGCCTAGCGTGCATTGCCTCCCCAGTGGCCCAAGAGCTTAGCGCGCTCGCTGACATTTTTGTGCGTCGCAGTCTATGGATCGTGGGCGGGGATGGCTGGGCCTACGATATCGGCTATGGTGGGCTAGACCATGTACTGGCGTCTGGAAGAAATGTCAACATTCTTGTGCTCGATACCGGAGTGTACTCCAACACCGGTGGTCAAGCATCCAAAGCCACGCCGCGTGCAGCTCTCGCCAAGTTTGCTTCCAAGGGACGCAACGTCCATCGTAAAGACCTTGGCATGATGGCTGTGGCTTACGGAAGTGTTTACGTCGCACAAATTGCCATGGGAGCCAATCCGGCTCAAGCCGTTCGCGCGTTCCAAGAAGCAGAGTCGTTTGATGGACCATCTCTAATTCTTGCGTACAGCCACTGCATCGCACATGGTATCGAGATGTCGACTTCGATGAGCCATCAGAAAGATCTGGTGAAAAGCGGTTTTTGGCCACTTTATCGCTATGACCCACGCCATGCCCATCAAGGCATGCATCCATTTCACTTAGACAGCCATGCGCCAACGCTTCGATTCAAAGATGTTGCCATGAATGAAGCTCGATTTGCAATGCTCTCCCAATCGAACCCCGAACACGCTGCGCAAATGCTCGAGTTAGCTCAGAAGGATATCGATGACTCGTGGCATTGGTACGAACAAATGGCAGGTGTCGAACGCGAATACGCTGACGATACGCAGGTCCAGCAGGCTGCGGAAAACGCTTCAGGTTATGAAAATCCAAGCAAAACTTCGTCCGGACCGCTTCAAAGTAACCTTAGCGCAACATCAAAAAATATTAGCGAGGAAGGTGAAAAGCCCTGACGCTTCGGGCTAGTGCTCTTTCACACTTCTTGCAAACCGACTTTCTCAGCAGCCTACTAACGAAACCCAGACGGCAAACCCGCTTTAATCGGACTTGACTTTTCAGATTTATCGTTTTGGGATACCCAAAAGCAGTATTCCAGCCGGAGCACGATGTGGGGATGACTCGGCCCCGTATTGCGTGCAAGCGACGTGCGCAATTTATGGCGCAACAACTTCGGAACTTGCCGTTGATTTCAGTCCAACGGTGTTCACTGCTAGGACTCGGTACGAGTGTTTCTTTCCGGCTTCGGGCTGGCTGTCGGTCAACTGCATCACAATCAGCGGCTGTGAGGGTGTGTCGCTGTACTGAAGGTTTTGAAACAGTGGACGTCCGAAGGGATTATTCGACTTATCAGGGACGTTCGCCAGGAATTGACCATCACGCTCGACGATAAAACCAGCCAAGCCGCTTTCGAGATCCGCTGAACATTTCCAACTCAACACGTTCGCATTGAAGCGCACTTGAGTCGGTGACGGTGGAGCGGTCGTGTCGCTGATGGCAGTGTCATTGACATACTGCATCCAAGCTCGCGCTATGGACTCATCCGGCAACCAGTTTGCTTTGAGAGGATCACCAGCAAATTTAGCCGCAGGCTCAGCTTCGGTTCCAAGTGGGTTTGCGAACCAAGCGTTGTCGGTAGGCATCGACCTTAGCGGTTCGCCGATGTTCTTGGGCAAACGAGCGGTCAAGCAAGCGTCCAGCCACGGGATCGCCAGGTAACGCTGGTTACCACACTCATGCGCGGTCAACGGATCAACGGCTACACAAACCAGACCACCTTTGGAACGCACCGTGTTGAAGAAAGTTTCGTTGGCTGGCCATACACTCGCAAAACGTCCTTCTTTGTTAGAGACTCCCTCCTTCGTACCAAGGTTGCACATCACAGGCACAACCAGCGCGGCATCCAACAGCTCATGAGCTTTTATGGTCGGTCGATCGGGACTGGGTTCCAGCAGGGGTACACCGGAGCGTAACCAAGCCGCTGCGACACGGTCGGGATGCAGCAGCACCATGCCGCCCGCCCAATGCCCGCCACCACTGTGACCCCATAGTGCCCATGGCACTGTGGAGAGTTCAGGATGACCACTCTTGCTGCCCAAGTCGACAAGGCACTTTTGAAATGCCTTATCCGAACCGTTACGAGGGTCGCACCAAAGTTGACAATCGGCCTTCTCCGGTTGCTCGTAAGCTGGCGATAACAGAGCGCATTGATGTTTGGCAGCTAAAGCTTGCCAATGCAAATCAAACGCCCCGGTAAGTCCCGATTTGCATGAACCTTCTCCACAGCCATGTTGGTGCACAATCACACCGCGCAACTGGGCAACCTGTTTGGGAATCCAGATCGTGTAGTTGACGGCGAAACTCAGCTCACCTGGCTGTTGGGCGGCTTCGTAACGCACACGGTAGTAGGGCGGCTCCGCTGCGGGAAACACGTCGTAAGGCGCCGTCTGCCCAGTCAGGTTTGCAGAGAGTGCGATGAGCACAATCAACGATGCGAGGCGGTTCATGGTATAGCTCGACTAAAGACATGAAAAATGATTGGTAGCGGAAGCGTCAAGCATTTCGAGAGTGAGACGCGCAGTGTGAGCCGACGGCGCTAGCCTTGCCATTGTACAATTCTCCAGCTTGGTTTGAAGCAAATTGTTTTTCCGAAGTGGCTATGTCGCAAGGGGTTAGCATTTAGCTTTCAATTGGACGCCTA
>JANRMD010000445.1:0-7681 GCA_033761895.1 Pirellulaceae bacterium | reverse complement strand
ACGCGACACTACTCGCAGATCGCCACCATCCTAGCTTGCTAAGTGGAGCTAGGACCGATTCGCTAACTGCAATGCTGACCGAACCGGCGGGGAAAGGTGCTTTACTGCGGGAATCTTGCTGAAAAGCCATGATTCCACCGAGTAGACACGGTGGCGATTATCGCTGCAATAATTCTAATCTTTTTGCATTGCCCATGTTGGCACATTTATAACTCGCAATTAGCGGACCCACATTTCTAGCTTTCCTTCGTGCTCGTACTCAGTAAAACGGTACTCCTACTCGCACTTGTACTCGATGCGGGCAAAACAACGAGGAAAAGCACAAGCACAAAAAATAGCAATCGTCGGTTTTTCGGCTGATAAATGTGAGTAAGCACTAGCCCACTAAACTGTGCCAGTGCTTTGAAGCTCCAAGGCAGCTGTTCGCTATAGTGCAAAGTGCCATAATAGAGTTGGGATGCAGTCTGCACACAGACCCGATCCACTAGTGGAGCGTCAAACTTAAATATTAAATCGACTTTTTCAGCAACCTGCTAATGGGAAAGCAATTCTTCGCGGGGGCCAATACAAATGTCGTCTTCACCTGTTCAGCTGGATTCAAGTGCTAATCACGGTTATGGAGCATCCGGGAAACGGCGTCTTGCCGACGGGGCGATGGCGGGAGCCTGGTATCGTGCGACCGACGAGGGACGATTGGAGTGCGTGCTGTGTCCTCGCAAGTGCAACCTAAAGCCGGGTGATCGCGGATTTTGCTTTGTGCGCGAGAATCGCGATGGGGAAATCGTGCTTTCGACCTATGGCAAGAGTACAGGCTTCTGTATTGATCCGATCGAAAAGAAACCCCTGAATCACTTTTATCCAGGCACACCTGTGCTTTCGTTTGGCACGGCGGGTTGCAATCTGGGATGCAAGTTCTGTCAGAATTGGGACATCTCAAAGTCCCGCGAAGTTGAACGATTGAGTGCGATTGCAGAACCGCTGACAGTGGCGAGGGCGGCCAGCTCTATGAACTGCACGAGTGTGGCGTTCACCTACAACGATCCCGTGATATGGGCTGAGTATGCGATCGACACTGCGCGAGCCTGCCACGAGCTGGGAATAAAGACAGTTGCGGTTACGGCTGGCTACATCAGTCCCGAGGCTCGTGGCGAGTTCTTTGCAGAGATGGATGCAGCCAACGTTGATCTAAAAGCATTCACGGAAGATTTTTATCACAAAATCACCTATTCTCACTTACAACCGGTCCTGGATACGTTGGTCTATCTGAAACGTGAGACGCCTGTCTGGTTTGAGATAACCAACTTGATCATTCCCGATGCCAACGACAATCCAGGCGAGCTGCGTAAGATGTGCGACTGGATCTTGGCTGCGTTAGGGGATGACGTGCCGATTCACTTCACCGCTTTTCATCCTGATTTCAGAATGCAGGACCGTAATCGTACGGATCCCGCGACGCTTTGCATGGCATACGATATCGCCAAGCAGACGGGATTGAAGTATGTTTACGTCGGCAACACCCATGACGTCGAACGACAGAGTACATATTGTCATGGATGCGGGCAATTGATCGTGCAGCGTGATTGGTATCAACTTGGCATTTATGCGATTGATGCTGCGGGCTGCTGTCAACATTGCAAGACACCTATACCTGGCCGGTTCGGAACGCAATGTGGTGACTGGGGTGCCAAGCGGCAACCGGTGCAGATCGATCAGTTCGCCACAAGCCAAAGTTCGCCAGCAATACCAACACCACCAACAACTAATCCGATTCAATCCCTTGTTCAGCTTCAGTCGAAGGGCGACACAATGACAGGCTCAACTTCATCTCCACAGCCAACTGCCACTCCTACGCTTGTGCCTCCTGGTGCCCTTAAGTTGAATAGTCTCACCAGGGCTCAACGGCATTCGCTGCTTGAACTCGCGGCCCGCACCGTATTAGCTACTGTGGGTGCGACCAGCGGCTTGCGGCTGCCCAATCCTCAGGATTTGCTTGGAGAACTGAATCAAGCCGTCATCATGGGCGCGTTTGTAACTCTCAAACGAGGCAAGGTTTTGAGAGGCTGTTGTGGTGTGTTGGGGCAACCCATGCAACTCGGACCGTCTGTCGCTCGGGCAGCGGCTCGCACGGCCAAAGAAGACACTCGCATGGCCGCGATCTCACCCGTGGAACTTCCGTACTTGTCAATCGATGTCACCCTGCTGGGCCCGTTCAAGCAATTGACCGTTGAGCCGGCTGAGCGACCGTCGCAGATTCAGATCGGCAAACATGGTTTGATGATTCAAGCGGGTGAGAAAAGCGGTCTGCTGCTACCCAGTGTGGCGACCGAAAACGGCTGGGACGCAACCCAATTCCTGCAGGCGACTTGTCGCAAAGCTGGTCTGTCGCTGTCGGCATGGGAACAGTCGGCGGTACGCGTAAGCACGTTTGATGGCGAAGCGATTGAGGGGACGGTAGCCGAGCTGATTGGTGAAGAGAAAGTGGAGCTTGCACCACCTCTCGATGCACAGCAACTGAATCTGTACTCGCAATTGGCGGGTACCAACATTGCCGCCATTTCATCCGGCTCGACGCCGACCTATTACGCACCTGGTTTGCCAGACATGACGGTCAACGCGTTGGTACTGTCGATGCAATGGGGCAATGAGAATGAGGGGTTGCGTCAAGCCAACGCGATGCAAGTCTCTTTCCGTCCCGGTGTGCCGCTGCAATCAACCTTGTTTCAAATGTGTCAAAGTGCTGCCGCCATGTTCCAACAGCAAGGTTACTCGGGTGACCTCCAAGTTGGCATCACGGTAGGCGTCGATCCTTGTATGCATGGGTATGGTGAGCAGGTTGATTTGGCTGGAGTCGATTCTAGCAGTAGGGCGATCGTAGTCTCTGATCCGACCCACTGCGGATTCGCCTTTGAACCAAGTCAATCCGCTGAGGAATTGTTGAGTATCTTGCGTCGTTCATTACCGGTAGGCAGTCGCGACGCGGCTGTACATTCGGTTCAAGCCATGTCTTCGATGCCTGGCGTCATCAGTGTTTCCGCTCCATCTGCTATAAAGACCGCTGGTGTCAGACCACCAGCTGTCGCGGGGCGTTTCTATCCGGCTGAAGATGCTGCTCGACGTGAACTTGTGCAGTCCATTTGCAAGGGACCCGCACCGCAGCAAGCTTCGCCGCTAGCGGTCATGGTGCCGCATGCAGGCTTGAAGTACAGCGGGCATATCGCCGCGCACGTTTGGCGCAGTATCGCTGATCTAGATGGCCGCACGATTGTGGTTGTGTCGCCCAAACACACCATGAATGGCCTGAATTGGTCAGTTAGTCCGTGCGAGAGTTGGCGTTTATCAGCCGGGACAGCCTTTGCTTCCGATGGAGAACTCGCCGCGAAGATTGTCGCAGGAGTGCAGGCCTTGGAACTGGACGCGGCAGCGCACCAGAATGAACACGGCATCGAAGTCCAGCTGCCGATACTAGAAAAAGTGGCACCGAACGTCAAAGTCGTCGGTATCGCCCTGCATGGCGGCAATTGGGCCGACATCCAGCAAGCCGCAACGGAACTGGCCGGTGTATTACGCACACTTGAGAAACAGCCCTTGCTGGTGATTTCAAGTGACTTGAATCATTACGCGTCCGATGCCGAAAATCGTCGATTGGACCGGCTGGCACTCAATGCTCTAGCCTCCTGTGACCCTCAGCGACTCCTACAAACATGCCGCGAAAAAGACATTAGCATGTGCGGTGTGATTCCTGCCGCACTTGTGATGGAGACATTGCACCAACTGGGACACGAATTCCAAGTACAAGAGCTGGAGTACGCGACTAGTGGCGATGTTTCGGGCGATCGTTCCCAAGTCGTGGGCTACGCGGGCGCATTGCTGGTGGCAAAGTAAGCGAACCTTCAACAACGCTAGAAAGAACAACAAGTGGCGCATGCAGCTTGGTATGAACTAACCTCTCCAGATCAACTCCTAACACCTTGCATTTTGGTTTATCCAGAGATTGTTCGAAAGAACCTTGTTGAGACAATCCGCATTGCGGGTTCGGTCGAGCGCTTGCGCCCGCACGTCAAGACACATAAGACGCCGCAGATTGTAAAGCTTGAATTGGAACTCGGGATTACTAAGCACAAATGCGCGACGCTTTTCGAAGCCTCCATGTTGGCTGAATGCGGTGCGCCGGATGTCTTGATTGCCTACCCAGTTGTTGGTCCAGCGATCAAGAAACTAGCGGAGTTGATGGCTCTGTTTCCGAAAACCAAATTCCGTTGTACCGTCGACAACCGTAACTCGCTAACTCAGTTGTCGTCGGCAATGCAGACCAGTCAACAGACGCTAGACGTACTCGTCGATATCGACTCTGGCATGCATCGTACAGGCATTCCCGCCGGTGAAGACGCCATTTCGCTGTATGCTCAGATTGCCGCCACGCCGAATTTAACGAGTGGTGGCTTGCATATTTACGATGGGCAGAATCATCAACCGGACGAATCCGAGCGCCGCGCCGCGGTGGATGGGCTCATGTCGCCGATTCGCGCGATGATCAGCGAATTACGAGCGCGAGGGCTAGCCGTGCCGCGGATGGTTTGCGGCGGTACGCCGACCTTTCCAATGTTCGCGGCACTTAAGGACCAAGGAATTGAGTGCTCGCCTGGAACCTGCACCTTGTCGGACTACAACTATGGTCGCAACTATACGGACATGGCCTGCATTCAACCCGCAGCGGTTCTCATGGCTCGAGTGATCAGCAAATGCGGGATAAATCGATTGACGCTCGACCTGGGCTACAAAGCCGTGTCGGGAGACCAGCCCGCTGGACGTCGCTGCCATGTACTGAATATCGCTGATGCGAAAGAAGTTGGGCACAGTGAAGAACACTTAATCATCGAGAGTGTCCACGCCTCACAGTTTGAAATTGGCGACGTGGTTTACGCGTTACCAGCGCATGTCTGCCCGACAGTCGCATTGCACAGTCATCTACATGTTGTCGAACAAGGCGCGGTGGTGGGCAAGTGGTCCGTAACCGCCCGCGATCGCTTCTATTAACGTAACTGGTGCTTCTGGTCCAGTTCGTACTCCTAGTCGAATTTGTATTCCAGTTAACGTGGCATTTACCAGTGCTATTAACCGCACGGCGTTAGCCGCGGTTTTCACATTGCGGAAACCGGTGCTAACGCACATCGGTTAATGTGTCTAACCCCAACTTAACCACTAGCTATTGCTCTGTCCCCATTAGATTTTTGGGTTGATTGTGCATTCGAGTGCTATTAACCGCACGGCGTTAGCCGCGGTTTTCGCATTGCGGAAACCGGTGCTAACGCACATCGGTTAATGTGCCTAACCCCAACTTAACCACTAACTAGTGCTCTGTTCCCACTAGATTTTTGGGTTGATCGCGCATTCGAGTGCTATTAACCGCACGGCGTTAGCCGCGGTTTTCACATTGCGGAAACCGGTGCTAACGCACATCGGTTAATGTGCTTAACCCAAAATCTAATCTGGACAGAGCACTAGCTGGTCGCTCGCGCGGTCGCAATCAACTCAGCGGCACCCTGATCGCTTAGTCGTTTTGCCAGCCGCGCACCAATCTGCGCTGCCTCGAAAACTGAGCCCCCTTCAGATCCATCTATTTGCTGTTTACCGTCCACGGAAAGCACACGAGCGCGGAGCGTCAAGTCCTGTTCAACAACGGTTCCGTGCGCAGCAACAGGTGCCAAGCACCCGCCAAGCAAATTGGCTAATAAGCTGCGCTCGGCGACCACTGCGGCCATACTAGGTGGATGGTTAAGCGTGCTGAGCGCGGCTCGAGCATTGTGGTCAGATTCACGACATTCAAGTCCTAAGGCGCCTTGGCCAATGGCCGGTAGGACGCGATCTTGAGGCAACCGCTGAGCGATGTGCTCTGCCAGCCCCAGGCGGGTTAGGCCGGCGACAGCCAACACAATTGCATCAAACTCACCTTCGTTCAGCTTGAGTAAACGCGAATCAACATTGCCGCGAATATCAAGCACTTCGATGTCGCTCCGCCAAGCTCGCAATTGGGCTTGCCTGCGCGAACTGCCAGTTCCAACGCGTGAACCAGCCGGAAGCTCTTCGAAAGCCGCTCGCGAGCGACTGACCAAACAATCCTCAGTCGTCTCGCGTTCGGGCACCGCAGCCAAAACGAGCGTCGGCACAGCGAGTGTCGGCAGGTCCTTTAAGCTGTGGACGGCCACATCGACCCGATCCGCCAGCAACTCGCGCTGGATCTCTTTCGTAAACAGCCCCTGACCACCAACTTCACTCAGTGGCCGGGTCGATACATCGCCACTGGTCGTGATGATTACTAGCTCAGCCTCGTACCCAGCTTCGATTAACTGCGATTTAACCCAGTTGGCTTGCCAAAGCGCTAGTTTGCTTCCTCGCGTCCCTATACGAATCACTGAAATACTCCCGAAGCGTCGCGTTCGTTCCCACAAGCCAGAAGCATAACCTTCCAAAGCCAGTCGTTCCAGCCGATGTGCTGACCAACAGTCCGTTGACTCCAAGTCGGATTGAACGAGAATTCTGGTAGGTTATCCTGAAAATCCCGCGACTCAGCCATCAACCCTCCTCACGAAAAGCAAAATGACCATGCATTCGATCCAACGAGTCCTAATTGCAGTGCTTTTGTTCTCACTTGGACAACCGCACACAACGTTACTTGCAGATGAAAAACCAACTGAGATTCGTCATTCCTATCTGGTAATGGGAGCCAAGACAGCGATTATCGATGAAGCGGGCAAAGCTATTTGGGAATACACAGGCGGCTCGCGCGATGGCTTTGTATTGCCTAACGGTAACGTACTTTTGGCTTTTTCCAATCGCGTCGAGGAGGTGACGCGCGAAAAGCAGGTCGTACTCTCTTATTCACTTAGCAAAGAGAATCGTGAAATTGGAACATGCCAACGACTGTACAACGGCCATACACTTGTGACCGAATTGGGAGCTCGACCAAGATTGCTTGAGATCGATGCGAAAGCACAAATCGTTCACCAGATTGCGTTGCAACCGGAGACTGAGAATGCTCACATGCAGACTCGTATGGGAAGGCAACTGCGGAATGGCAACTTTCTTGTGCCTCACTTACTGGCATTTGCGATCAAGGAGTATACGCCCTCCGGTCAAGTCGTCCAAATCTTCAAGACTGACGTCGAATCCATTGGTGGTCGCCCGGCGGAGAACTGGCCATTCACGGCGATTCGCTTGGACAACGGCAACACCGTGGCCTCACTGACGCATGGTAACAAGGTCGTCGAGTTTGATCCGCAGGGGAAGATTATCTGGACAGTAACCAACGATGATGTTGGTGGGCTCTTTAAGGATCCTTGCGGTTCACAACGTCTAGCGAATGGCAACACGGTCGTTGGAAGCCATGCCGCCAATACTGGTATCTCGATGGTTGAAGTCACCCCTGACAAAAAGATCGTTTGGACCAGCGACCATCCGCTGGCCGCAGGCGTGCATCACTTTCAGATCCTAACCACCAACGGCATTCCCGAACCAGGGATGCCACTCAAGTAGAAAATCATGTTTTGTAGCTTGGGACCGTTTGTCCCGAGCGCTGTATGAATTCACCGTACGACTTGAAGCACGGGATAAATGGTCCCATCCTACGCTGCCGCGGTTTAACTTTAGGGTTCAAGTTCAATCCTGCAACAAGACAATTGTGCCC
>JANRMD010000444.1:0-30325 GCA_033761895.1 Pirellulaceae bacterium | reverse complement strand
CCCATCGGTTAATCCCGCAGATTTACTCTGCGGATCGTTCGGTTTCTCACTAACTTGAGACGCGGTGACGAATGGCGACGAGGGCTGAGGTTGTTAGCAGCCTACGCTTCGCCGAGTCGCAACATCCCGGCCGGCTGGTCCCCGAAAGCCTTGACGGCTTCCGCTACGCGATAATCAACAAGTCCTCAAGCACTAAGCGTCATGCCAACCTGGTGGAAGCTTGATCTGATTCGGCTGCGGATCAAGCTGCTCGTCTTCGTCGCTGCGGTCAGCAACGATCGCATTCTCTTCGTTGAGCCACCGGCCGAGATCGATGAGTTGACAACGCTCACAACAAAACGGCATGAATTTTGAGTTAGCATTCGGCCGGACCGTTTGGTCGCAAGTTGGACAACGTGGAAGGAATTGTAGTTCAGTCATAATGATCAAAGTTACTGTTCGTGTTGACGCTATCCATCACAAGTTAGCTACGGTCAAATTCTAGTCGCCTGCGAATTCTCGGCAACGCGACGACACAAGCTGCGATGATGAATGCGATTGACGCGCCAGCCAAAACATCGCTGGGATAATGAGCCCCACTTTCGATGCGCTGCACACTAGCCAATACCGCTAACATACCAAAGATCCACCAACCTCGCCCAAAGACGAGGCTAAGTCCAATCGCAAGCCCCCAAGCGGTGGCTGCATGACCCGACGGAAAGCTCCGTTGGCGCGCGTCCCAGAAACTGCGTTCTACAGCCCCTTCGGATTGATTGTCCGAGTCGTTGTGTCCCTTGACCTGTAACCCCTCAGCATGCGGTCGCACGCGTACCACTGCAGCCTTGAGTGCGTTGGCTGTCACGCCGCTGAGAGCGGTCAGAAGGATGGCGATGTAAACCAAGCGACGACGATTCACCGCGATCACGAATACCGCCAGCAGGATGCACGTGACCCCCAGACCGTGCGCAAAGACTTCGCTGAGCGTAATCGCTTTCTGAAGATCCCCAGGAAGTTTGAATTGACGAAGGTAAGTCGAAATGGACGAATCGAATTGCATAGCCAATGGGCACAGTCCACCACATACAAACGCAGCTAGCAACAAGGCCCTCGAAGATCTCGCAAGCCCCCCGTTAATGGACAGATCTTGCCCTGCGACAGGAGCGTACGCGTCAGTGGGAGTGTTCGAAGGTTCGAGCATTGCTGGTTTTTATCGACATCTAAAGGATTAGCGAAACACGCCAAGGGTTTTGTTGATCATTACGTAGCCGAAGCCGTCAAGGCTTTCGGGGCTTTCGAGTCTTTTGGGAATTTCGAGGGGGCCGCAATACTCTCGAAATGCTTCACGCATTTCGAGTAGCCACCGTCGCCAGACGGTGGACACGATGCGGGTTGACTAACCACCGCTTGGCAGCGGCGGCTACCAGGGCCCTCGAAAACCTTGACGGTTTCCGCTACCCAATAATCAACAAACCCTTGACGCATTCCGCTACATTGAATCCGAAACCCTTGACGCATTCGGGTACGTGGGAACTGGTCTCGCGGCGGAGCGTTTAACCACTTTAGCAACAATACGAAACGCCGTGAATGTGCTATCCTCTTAGGCTTTGATAGCTATACGAATTTGCTCGAATCTGTGGCGGTGGGTTCGAGCCTTATCTGCGTGGAGAAGTTTATGCCTGGGAAATACCGTTGGGCCTCGGTCGGTGACATCAATTCGTTCTTTGGATTGATGCTGGACAATATCGCTGGGCTATTTCTGCTGGTGAGTTTGCTCAACAAGGTTTTCTCATTTCCGGTTGAGTTCGCCTTGCGGTACATGGTTCCTGGAACGGCCATCGGTGTGCTGATCGGTGACCTGGCATTCTTTCTGTTGGCATTGAAGCTGGCCAAAAAATCGGGCAGTACGACCGTGACTGCGATGCCTCTGGGACTCGATACCCCCAGTACCTTTGGCATGATTTTCTTTGTGCTCGGTCCGGCCTATCAAACAGCTTTGCAGGCAGGCATGGAGGTTAACGCGGCAGCAACACACGCTTGGCAGATCGGCATCTGCTGCATCTTCATCAGTGGTATCTTCAAACTGATCTGTGCCTTTGGCAGTGATTGGATTCGTCGCTCGATTCCGCGAGCTGGTCTGCTCGGTTCACTGGCCGCCATTGCGTTGGTCATCATCAGCTTTCTTCCGCTGTTGGAAATCTTGCATTATCCGATGGTTGGCTTGATCGCGATGTCAATCATTCTAACGGCGTTGGTGGGTCGCGTTCCTTTACCGTTTAAGTTACCGGGCGCTGTCGGTGGCTTGGTAGTCGCTGGTGGTATCTATGGAGTTATGCATCTTGCTGGGTTGTTGGGCCCCAGTGAAGAGCCTGCCTTCAAACCCGCTGCTGGCCTGTGGCCGACCGAGTGGCTGCAAGCGCTTAGCTTCAGTTGGTGGTCTGCCATGGGAGATACCGTGAAGTACATCCCGATTGTGATCCCGTTTGCGATCGCAACCATCGTCGGTGGTATCGACTGTGCCGAGAGCGCATCAGCCGTGGGCGATCACTATTCAACCGGTTCAGTGATTGGCATCGAAGCCATTGCGACACTCCTGGCCAGTTTTTGCGGCGCTGTGATTCAGACAACGCCTTACATTGGTCATCCAGCTTATAAGGCCATGGGTGGTCGCGCCGCATTTACTTTAGCAACGGCTATTGGCATGGGTCTGCTCGGTACCACGGGCCTATTTGGTTACTTCTATTTGCTGATCCCCAAAGCGACTGTATATCCGATTCTGATGTTTGTCGGGTTGGAGATATCGGCGCAGAGTTTTCTGGCGACTCCGCGCAGACACTACCCCGCGGTAGCGATGGCCTGCGTGCCTGCTTTAGCGTTTCTAGCAATGTTCTTTGTTGGGCCGGAGACCAAAATCAAACCTGAAATCATTACTGCAGGGCTGCTGAAAAATGGCTTTATCTTGACGAGCGTCTTTTGGTCGTCCGCATTGGCGATGGTGATTGATCGTCGACTGAGCGCAGCGGCGGTATTTTACTTTGTAGCCGCGATCTGCACCTTGTTCGGCATCATTCACTCGCCGCTCCCCAGCGCCCCACTGTTATTGCCCATCGGTGTTCCCGGTGCCCCTGAATCGCTCGTGCTGCCCAAGGAGCATTTGGGTACGGTCATCAATTGGACAATGGGCTATGCGATTGTCGGCTGTTTGATGTTGCTGTGGGATTATTATTTAAAAGTCACTAATCAATCTGCGCCCGACCCAGATCATCTTCAAGACTGACCCACCAGTTCTAGCCTTCGTTCGTACTCGGACTCTTCGTCATTTGACTTGGTTGCAGTCAAGGAACCTTGATCGACGCGGATCGCGGCGAGGAATGCCAGCACGGTTAAGCCTTGTGCCGCCATCACGGCAATGGGACCAGTCAACATCCAGGCAGCAACCAGCCGAACCGAAAGCTCGTTCGCAGGTTGTTGGCTGACCACCCACAAACAGAATAGCCACAGGCATAGGCCACTCCCGACGCTCATCACCATCAGTTTGCTTAATGTCCAACAATCGTCGAAGACCCAGCGGTACGCCATCCAACTGCAGATGCATCCACCAAGCAATACAAATCCAACTTGGGTCAGCAAAATCAGAGGTGACTCCAATCTTGGTAAGGCATAACAAGTCACTGCTACCAGAGCGGTCAACAAAGCGAGGTCCCAGATAGTCCATTGCTGATAGCGCTGGACTGCCATCAGCGATGTTTGCCGTGATCGTCCAGAGAACTCAAACTGCGTCATCAACCAACCGGCTGAAAATGAGCCGACGACAAGCAAACCGCATTCTGCAGCCACCAGGTTAGTCAGGCTCTGCAACGCAAGTTGGCTCAGCCAGACGAAGCCACCAGCGACTAAGGCAAACCCAAAACTGCCACGACGCACACTGCCGGCGGCGAGCCCGACAAGAAACAGGCTGGCCCACAACATGCCAACGATGGTGGGCTGCAACCAGGCCGGCGGCGAGCTGACCCAGGCACTCAGACCGACCGCAGCGCCAACTCCCAGAGTCAAGAGTCCACCGAAAGTGCCGAGTGC
This sequence comes from Pirellulaceae bacterium, assembly GCA_033761895.1. GTDB lineage: Bacteria > Planctomycetota > Planctomycetia > Pirellulales > Pirellulaceae > Aureliella. The sequence continues at coordinate 26,272 of JANRMD010000444.1, read as the reverse complement.
TTTGATCTCTCTTTTGGGTGACGCGTCGAGGGGTGGATACTCGAACTCAGCGAAGTCGTTTAGCTCGTCCTTTTGAAGATCAAACGTCATTCAGAGCCTCATAGCAAGATGCTGTTGGCGGGGGATTGTGAGCCGACGGCGCGTGCATGGACTTGACGCGAACGAACGCAATTTGAACTGGTGGATATTCTGCATTGGCCGGACTATAGGAGATGAACGATTGCTCCTTCGGTCACCCGCGGCTAGCGCCGACGGCTCACAAAATCAACAAGCCGCTAGCGCCGTCGGCTGTGCTCTCGAAATGCTTGACGCGTTCCGCTACCAGTGCTCTCAAAATGCTTTACGGCTTCCGCTACCCAATGATCAACCAGCCCTTCCTCCCAGCCTAATCGCTCGCCGGTTGCTTTCCCCCAACAGCGGCGGAATTCTTCATCGGCGGCTCAACTGAGGGACCGATTAATCGGTTTTTAGCGAAAAAGGCAAAGTTGCCGCCAAACGGTTGTCAATCAATGGCTGGGGTAGCTATCTTAGGAGGTCCTGTTGTTGGCGATTGTGCTGGCAACTGCCAAGACGACGATTTGTTCGTTCCCGCCAGTTTGCGTCTCACCTAAGTTTAAGGATCAATCCATGTATCTCGATGTTCTGCGTTCAATCACACGCGCTTCGCTGCTGGCCGTCTGTGCCTTGGCGGTGAATCTTGCCGCTTCTAATTCACAGGGAGATGATGGAGTTAAGCCGCCGCCTGCGGGCTTCAAAGCCCTCTTCAATGGCAAAGATTTCGAAGGCTGGCACGGGCGTCCGCATTTGGATCCACGGACTTGGGCCGATACGCCCGCCGCAAAGCGAGACGAATGGAATAAGGACATGCAAGCCCATTGGAGCATCAAAGACGGTGTGCTCATCAACGATGGTTTTGGGGCTTACCTATCGACGAACGCTGAATACGGCGACATCGAGTTGTTCATTGATTACAAGACCGTCCCCAAAGCGGACAGTGGCATCTACCTGCGCGGTACACCTCAAGTGCAAATCTGGGACAGTACCGAGGAAGCCAAATTCAATATCGGTGCCAATAAAGGAAGTGGCGCATTGTGGAACAATAGCGCTGGAGCTGCTGGAAAAGATCCACTGGTATTGGCTGATAAACCGTTTGGTGAATGGAACACGCTTCGCATTGTGCAGACGGGAGCTCGAACCAGCGTGTGGCTAAACGGCAAACAAGTGGTTGACCATGCGATCATGGAGAACTACTTTGATCGCGCCGCACCGCTCTTTGCCAAAGGCGTTATCCAGTTGCAAACGCACGGTGGCGAAATTCAATGGCGAAATCTGTTTGTCCGCGAGATCGGCGCTGAAGAAGCCAACAAGTGGCTACGCGATCACAGCCAAGGGGATTTCACCGCGCTGTTCAACGGTAAAGACTTGAGCAACTGGAAAGGCGAAACCAACAACTACGAAATCGTTGATGGTGCAATTCAGTGCAAAAGTGGTCACGGCGGAGTCTTGCATACGGAGAAAGAGTACAGCGACTTCACTGCTCGACTCGAATTCCAAGTTCCAGAAGGTGGCAATAACGGCTTGGCCATTCGCTATCCTGGCAAAGGCGATACGGCTTATGTAGGCATGTGTGAATTGCAAGTCCTTGATAACACTTCACCCAAGTATGCAAAGTTGGATCCTCGTCAATATCATGGATCCGCTTACGGCATAATTGCCGCCAAGTTAGGTTATCAACGTCCAGTCGGCCAATGGAATTATCAAGAAGTTACCGTTAAAGGCTCGACCATTCGAGTTGAACTTAATGGCACAGTCATCCTCGATGGCGATGTTTCGAAAGTCTCTGAATACATGGCGAATTCACCGCACCCCGGCAAGGACCGCAAGAGCGGCTACTTTGGGTTCGCTGGCCACAACGACCCAGTGCGATTCCGCGCGGTTGACATCTTGGCTCACTAGTGCAATCGCTTGGTTTGCATGTCCCAAACTTGTTTTTGGAGCGCGGGCGTCCTAGCCCGCGCCTTCTTTATCACCCAGAATGCGGGCAAATCCTCTGGTTCGCAGGTAGCGGTTGAATCGGCCGTAGCGACCCTTCGGCCAATGACGGGCGCAAACCGTCACTATTCATGGCGAAGCTGCGTACAAACGGTGTTAGTCGCACTCTCCTACAGGATATTTCATCCTATCTTACTTTTGCCCCGGCTGCGTTTGCCAATTTTCGCCGCAAACCGACCACACATTTAAATGCACGTATTGCAGCGCTAGCCGTCGACATTCGTGCCGAGGGTAGGGGAATCCGTCCGTTGATACCATTACCAGCAAGCAGGACTCAACTCGCCGAGAACCTAAAAAGGTTCTTAGGTGAGCGTTCGTTTGAATCTGTCATGGTCTTCGAATCCACCGATGACCGGTGGCAGGCCGCTGTTCAGACTTTTCTTACTGGCCATGCCAAGTACGCTACCAGTGGTGGCGTGATTCAGTCCACCATTGAACTGGCTCAACAACGGCGTTGTGCGGCCAGTGTTCAACTGGACAGTCAGCATGCCTTGGCCGTAGCAGAGATTTGCGAGGGCGGCCTGCTAGTCTTCTCGCTGCAGCGTGGCCCAGCCGCTCTATGCACCACTTCGCTCAGCTGCGCTATTGAAGCTTGGCAGTTGACAGAGCGCGTTCGCGAGGACCAATTGAGGCTCGACCATACCACCAAGCTAATCGCGCAGAGCCAAAACGAAAAAACCTGGCTCCGCAGTTTCGCGACCAGCATCGGTGCTATCAACCGAGCCAACGCAGCCAACACCATCGCTCAAGGTATCTTTGAGCCCCTTCGACGTTTATTGATGGCGGAATCACTATTCCTGATTGTCGAGCCTAGTGAATCGGAACGCAGCGGACTGCAAAGCTGCAAGTTTGGTCCTAGCACGATTGACTTTGAGCAGATTCAGTCTGCGGCCGCTGAACTCCGAGACCCAAGCCGGACTCTCATTGTTCGCCGCCAGCCAATCGAAGGCGTCTCATCATTACTCGGGGTGAAGATTGCCATCGCTGACGATGTCTTGGGTTACTTGGTTGCCATCAATCGTCAAGCACAGACGAGTGACGCGGGCGAAGAACCCTCGTTCGCAGACGCAATCGGATTGATCGAAGAAGCCGCTACACTTTTCGCTACACAATCGCAGAACATTCACTTGGTTCTTGAAAGCCATCAATTGGTGCTCGGGGCCCTACATGCGATGAGCAGTGCGATCGATGCTCGCGATCCTTACACGCAAGGTCACAGCGAACGGGTCGCCAAGCTGGCATATGAGATCGCTAAAATACTCGGCATCTCAGAATCCGCCTGCCAAGAGATTTATCTGGCTGGCTTGCTGCATGACCTTGGCAAGATAGGGGTGCCTGATCATATCCTGCACAAAGCTGGCGCACTTACCGATGAAGAATTCGCCGTCATCAAACAGCATCCTGAGATCGGTCATCGGATCATTGAACGCTTGGGCAAGCTACATTTCGTCTTGCCTGGCGTGCTGCACCACCACGAACGCTGGGACGGCAAAGGTTATCCGCACGGACTTAAGCAAGAATCGATTCCACTGATGGCCAGGATCTTGGCTGTCGCGGATAGTTTTGATGCAATGACCAGTTCACGTCCCTATCGCGGCGCCATGCCCATCGAAAGAGCGGCCACGGTCATCCGAGATGGAGCTGGTCGGCAGTGGGACGCAGCCATTGTCGACTGCTTTGAGATTTGGCTGAACAGAACTTTGCCAGCTCTCCCGATCGGGATTCCACTCGAGGCAGAAGACTTGCTGTCCAACAGCGCTCCCTTCGAGAGCATTTCGCAAGTTGTGATCGCATTGAATCTCTAGTGCTTCAGGAGAGTCGCACAATTGTCTCAATTGTGGCAGCTCTCAATTGTGGCAGCTACGATTGGGACCATCGTGCGACAATAAAGCAGTCACCCAAAAGTTAAATTGTGTCGAAGCACTAGTGCTCTGTCCACATTAGATTTTGGGGTTAGACACATTAACCGATGTGCGTTAGCACCGGTTTCCGCGATGTGAAAACCGCGGCTAACGCCGTGCGGTTAATAGTACTCGAGTGCGATCAACCCTAAAATCTAATGTGGACAGAGCACTCGTCTAGATTTCGTTCACGGTTTGAATCGGTTTGTTAGTTGAATCTTGCAGGAACTCACCCAGGCTAGAAGCCTAGGCTACGACAGGAACTCACCCAGGCAGGATGCTTAGGCTACGACAGGAGCTAGACTACGCGAATCTTCGCAAGCTCAAGAACTGCATCGGCAGTTTGGCTGCGCCGTCGATGGCAAGTTGCACAAGCGATTCGCCGAGGACAGAAGCGAATTTGAAACCATGACCACTTAAGCCAGCAGCGATCGCAACTTGTGGAAAATGGGGATGATGATCAAGGATAAAGTGCTCATCGGGGCTCATCGTATACATGCACACGGCGTGATCGCTAGCCGGCATGGCAACCTGCGGTAGATGCACTTGCAAGAATCGATCCACTTGTTCGCGTTCGTCCAAATCCACCGAGCGATCTACGTGCAGTGGATTGTTAACCGTTTCGCCACCGCTGTGCTGAGCCACTTTTAGACCCCGTCCATCGCGCACTGGAAATCCGTAGTAGTATCCAGCGGCTGTTTCATAGAAAAACGTGGGCGAACCCTGCTCCACACGATACGCCTGAGGCAACTTTACTGGGTACCAGTGCAGGTGCTTACGCAACACCCGCAAAGGCAATCCCAAATCAGCTAACAAGTCGCTCGCCCAAGCCCCCGCTGCGATTGCTAACCGAGGCGCATAGAACGTGCCATCGTCCGTGCGCACACACACACGGTTCTCTTCAATGTTCCATCTTCGAACTTGTTGATTGAACCTTAAGCTGCCACCTAAACGTTGCGCTTCCTGGATGTAATATCGAATGCATTGTTCGACCAACAGGAATCCCGCGTTGGCTTCATAAACAGCGACCGCATCGTCAGGTAAATGAAAACCACGAAAGCGATCATTGAAGTCGCTGCGCGGGATTTCTTCAAGCGGCAATTGATGTTGCTGTGCCGACTGTCGTACACCTCGAATAAGCACTCCCGACTCAGGACCAACTTCCAAAAGTCCAGTGCGATAAAACAGCTTGTGACCAACCTGTTCTTCGAATTGATACCACAACTCGTAAGCCCGCTTCAGCAGCGGCACGTAATCGGGATGCTCGAAGTAGGCTTGGCGAATGACGCGAGTATCGCCATGGGAGCTCCCTCGCGCGTGAACTGGCTCAAATCGTTCAAGCGCCAAGACTCGCAGTCCGCGCTCGGCCGCATAATAGGCTGCGGCACTTCCAACGCCACCACAACCAATTAGGATCAGGTCGAAATGATTGGACATATCGCATCCCTGTTGGGCAACGCGGTGAAGCACTTTCGCGAATAAGTTAGGTTTATCGTCGTCGCTTTTTGGTAGCCCGCGATTTGGTTTTCTTGGATGAAAACTTGGCTTTCAACGTCCCGCTCTTAGGCTTGCGACTCGGTGCGTCAGCCCGCTTGGCGGCTTTGCCACCCGTGCGCACCGGCGCTGTGGATTCGCCCCGCGAAGTGTGATTGGCAACAACACTCAGCAGCAGTGCGCGGCGAGCCAAGTCCACCACTTCGATTCGCACGGTCAGTTCATCGCCTAAGCGGAAACGATTGCCCGCACGAAAGCCTTCGATGTAATGCCCTTGTTTTTCGAAGCGATATCGATCTTTGGGCAGACTCTTGATCGTCACAAAACCTTCGGCGGGGAACTTGGTACCGCGCACGTAAAAGCCTTCTGGAGTCACACCGCTAATGACACCCGGCATTGATTGGCCGATCTGCTTGTTGAGGAAGTGCAAGATCTTAATCTTGATCACTTCGCGTTCCGCCCATTCGGCGTTCTGTTCTTTGTCCGAACAATGATGGCCCAGAGTGATCAACACAGGCAGTGGATCGCCGACCGGTTTTACATTGCGGACCAAACGATCGACCGTACGATGGACTTGCAGGTCAGGATAGCGGCGAATGGGGCTGGTGAAGTGACAGTAGTGATCGAATTGCAGCGCGTAGTGTTGCTCAAAGTCAGGTTGATAGACCGCTTTGCTCATCGATTTGAGGATCGCATAGTTCACCGCGAACTCAGTCGGTTTGCCCTTCACAGACTCGACCACCTTCTGAATCTCGAAGCGATCTTCAAGGTTCTTCACGCGAATGCCAAGGTCCTGCACAAAGTCGGATAGCTTTCGGATCTTGCGGCGTTCAGGAGCCGCGTGAGCACGGCGAAGAAACGGAATCTGCAGATCATCCAGCCACATCGCGACCGCTTGGTTAGCGGCCAACATGAACTCTTCGATGATCTGATGGCTCTCGGTGTTTTCCACCAATCGCGCACCTTTGACTTTGCCCGCCTTATCGAGATCGATTTTTACTTCGGGCAAATGCAACTCAATAGCCCCATCGGCTTTGCGATTGCGCCGCAGCACCATTGCCAGTTCATGCATATCGCCCAGCAATTTCCAAATCTCTGGCGTCAGACGCTCGCGCCATGCCTCGCGGTCGGCCAAGAATTGATCGACCTGTTCGTAGTTCAGTCGCTTGTCGTTGTGAATGGCTGAGTTGAAAACCTCTTGATGAACTACGGTGCCATCCGTGGTCATTTCCATCAAGACGGTTTTGGTCAAACGAATCTTATCAGGCTGCAAGCTAGCCAAATGATTGCTGATTAACTCAGGCAACATCGGGATTACGCGGTCTGGCAAGTAGACACTCGTCGCCCGCTTGCGAGCTTCCGCATCGAGCGGCGTACCGATGGGCACAAAGTGCGACACGTCCGCGATATGGACCATCAACTCCCAATGGCCTTTTTCGTTCTTGCTGAGTGAGATTGCATCGTCGAAGTCGCGCGCATCGTAGGGGTCGATTGTAAGCGTGACAACTTTGGTTAGGTCGCGACGATCAGGACCGATCTCACCTTCTACAAATGCATCGGCCAATTCGCGAGCTTGATCGATGACTTCAGCGGGGAACTCTTCGGCCAATCCGAATTGCCGCATCACAGCGAGCGTATCGACAGCTGGGTTCTTGCTGGAACCGAGCACTTCCATGATGACCGCTTCGCCCTGCTTATCACCCTCAGGGTAACGCACGATCTCAACTACCACTTTATCGCCAGCTTGCACTGGCAAGCCGCGGACGTCACCGACTTCGACGGGCCCCCCGATCGAAACACCGTCGAGCCACACGACCGATTGACCATCATGCTCGCCGTAGGTGCCGGCAAACTGACGCCGCGCTCGTTCAAGCACTTCGAGCACTTCACCTTCGGTGCCTGACCCACGACGACTTGGTCGGACTCGAATCTGTACAAGGTCACCGTCCATCGCGGAACTGGTTTGACCAGCAGGAATAAAGATGTCTTCGGTGGTTGCCAAGCGACCAGTGGCCACCGGCCGCACAAACCCAAAACCCGCTGCAGCCTGACGGAATGTGCCTCGCGTTAGCTTCGGATCACCAGAGACCTGCTCAGGCGTAACAACGAGATGATTGCCGCCATAAGCCAATTGCCCCGTGAGCACTAAACTCTTCACCGCTTTGCGAACGTCAGCGTATTGATCGGGAGGAAGTCGCAGAGCTTGATGGATACCCTTAGGCTTGGTGGGTTGATACTGCGGATGGTAAACGAAGTCGAGAATTTGTTGGGCCAGTTGTTTCTGGCCGTCGTGGTCTGTCACTGGAAAGATATGCCGTGCTGAAAAAGTTACGAAATGCCATGCAAGAAGGCCGGCACACCCTAAGGACGGATGTGGGAGGCAGAAGGTTCACATTGCGAGATCTGCCCGCGCCCTGCGTATCACTTAAGTTTGACAGTCAAACCCGCGCCAGAATAGGCTTTGCGCCGCGGAATTGGTGGTTTTTTGGCTTTTTCGTCCAAATATCTTCCAGCGTTCTGTAGCTCGGGACCATTTGTCCCGAGCTCGATCCTAAACGGATCGCAGGACCAAGTGCACTCGCAGGGGGACTGCAACATCAAAAAGCGTCAGCGAGGGGAACCGAAGCGCCGCGTCAACGAGGTGAAGCCGCTACCTCAAACGCCCTTCAGGATCCGCTTGCCAAACTTTGCCTTGGGTGACATCCAGGGCCGTAAGCCAGCGACCGCCATAGCAGTACGTATCGATGCAAGTCAGGTAACCGACATCAAAGATTTCACCGCCACGATCATGGGTATGACCAACGATCGCGCGCTTACCATTCTGATGTGGACCAGGCAAGACTTCGGTCAACTTCTGCCAACGAAGAAGGTGCACACTCAACTGTTCAACGGGCAAATTCGGATCGTAGTTAGCGTGCACAAAGAAGTGCGTATCAGTTTCATAAAAATCCTTCATCGATCGGAAGAACTCAAGATGAGTTTCCGGAATCACCGACATGTCGCCATAGAAGCCATAAGAATCCAACGTGTCCACACCGCCATGTTGCAACCAACGATAAGGCGGCTGTTTATCGCGAACAACCTCCAACATCATCTCTTCATGATTCCCCATGAGAGGTATGAGGCGACAGTGCTTACCAAGTTCAATGAGCTGATCGATCACACCACGACTATCTGGACCACGATCAACGTAATCACCGAGCGTAACTATGGTATCATCGGGCGTGGGCGCAATCGTGCTTAGGAGTGCTTTGAGCGCGGCGGCACATCCATGAATGTCACCCACCGCAATTATTCGTCCAGTCATCGTCACCAGCTACTTTCCGCCAAGTCCACCACCTATGTCGGTTTTATTGTAACCGCAGTTCGAAATTACGCCTCGCGGGTCTATCAAGTTGATGAACCAAAGTTCCGAATCGCCTTCAAACACTGAAGATATTGTCGCCAAAGCCAAAAAAGCCGCAATCGATGCACAACGCAAGTGGCGAAATTTGGCAAGCAGGGATCGGTTTCGCGCCATTTTTGCAGTTGCTGGCGAATTGGCACAAAAAAGTGATGAACTCGTCGCCGCCGTTCAGAGACCCGCAACTCCTGCAGAAATTTTAACTTCTGAAGTTTTCCCACTCGCTGACGCTTGCAAGTTTGCAGCAAAACACGGTCCACGGATCTTGGCGCCCTACCCGCACCAAACCCTGTTGGGTTCATGGTGGATGGGGCGAATCGGTGTGTCTGTGTACCCCGAGCCATGGGGAATCGTGTTGATCCTGGCGCCCTGGAATTATCCGCTGTTCCTCGCTGGTGTGCAGATAATTCAAGCCGTCGCGGCAGGCAACGCGGTCTTGGTCAAGCCCTCGCCAGGCTGCGAACGCGTGACACTGCTGCTGCGGGATTGCATGCTTGCAGCAGGCATACCTCAGGAACTGGTTCAGGTTCTCCCCAGCAGTGTCGAAGCAGGAGAAGCCGCCATTCGAATCGGGGTCGACAAAGTAATTCTGACTGGCTCTGTGGGAACAGGTCGCAAAGTCCTGCACATGCTGGCCGACGAACTGATCCCATCCACCATGGAACTTAGTGGCTGCGATGCAGTTTTTGTTTTGCCCCAAGCCGATCTCAAACGCGCGGCCAAGTCGATCGCCTTCGCACTCAAGATGAACGGTGGCGCAACTTGCATCGCACCGCGAAGAATTTTTGTGACGGCTGAAAACAAATCGGAACTGTGCGAACTGTTGCACGAAGAACTCAGCGACGCTACGCCAACACCCCTGCGCCCCCAGATTCATGCTCAAGCCCAAGAGTTGATCGCAGAGGCGCTGGCTGGTGGAGCTCGACGATTGATCGAACAAAGTGGCGCTCACACCAACGAATTCATGCCCACTGTACTGGTCGATGTACAGCCCAAAATGCAAGTCGCGCAAGCGGATGTGTTCGCCCCGCTGGCTTCAATCATTCAAGTAGTCGATATGACCGAAGCAGTTCGCATCGATGCCAACTGTCCCTATCATCTGGGGGCTTCCGTGTTCGGACCTGAACCCCATGCATCCCACTGGGCAGAGCAGATTCAAGCCGGCTGCGTAACGCTCAACGACACGCTGATACCAACCGCAGACCCGCGAGTTTCGTTCGGAGGTCGCGGCCACAGCGGCTGGGGCGTAACTCGCGGTCCCGAAGGCTTGCTTGAAATGACTCGCCCCAAAGTAATCTGTGAACGCCGCGGTCGTTGGATGCCACACTTTGATCGCAAAGTCGCAACTAACACAACCGTCCTAACACACCTGTTGAAGTTCTTTCACGGCAAGACACTCTCAGAGCGACTCCGCAGCGGCCTAGCCTTCATTCGCAGCCAAGCCCAATAGCGGCCCGTGCTCTGGTAGGTCGCAGCATCTGCAAGATGCGACCCAAGCATGCAGCCCACCCCTTAGCCGTACGTTTTGATGTTGCGAGTTTCGGGCCTTCGCAACCCGAAGCGTGAGCGAGGGACCGAGTTTCGGCGGCGACTTGACGTTGCAGATAGTTCCCTCGCTCACGCTTCGGGTTATGAAGCAAAACGTCGTCCGGATCGCCTCAAAGCAACCAATAACGCAACATCAAAAGCAGTACGCAATGCGTTCTGAGTATTGAGTCACAGTGCAGTAAGCGACTGTGCGGCTCGGCGACTGTGCGAAAGCTGAGCATGCCGAAGGTCGCATCCGGCAGAGTGCGACCCACCCGCACATCCAACAGAGCACTAACCACCCAAAACTGGATATTGACATCCTGTTTTGATTTAGGTAGGGTGTAGGTAGGTTTTGGACTCAGTGAAAGGACTGTGGGTGTAATCATGAAGCTGGTTGTTCGTCCACTCAGTATCTCGCGCCTGGTCTTCGTTGGTTGGGTCGCTCTTGGTTGTGCAGTGATATGCGTGACCATATCGTCCACCGCTTGGGCTCAGTTTGACTTCGAAAAACCGCCGATCAACTACGGCGAAGCGGAGACTCACGACCGAGTCGCCGCGTTGGCGATAGCCATTGAGAAGGGCGAGGTTCAGTTCAAATACGATGCCGCGCACGGCTGGTTGCCAGATGTCCTGAAGCACTTGCAGGTCTCTGAGCAATCCCAAGTGTTGGTGTTTTCAAAAACCTCCCTGCAACTGCACAAGATCAGTCCACGAACGCCTCGGGCGCTGTATTTCAACGACGACGTTTATGTTGGCTGGTGCCAGCAAGGTGACGTGGTTGAACTAGCTGCGACCGACCCGGAACTGGGCGCGGTGTTTTACACCATGGACCAGCAAGCCGATGCGCCGCCGCGTATCGTCCGAGACCGAGGGCAATGCCTCACCTGCCACGCCACGCAACGCACCCAAGGTGTTCCCGGTTATTTGATTCGCAGTGTCTACCCGGACATCAATGGTCGGCCACGTACCGGTTCGCGAACTTATGTCACCGATCACTCAAGCCCCTTCGAGCAACGCTGGGGCGGTTGGTACGTTACCGGCTCGCACGGACAGATGCGGCACTTAGGGAATGTTCGTTCGAATGACCGCACCGATCCCGAGTTGATGGACGTAGACGCAGGAGCCAATCAACAAACGCTCGATAAACTGATCAACACCGATCCCTATTTGACTGTGCATAGCGATCTGGTCGCGCTGCTTGTCCTCGAGCATCAATCGCAGATGCATAACCTGATTTCGCGAGCCAGCATGGAAGCTCGGACTGCGGCCCACTACGACCGCGGGATCAACGAAGCTCTCGGTCGCCCAATCGATACGGTAAGTGAATCCACCACGCGCCGCATCAACTCAGCCGCTGAGGCACTTGTCCGCTACATGCTATTTGCTGACGAAGCGGAACTCGCCAATCCCATTTGTGGAACTTCCAAGTTCGCTGAACAGTTCACTGCCTCAGCCAAACTTGATCAGCAAGGACGCAGCCTGCGCGAGCTTGATCTGCAGCGCCATTTGCTCAAGTACCCTTGCAGTTACTTGATCTACAGCGATGCCTTTGATCGCATGCCGCAACCGGTGATGGACTATGTCAAACGGCGAATGACCGAAGTGTTGACCGCTGACAAAGCCCCCGCAGGCTACGAACGCTTGACCGATGCACAACGCGCAGCAATTGCTGAAATACTTCGCGACACCAAGCCTGGATTCTTGCTGTAACTACTCCGGTAGCGGAATGCGTCAAGCATTTCGGGAGTACTGCGGTGGCCCCCCGGTAGCCGCCACTGCCAAGCGGTGGTTAGTCACCCCGCATCGTGTCCACCGTCTGGCGACGGTGGCTACTCATAAGCCTTGACGGCTTCCGCTACCCGATAATCAACAAGCCCTGAGGCCTCTGGCGCTCTAGAACTCTAGTGACAACGAACTCAAACGCTTAGCGCTCTCGGCCATCAGAGCATCTTCAGCAGCTTCGTCTTCCGCAATATAAGTCACGGAGAATCGCAAGAACGCGCCGGCGTCGTCCCAAGGCACTGTTACGATCGACTTTTCAGTGATCAAGTACTGGCTGGCTTGTTCAGCGTTCTCAAACTTCACACCGCCCACGACACCTTTGGGAGCCGGTGCGTACAAGAAATAAGTTCCACCTGGCATTGAGCATTGGAAACCACAGCTCTTGAGCATGGCGACTAATTTTTCCAGTCGGCGACGGTACTTGGCGCGGATCTGCTGCGGAATCGAGGGCTCGTCGAGCGCCGTAGCGGCGGCTTGCTGAATGGCGGCAAACTGCCCCGAGTCGCTGTTGTCCTTCACATCGGCCAGCGCTTGCACCAGGGTCGCGTTACCACAGACCCAACCAATCCGCCAACCGATCATGTCGAAGCCCTTGCTCATCGAGTGAACTTCGACACCTACATCTCGAGCACCAGGTACGGACAGAAAACTTAGCGGCTCGCCTTCAAAGCTGAGCATGATATGCGCGGCGTCTTGAACGACAACAAATTCATGACGGTGCGCGAGTTCGATGACGCGCTTGTAAAAATCTTGAGTTGCAACTTTGCCTGTTGGGCTATTCGGGTAATTCAGCACAACTAGCTTGGTGCGCTTCCAGATATCGGGCGAGATGGAATCAAAATCTGGATAGAAGTTGTTTGCGGCCAGCAGTGGCAATCGATGCACTTCACCACCGTAATACTTGGTGTGTGTACCAGCCACCGGATAACCGGGCACGGTCATCATGGTGATATCGCCAGGATTGATGAAGCAAGCTGGGAGCATGGCCAGCGCGGTTTTGCTGCCGATGCAATGATTGATTTCACGCACGGGATCGAGTTGCACTTTGAAATTGCGATCCATGAAGCGGGCAACAGCTTCCTTGTAGGCAGCGATGCCGTTATCCGCGTAGCCACGATTTTCAACGCGATTGATTTCGATAGCCATGCGATCGCGGACTTTTTGTCCTGCCATGCTATCGTTTTCGCCGATCCCGAAATCGACCAATGGGCGATCTGGATAGTCAGCCAGGGCTTTGCGTTTGGCGCGTTTGATCTTTTCGAACTTATAAATTTCGGTCCCTTTGCCGTAGTTGGAACCGCCGATACGTTGGGCGAACAATTGCTGGAAATATGGCTCGGAAGTAGCACCGGTGGACATGGCAAACCGTTAGACTAATCTGGACTTAGGGGCTTAGAATATTACGCTTAGCTCGTCAAAACTATCCGACAGTCGCCGAATCAGCAACCACCTCACAATAGAAACACGCAATGAGTTCAGCGTATCGTGGCGGCAACAGTCGGTTATTGGCCAAGAACCTCGATGAATTGGGGCGACCGCTAGCGGTGCTCGACTGGCATGGCGAAATTCTGTTTGCCAACGCTGGATTGTGTGAGATGGCCAAGGCCGATGCGACCCAGTTGGTTGGGAAACGTTGTAGTTGGGAGATCGCGGCCGACGATTCCCCTCACGCGGCTCTGTTAACCGCGCTTGCCCCACCAGTCAGCGCCCTTGAAGGACAGATTGTCGCCCGGCATTTGACGGCTCCGATTGTGTTCGGTTCGACCGCAACTGGACAACTCTTTATTCCCCTGCGCGACCCCACGAGCACTTTGGCGATGGTGCTGGTGCTGCTCGGTGACTGGGACGAAATCAAGTCCCAGTTGCCCCACCTTCGCACCGAAAATCCACTTCTCCGCCGCCCGACCGACGAAGTGCTTGTACGCCTGCGCAGTCAATGGTCGAGCCTGGATGGGTTGCTGCCTCTGCTTGGCGAGAGCCCCGCCATTCGACTGGCGATGCAGCGCGCTCAGTTAGCCATACAAAGTGACAGCAACCTGTTGGTAACCGGCCCGAAATACATCGGCAAAAGTGATGTCACGCGTGGAATCTTTGGTGGTCGCTTGCGTCGGATCGGCCTGCAAAAAGTCGCGGGTCAATTGTTTCCACTCGACTGCGCGGCGCTCGACACGGAGCTGCTCCTGGGGATGCTTGAGGTCTTTGAAGGCCGCCTGCGAGCCAGCGCGCCGCGGGCCAGTCAGTTGCTTGTGCTCGAGCAAGTCGAGCAACTTGCAGATGGTGCCATCCATCCAATCATTCAGTGGATGTCCGACCACGCGAATGCATGTGTGGTGGCCGCGACCAGCACTCTTCCAGCAGCAGTACTCTCGCAGCGCAGCAAGCATTGGGATCGATTGGTATCACTGCTCGCGCCGGTCGAGATTCAATTGCCCGCATTGGCTTCGCGGCGTGAAGACATCAGCATCGTTGTGCAACAGGTACTTGCGTCCCAGTGCAATAAACTCAACCGTAGTTTGCTCTCCCTATCGGCAGAGGCCTCCGATCTATTGACCGCCTACTCATGGCCCGAGAATCTGGGCGAGGTACAGCGTTGCGTGGCCGATATGATTCAGCACGCGGTGTTTTCAGCCGCTGTTCAGAGCCAACACTTGCCGGTATCGATTCGCACATTTGCAGGTAGTGCGACCGCTGGCGATCACGTGGTCGAACCCATCAAACTGGATGAAGTTCTGCTGGATCTGGAACGCATTATTATTTCGCGGGCCATCAAACTTTCCCCTCGCAACCGCGCCCGAGTTGCCCGTTGGCTTGGCATCAGCCGCCCAAGGTTACTCCGCCGATTAACGCAACTGGGGCTCGACGATTCCCACACCGAACCGATTTCTGATGAGGAGGAATAACCTTCGTCGTGATACAGTAAGAAGAACTTGACTTTTGAAATCCCTAGTTTTGCGATACCCAAAAGTTGGGGCGCAAAGCGATTCAGTCAATCGTTACGGAAACACAAAAATGCCGTCTCCATTTCCCGGAATGGATCCATTCATTGAAAGTCAATCGTGGGAGGACTTTCACACTTCTTTCATTGCAGTAATTCGCGATGCAATCGTTGCCGCAGTACGCCCAAACTATACCGTCAAGTTTGAACTGCGGATCTACTTGGAAACCCATGACCCGTCGACTCCGGTGCAATCACTTGTGGCGGACGCAGCCCTCTTTAAAACTAACCGCGCTCCCGCGCTGCGAAGAGAAGAGTCTGAGGGTGGCTTGGCGGTAATGACTGCCCCGACGTACAACTCGATCTTCAACAAGCTTTTACTCTAGTCTACGACCGTGCTGGGTATGACTATGCACTCGATTACCAACAACCGCTAACGCCCGCTCTCACAGAAGCTCAAGCAGCCAAGTTGAAAACAAAGTTACCGACAGAGCAACCCAAGCCCTAGTGTCGCACGATTGTCCCAATCGTAGCTGCAACAATTGAGACAATTGTGCGACACTCAATAAGACGCTCTGAGGCTCGGCGAAGGGCGTGGTTCCAGGCGTAATTCGACCAGCGTAATTCGACACGCCCTTCGCAAATCCTCAGAGCGTGCCACCCTTAAGTTAACGCTTCTCAGCACTATCGCCAGCGATTGGCCATGGCACTTAGATCTGGTCGGGATTGTCCATTCGCAGATTCTGCGAAGTAATACTTTTCGATGGCAGCGATATCCTCACGCAGGCGGCTTTGTTTGTCGCTGCTCAAGGATGGGTCGGCGGCAAAATTCTGCAACCGAGTCAAAAGCGTAAATGGTGTGGTCGGTTGCTCTGCGACCGTGTTGGTTACCTTCACACGCGATGACATACGTCGCACCGCCACAACACTCACGA
Source organism: Pirellulaceae bacterium (assembly GCA_033761895.1). GTDB lineage: Bacteria > Planctomycetota > Planctomycetia > Pirellulales > Pirellulaceae > Aureliella. The sequence continues at coordinate 10,240 of JANRMD010000444.1, read as the reverse complement.
TCAGCAGGCTCAAACCCGTGACGGCGAAGATACTGCCAATGATCCAAGCGCGGCGGTTGGAACCATAGTCGGCGACAAGCGCGACCGTAGGCTCGACTTCTTGCAAGTCCGCATCCACGTAACGCTGATAACTCAGGTCTTTAGTTTCAACCAGCGGTGCTGGGAAAACGAACGACTTAGGTGCCGGTGCGGCCGGGTCAGCAGCGCTGTATTTGAGCGTCCAAGTACGCTCGGACAAAACGATCGGCGTCGTAGACTCCTTATCGAACTCGATCACGCTGACCCCTGAGTCCACATTGCTTGAAAGCTCAAAGCCTTCAATTTTTACGTCTAGCAAGTTGTCGATCGTTGGCACCAAGCCCCGTGCGGTCGCCTTGGCTTCGACGATGAGTTTTCCTTCTTTCGATTGACGTTCGTCGAGCACTTGAACCAGCTTCACTTCGCTGGCCGGATTGGCTGTGGACTTCGAAGCGGCATCGATTGGGATCGGGGCTGATGAGATCGGCAACACCACATAGCCCGACGTATCGAGAAAATCGAGATCCATCTTGAGGGCTGGCAATTTATCAACTTCAGGGCCACGGGCTTTAACAAGCAAGTAGGCATACGGAGTGACACGCCAACCGGCCGATTCAGTCGCAATGCTTTTGGTTTCCGCGTGATTGAAGGTGATCGAAAGTACATCGAAGTGCTCTTCTAGCGCAAGTTTGGTTGCATCCTGAAACTTGTCGCGATAGTTCTCTGTGGGGCGACCATAGTTGTAGGCAAAGAACATGTTGTTCTGGTTTTGGAGATACTTGGCAAAGCCGCTGGACTCGCGCTCAATCTCTTTCGAATGCTTCAAGTCGATGTAGACACCAAACGGCTGGTCATGGCCAACTTGCGTGTTCCCATCGATTCTTGCAACCAACTGGATTTCGGTAACCAGATCTTTGTAGTAGTTGTAGACTTTGCGAGCCTCCTCGGCCTGCGGATTATCTCCCACCAGTTTGAAGCCCCCTTCTACATAACGAAACTTGCAGGACGGGCTGACCGCGCTCATCCGAGTGAACAGCGCATTGGCGAAGCGATCGCGATGGCGTTTGCCAATTTCGCCCGTCAACGTATTCATGCTGGCGGCGATAAGATCGAACTGCTCCGTTGCGGGACGATTCTTCTCGCTGATACCCTTTAGGTCCGCGGCGCCCAGCGCAGCGTAGAACCAATGGTCAAAAACTTCGGTATTCTGTTTCCGCTCAGGCAGGTCAGGCACGATCTTGACATAGGTGCTAGCCGCTGCCGCAAAAACATCAAAGGCGGCTTGCCGACGAGCGCTGAATTCCGAAGAGGGCGAGACTTCTTGCATGTAGTCGTTTTCGTCGTGCATCACACACGCCTTGGCAAGCAACAGTTGCCAATCGCCGGGATAGTGTTCGATCGCTTTGTCGAGCACGCGGCGGGCGACCGCGTAACCCCGAACTACTTCGGCTTGGATATCATTCTTTTTACGATTGGATTTCGCATCGCGTTGAATATTGGGATCACGCCACTGTTCGCCGAGATTGGCTCGCATCTTTTGTATCAAGCTGGCCATGGTTCCGGCTTCGATCGAATCCCAGGCCCCGAACACTTTTTCGATGTCTTCAATGTCATAAACCTCAGCCGCGCTGTGGCAGGTCATAAACGCATCGACCAACAACGATTCCTTCAGCTCACCTTTGATCGGCAACGCTCGCAGCCGGCTAAGCCACTCGGCTAACTCCTTAAGGTTGCGGTCCTGTTTGGATCGCGTCAGTGGAATCTTATCCGCTTTCTGTTCATAACCGTACATGAACATGTAGTAATTGGTCCGCTGGCTGGCCGCGTTGGGATTGTGATTGCTAGTCCAGACCTTTAGGAATTCGTCGGCCAATTCACGGGCCGTATCGGGATGCGTCGCGGCCAGTTGTTCGATGTAAGGAAAGGCTTTTGCATCTTCGTTCACTTTCAACCACAAGCGGCAGAGGGCCATCGTGAATTGCGGTCGGATACTAGGGTCGATTTGTTCGAACCATTCTTTGCTCGGCGCTGTCTCTAAAATCTGCTCTACCTTGATAGGATTGATAACGCCCATTTGCATCGATGGCGCTGCACCTTCTTCATCTGACGAGGCGTAGTAGATGTTGCCATAGCGGTCACGTCGCATGTTGGGGCCAAACTGGCTTGCACCTGACAGGCGGTAAGTGATCTGCGACTCTTGCAACCAATTGGCGGCCAATAGATTCAGAATACCGCGCCACTTGGAATCTATCTCCGGCTTGGTCGCAAACAGCTGAGCTACCGCCGCATGCTGCAGCTCGAGATTGCGAGTGCGGTTGTTAGAGTCCTGCGGCGACTGAGAAAGCAATTGCGCCGTTGAAGTTCCGATGCGAGCCAAAATTTCTTGGCCCCGTTCAGGATGTGCTGTAAAACTCTCCGCCAACCACTTCTTGCCAAGCTCATCGCGCACTTGTGGTGCCAGCGAAACAGCCCGGGCCAGCGCCGCCGCACGCTCACGCTCGTCGGACTCCCGGAAGGCTTTCTCTTTTGCCAATTGCTTTTTTGCTTCATCAGAAAGCGATTTGGCTTTCTCTTCATCCTCGTCACTGGCTTTCGGTTCAGGTGGCAAAGCCGGAACATCGAGCGCGGCCAAAGTCGCTCTCCATGCATCTTCGCGCAACGACTCTTTGAGTTCCTTGTCGTACAGAGCCAAATAATGCCGCGCCCAAAGATTGAGCACTTGCCGGTTCTTGGACTGAATGGCTTCCTCTTGCGAAGGCAGAAAACTGACCGTGAACTGATCTTGCGACGCGGAACTCAATAGCAACGCGGCCTTTTGTTTAGGAAGAAGTTTGTCCCCCTCCGATTTCAACGTCGCGACAAAATCGTCGAGCTGGTTACCCACTCCCAAAGTCCGTCGCAGCAGTTTGGCAAGCTTCACTACTTCTTCATCCGTCAACTCGCTCGGAGCACTACGGATCATCGCAATCAAGTCAGCGAAGTTGATGGAGTGTTTTTCAACATAGGCTTGACCAGGATTGTTGCGTTGGTCACCCATCATCGATTGCATGAACTGCCGCATTTCTTTCGACATCCCTTCGACCTGGGAAAAATCCATGCCCATTTGCGATCCGAGCTGATCTAGCAAACGGTTATAGAGCGCGGTCGATTCGGGTTCGCTGAACAGTTTCCGATTTCCAATGAGCTTCGCAAACTTATCCCACTCTCCGAGCGTTACTGTTTCAGATATCCGTGTGAGCAGTGCACTGAAACGCTTTTTCTCTTTGGCCTCAGCCGCCGCCTTCGCTTTGGCTTCTGCTTGTGCCTTGGCTTCAGCCGCCGCTTTTTCCTCAGGCGTTTCGACTTTAGGCGGCGCATTCGGATCAGCCGCTACTTCCACCTTCGGAGCTGCCGTCTCAGCAGGGTTAGCAGCTGCTTTTGGATCTGCAGGTGCAGGCTCAGGTTCAAGCTCCGTTTCAGGCTCCGCAGGCTGCTTACCTCGCTCCGACCATAGCTTCAGGATGGCTGACGGTCGGCGATCAAAGGTAAGAGCATTGATCGCATCCAAGCGTTCTTTCTTGCGCGCGTCCTCCTGGGGTTCAGCACTCACAGTTGCAACCTGTCCCTCCTCGTTTGGCTCAAGTGCGAATTCGACGCCTTCCTCCATGCCGAATGGATCTGCAAAACCATCGCTGCCGAATGGATCAAATGGATCTTGCGTCCACAAAGTCGTAGGTTTAGCAATGACGTAGCTTGCGATGCACAGGGTCGCGATGCACAGGGTCAAACTGAACGTAGCGAATCGAACTGTTTTCATAGGAAGGGCTTCTCTGGTTGTCGTCCTCTTTCGCTCCGCGAAAGTTGCGAGATACGAATTGTGGCGAGTTGCGAACTAAGTACTTAGGCTTTGTTCGGCCTTGTCATTACCCACATTTTTTCAGCTGAAAACCCAACGATGGCTGGGTTCTTTCGTGCCCGCGCAGTATGTGACGCATCGAGTACCGTTTTACCGAGTACGAGCACGAAAGCAGGTAATGACTAAACGCTAAAATGGGCAAAACATGGCTTACGATCCGCTGCCATCGGGTAGTGGCCCCATGTTTGCGCCGGTACCGTTCTTTTGTTCAGACTTATTCTTCTTTTGACTTGGTTTCTGATTGGGTTTCTTGCACTGACCACTGCAGCAACCCTTGCACTGCGAGGGGATCTTCAGCGATTGCAGTTCCGCCAAGTCCATACGAGCCAACCGAATCGAGGCTTCTAAGTCGTGTTGACGAGTCTCAAGCGATTGCGAGTCCCCCGCCTTCGCGGCTTTCTCAGCCAATAAGCGATAGTGTTGACGTGAAGCCTCAATCTCGGGTTCCCAGTTCTCGGCTGGCTTGCCTTCCAGTCGCATCAGCCAAGTCATGTAATACTGTGCGTTGGCTAGAGCGTCGCGAGTCTGATCGAGCAACGCAGGATCCGCAGCAGAATCGTTCTCCATTTCTTCCAGCAGAGATTCCAAAGCGGCTCGAGCTTCGGGCAATTGATTCGATTCAGTCTGTGCCTTGGCCATGGCCAAGCGAATCGCATAACTGTCGGCCTTGTGATCCTCAGGCAGCTTGGCAAGCGCTTGCGAGTACAGTGCCTTGGCATTTTCAAAATCGGCCGAGTCCACTGCAAAGCTGGCTTGCCGCAGGAGGGAACCCGCTTCATCCAGTTTCATCTTTTGCTGCCCCGGGCCAACATGATAGGCCCAAGCCAAGAAAGGTATCGTCAGCCAACATAAAACCAAAAATGAACGCATGCCTCACCTCCTTAAATAGTTATTGACTCTTGGCAAATGGTTTGTCTTGTAGATTTCTCTTGCTGTTATATCGAACTTGACTCGCTGGAAATCCCAGTCGTATACCCTGTGGACGAATCCCAGGCCGGTGGTTTGTTCCAAAATGTTCTAACAGAATTGGCAGCAAACTCAAACAGAATCCGCCCAATCCAATTGCAAGCAACGCGAACTCCCGACGCGTCCAGGCTTCCTTAACATTCTGCGATCCTCGATGCGCGATCGTCGCCACCAACTCCGAGGGCAAATGGAGTTGATTGCCATCGTGGTAGGTGCCACGCAAGCGGGTTGCAATCTGCCGCAGAGTAAACGCGTCTTGCTTGGATTGGCGGCCGTCGATGAACGAGCCTTGAACAGGGTCGCCAACACCCACGACCAACACCGATCCGATGCTGGCGGGCATGGTCGGCATCCCTTGAGGCGGAACAGTATCGCCGTCGGAAATCATGACAATCGTGCCGCTCGCCGGATTCCACGTCTTGGCAATCTTCGCCGCTTCGCTCAAGCCATCGAGCAAACGGGTTTGGCCCGAATCAAATGCCTGGTAAAGCGGCAAGTCACCAAGCACTCCATCAACGACATCCAGGTCTTTGGAATCGACCACAACCGGTTTGGCTCCGTTGTAAACGGCCACAACCGAAACCAAATACTGCTCAGCCGGAATACGTTCCAAAAAGGATCGCATCAAATCGCGAGCCCGCTCGGCGCGAGTTTGCTTTCGGGTCGGACCTGCATCGGCCAAACGCATGCTGGGCGACACATCCAGGACAACTAGTAAGTGCTGTTCCTTTCCAGGCTGCACACTTCCCTGCGGCCGAAACGACCGCGGCTTGATGACTAGAAAAGTGGTCATACCCCAAGCCAACGCGACCATCGAGAGGACTCGCAGAAACGGGGTCGCATACACCCAAGCCAGTGGTCGGCCCGTCTCACCGAACGCCAGCGAGGCCAATCGCGAAACTCTCCGCAAATGCACTGCTTCAGCTGCGAAGGCCAACATAAATACAAACGCAGCGACTAGTTCGGCGAGAAAGGATTGCTCGATCAAGGCATCTACCATGGCGTGTACCTCATACCGAACATGGCGAGCGAGATCAGCCCCAGCAGCGCAAGCCCTGCGATGGCAGGCACCTTGAATTGATCGTGCGTTTCCGCAGCCACTTTCTCAAGCTTGGTCTTTTGCATGGCGTCGATGCGTTTGAACACAGCCGCGAGCGCTTCCATATCGCCAGGTTGAAAGACCTCTCCGTCAGTCAAATAGGCGATGTTCACGATCTCATCCGGTACTTCACCACTTGCCACGTGCACATCGAATACGACGATGCCATCCTTCTTCAACGTCTGTGCGATCTCCGCATCTCGGCCACCATAAAGATCTGCACTCACACCGTCCGAAACCAAAATGATCATGCGGTCGCCTTGCTCGCGTTCCAGCAATGTCTTTCGGCACTCGGCGAGCCCTTTGGCCACTTGAGTCCCGCCGCCCAGCCCCTGTGGTAAAGGACGGCGAGGATCCATGAACGGCAAGGCATACTTGAACGCGGAAGTGTCCGTCGTCAGTGGCACCCACTGCAAGGTTGAATCGCTGAAGAAGGTCAAGCCAAACGCATCCCCTTCGCGATAATCGACAAACGCTTCAATCGCTTGCATCGAAGCTTCGTAACGAGTCTGATCACCAAACGAACTGGTCATACTCGCCGAGATGTCCACGCAGAATTCAATGTTAGTCAAGGCTCGCCGAGAACGTGGTTGTCCCGCTTGCTGCGGACCGGCCAGAATCAGAATAACAATCGCCAGCAACACCGCCGGTAGCGACTCGAAGAATCCAATCACTCGCCACCAACCGCGACCATCCGATTGGGTTCCGTGATCGATGGGGACCGCAATTTCACGACCCGAACGACGCCACGTCCATGCCAGCAGGGCAATAGGGATCACCAGCAGCGCCAAAACAGCTGGATAAGAAAAGCCAACGATCATACCGCTGGTGCTCCTTGTTGGGCGCGATGTTTATTGTGAGTTGCCTCCGACTCTTGCACCTCACCATCGACAACATCGGCGTAGGGCTTTAGCAGCGCATCGATATCGACCGACTGCGGTGCATCTGGACGGTGCAACCAATCTTCAAGGCTGCGCACGAGAGGGCCTGCCTCAGCATGCTCGCGAAGCGTTGACATCACTTGAGCCGGTGCCGTCGCACCGAGATTCAAGCGTTTGCACCAGAAAGCGATCAGCGTCCGTTCAAGGGCAGCCCGTTGTTCTGGAGCGAGTTGCTTGTCGCGCGCCGCTTGAACCAGTGGTCGAAGTCGATCTGCAAGCGATAGTGTTGGCGTTATGGCTTCCGTCGCAGCGATTGATTGCTTGCGACCACAAAACAGCAGCCCATACAGCCCGACCAACCACAGAGCGCCCCCTGCAAGCCACATCAGCCGATAACCGCCCAGCCACGGCATTGGCGTCTCGCCGAGCGGCAAAGGGGCAATCTGCCCTGCCGGTAGTGTCGCATCCACCCGAACCATAACCGCTGGCAATGCAACTGCATTTTGGTTATCAGCACGACTTGGTGAATCTGCTGCAGGCACTGAATCTGCTGCAGGCACTGAATCTACTGCAGGCACTGAATCTACTGCAGGCACAAGGTACTCGGACAGATTGTAAGTCCCCGGTTCAAGCGCATAGAACTCAACGTCGTACCGATGATCGGTACCGTGCGGATAAGTATTGATGATCCGCATCACAAAAGGCTGATGCCGATCGGCCATCGGTTTGACTTGCAACTTTGTGCCCGGCAGAATCACCGAGTCGACTCGTTTAGCGATACCAACGGTGCTTGTCGCCAACGGCTTGCCTGCGTCGTCGGCCCTGGCGGGATCATCTGCAGCCATCGCCAGCCCAAAACTGAAAAGCACGCAGAGAACGAGATAGCAAAACTGTAACCCCAAATTTGACGTTGGGGTGGCACGCTCTGGGGCTTTGCGAAGGACGCTCGAACACGCCCTTCGAAGACTCAGGGCGTGCCACCCAATCACGGTCAACCCAAAACTTTTGCATGAACCAAGCACTTGCATCACTATCGAGCTCCTCTGCCAAGCAAACCGCGTGCAGCAAAGAACTGCCGCAAACGTACAGCAATCGGCTGGTCGGTATCGACTAGCAAGTGATCAATGCCGCAACGCTTCATTTCATCGCGCACCAATTCAGAATCCTTCCAAGCGGATCGACCATGGGTCACAAACTCGCGACCACTCTCCGCTTCTCGCGCGCGATAGAACCCCGTGCCACGCAACGCGCGCTCGGCGGGATCGCGTAGTTGAATTGAACAGCAATCGTGCTGTGCCGCCAGTCGCTTGATGGCCGAACTCGCGGTTGGGTCATGCATATCGCTGATCACAATCAGCATAACTCGGTTCGGCAGACTGGGCCCTAACTCTAGCAAGCGATTGCCAAGCCGCGTGGGCTCGTCATCGCGATAATGTCGCAACTGGTGCAACCACTGCAAGACTCTGTCTTTCGAAAGCGTCGGCTTGATGTGGATCGCTCGACCGCCAACACCCAGCAAGCCGACAGGACTGATTCGATCCAAGCAAGCCAGCGCCAAGGCTCCGGCGATTTGCACTGCCACTGCATATTTACTATGTCGATAACTGGAGACAATCATCGACGCTGACGTATCGACCAATAAGTAGACCGGCAGTCGTTTGGGGGCTTCGTACTCTTTGACAAACAGTTTGCCCGCGCGGGCCGTCACTCGCCAGTCGATCGACTTGATCGGGTCACCCGCTTGATAAGGCCGGGATTGCGCGAACTCGAGGCCCGATCCCAAGAAGGGTGATCGGTCGGTGCCGTAGCTGAGACTATCCGCCAGTCGCTTGACCGCAATCAAGAACTTCCGAGCATCCAACGGGTCGACTGGCGGCAGCATTTTTGCATGCTTGTCGTCCTGTTGGTTGAATTGAGTGTTCTTTATCACGGACATGGCGCAGCAACCTTGATTGCGTTTCTTTTAGTGCATTGCTTTCGATACTACATAGCTTCCGTCATTAATTGTTTGAGAATATCTTGCCCTGTCATACCGTCCGCGAGCGCTTCGTAATTCAAACGAATGCGGTGGAGGATGACGTCTTCAGCGAGCGCGTAAAGATCTTCAGGAACTACATAGTGCCGCCGATGAATGAGCGCTCGAGCTCGAGAGGCTTTGATCAGCGCGATACCCGCGCGCGGACTGCAACCGAAATCAAGTCGCGAGTCCTTACGAGTTCGATTGACGATATCAACCACATGGTCGGTGAACGTTTCGCTGACATAGACCTGCTGCACCGCTTCCATCGCGGCGATCAAGTCCTCTGAGGTCCCCACGGGCTTGTGCTCAAGCACATCGAACTCCGTTCTCGCGACAGCGCCTCCACCTTCGCGTCGAATGCCCAGTCGCGCGTTCCGCATGAGCACTTCTCGCTCTTCCGCGGGCGTTGGATAGTCCAAGCGATGGCAGAGCATGAAGCGATCCAACTGAGCTTCGGGCAACTCGAATGTTCCTGACTGCTCAACCGGGTTTTGCGTTGCAATTACCAGAAACGGGGCTGGCAAAGTAAACGTTTGATTGCCGATGGTAACTTTATGTTCCTGCATCGCTTCCAACAAAGCACTTTGGACTTTCGGAGCTGCGCGGTTGATTTCGTCAGCTAGTAGCAAGTTGGTAAAGATTGGACCTTGATGTACGCGGAACTCATTGTTCTTCTGATCAAGGATCTCTGAGCCAAGAATGTCCGAGGGCAACAAGTCGACTGTGAATTGAATACGACTGAAAGCGAGATGAATGCTCTTGGCCATCGCCGACACAAGCAAGGTCTTAGCCAAGCCTGGCACACCCTGCAGCAGCACATGGCCGCCAGTGAACAAGGCGATCAACAAACGTTCAACGACCACATTTTGCCCAACCACCACTTCGCCGATACGCCCACGGATACGTTCAATAAAATCATATGTCTCGGACCAATTCTGTTGTTCACCATTGGAATGGGCTCGGGTAGTTTGAGATGCTTGGTCGATTGACATAGATTTGAAACTCACAAAGTGGAATCTTTGAATGGAGTAGTATCAGCATCAATTGTAATAGCTGGCTCTGTAAGAAACCGACTAGATGATCCAGTGTAGCAGATCGGCGGTTAGAAAGCTCTTTCACAACCTCTGTAGCGGAATGCGTCGAGCATTTCGTGAGTGCTGCGGCGGCCCTGGCAAGCCTTGAGGGATTTTGTGAGCCGACGGTGCTAGATTTTTGATTTAGTGAGCCGTCGGCGCTAGTTTTGATGTTGCAGTGTTTTTTGTGTTTTCATGCAGACATCCTGTATTCGCTTGGTAGAGCATTCATTAGCAGGCGTTGGAGTTTTGCGATGCCGCCGGAAGTTTTTAATCGGTCGTGCATGT
>JANRMD010000443.1:0-6653 GCA_033761895.1 Pirellulaceae bacterium | reverse complement strand
GCAACCAGGTGGCCAATGTCGGGCCGCTGCAATAAGGATAGACGATCGAGGGCATTAAAGCGGTTTCGTCAGTGGCCAACACTGGCACGATGTTGGGATGATCGAGCTTCGCAACATTTCTGGCTTCACGCAAGAAGCGTTGAACCATGCTTTTCGTGAGCAGCACGTCGGGCCGTGGCATCTTCAACGCCACATTGCGATTCAAATGCTGATCGCGAGCCAAAAAGACGACCCCAAAACCGCCTTGCCCCAAACGCGAGATAAGTTGATAACGGTTCGAAGGACGAAATTCAAAACTGTCGCTGTTCGGTTCATCCGATTTGCCTACCAACGCAGTCAGTGTTTCCGAACTTTTCCCCTGCAGCGCATATTCAGCCGACGACTTTTGAGCAACGGAGTGCAACAGTTCGACCGCTCGACGCATTCTCGACAGCTTCTGCGCTGATTCTGGGGAAAGCCCCTGCTCTAACTCCGCTGACGACGCGTCACCGCGTGCTTCTTCAGCACCTAACAGCAGCCTGCGGATTCGATCCTCTTGGACAACTTGTTCATCTGGAATCATGTTGGTCCAAGATCTCTGAAAGTAACTCAACGGATCGGTACCAAAGTTGACGAACCGCATCCGTTGACTTATTCATCGATTTGCCGATCGCTTCGAAAGTCATCGAGTCCCAGTGCCTGAGTCGTAACACAACTCGATAGTGTTCCGGCAACTGCGAAAGAACTTCCTCGATAGTTGCTTCATCTTCATGCTTCATGAAAGCCGAGGAGGCTGAAGAATCTGGTGAAATGTGGTTGAAGATCTCGTCGTATCTCTGAAGTCCAGAAGGCTGTCGCTTGTCAGCATTGGTCGTCCGCCACGCGTCGCGGATATTGTTGGTCAATACGGTTTGCAACCAAGCACGAAGCTCCTTGGGAGTTTGACCTCGAAAGTCGCGAAGTGAATTTTGAGCATCGCTGAGCGTTTCTTGGACTATGTCCGACTCCACATGAACGGACTTTAGCTCGGCACCCATTCCGGAGGCTGCTTGCTCCCACAACGGTTGCCAGTAATGCTGCAGCAACCAATCTAGAGACTCGCGATCGCCTCGCTTTGCGGACTCGAGTCGCTCCAGCCAGTCCTCAGTTTCGTCAGGCTGAATGTTGTCAGGCTGAATGTCGTCAGGCATGAATGGTTCAGATTGTTGGATCAACTTGCGGAACTCGACTTCAGCTCAACAGTATGACTACGCCCTGGAAGTTAGGTCAATGCATTTGAAAGCACAATGCGCGGCGAACATACGCCGAGCGATAGTCTGGGCCGCGGATTGAAACTACACACGTGCTCAAGACATTCAAAAGTAAAGGTCTCCAGGCAGGATGCGCAGGCTACGTTAGTAGTTCCACTGCAATTGAGTGCGAATGAAGGAGCCATGTTCCTGCTGGAAAGGAGAGCTTACAAATGTTCGTTCAGCGAAGGTGTAGTTCGTGGTGAACTCCAGTGCTTTACTGAACTGATATTCGAAACCTACTTCGGCTTCGCGGATCTTTTGGCTAGGACTATTGACTTCATGCTTTCGACCACCGTCGTAGCGCTGAATGCGAATGAACGGCAACATTGTTCCTTTATGCCCCAGCCAACAGACGTCATCGATCTTATAGAAGAACTGCAAGTAACCACCTTCGAGTGGACTCCGCTGGACAGCTGTCTGAGCCGCGTTGAGTTCTGGGCCCTCGCCCCGCGTCCACTCTCCCTGTAATCCTAAAGGCTGTGGGTAAAGGATAAAACTGACCGCGCCTCGTCGATCAAGGAAGTCATCGCCACCACCAATTCCAGCAGACCTGTCGATGGTGTAAACACCGGTGTACCCACAGAGACCAGGTTCAAAAATCTGCCCGTTCTCAAAAAGAAACGGATAAGAAATGCGACCAACCACATGTTGCCCATCATTGCGTTCCGGTCGGTTCGCCGTCTGCCCGTTGTAGATCCCCAAGCCAAAAACGCCATAGTCCCCTGAACCCTTCAAGCCGTCGTCAACCAGTGACTTGAAACGACTGCGAATCTCCGATGGCGCCCAATAATAGAACACTCCCAGATCTCGCTCGTTCACAACGGCACTGTTGAGAGCATCATTCCGGTCCAGTGCCAATCGATTCTGGCTGGACTGCAAGTTCTCAAAACCATAGGGAACCTTCGACTGGCCAATCCGAAGTCGATGTTCTTTCTCCGTATCCAAATGCACGTCGGCATAGAAGTCGCGAATCTGCAAAAAGTGGAGTGGGTTGGGCCCCGTCGCACCCGACGCAAAGTCAGGTTGAATGTAATAGGACACTCGCTCTCCCGCATCGCCACTAAAAATCATCCGAGCTCGACGAATCAAGAACGATCCATCCTCACCAATCGAACGGTCCCCCTGGGGACTGCGGAGGTCGGGATTGGTTTCAGCGATGCGGTTGTAGCGAAACTGAGAGTAGCCTCGAATCCGCATCTTTTCATACCAGGCTTTATCCTTCTTAGCTTCGGGCTCTTTGAGAGACTTCTCAATCTCCTTCTTGGCCGCTTCGATATCAGCATCTTGCTTGTCAGTGTCTTTAGCGCTATCGTCTTTAGCGTCAGTATCTTTAGCATCAGCCTTGCTCGATAACTCGGTCTCTTGGCTTGAAGCGGATTTCGCTCGGTCCTTCGAACTCGCCTTGCCGTCGATGGCTGTCGGTCCCAACTCGGGCGCCGCCTGCGCGACTCCCTTCGAATCATCGAAGTAAGGATCTAAACGGCCATCGGTTGTGTAGCCTGCATACTGAACAGCTGGGGGCAATTCAGGCAGTTGCAATGGATTCCGTTCACCAAATACCATCGGCGCTAACGGCAAGTTTTGGGCTGTTGCTTGAGCGCCTGGAATGGCCAAGCCTAAGGCCAAACAGCCCAACACGAACCCGATTTTGGCAAAGTAAGAAAAGCTAGTGCGAGAGCTATAGCCACAAGAAAATCTTGCTAATTTCATTTCGATCTCGCCGAAGGTTCGCCAACTGTAACGAATAAATCGCCTATCCGATTGGGGTGTTTTCGGCAAACATTAACGGCTGGCCCAGCCCAACTTCTCGGAATCTTCACAATTCCCAGTACACCTCGCAGAACACCCCCTCAGCAAGCCTGCATCGATCCACTTGCTACTGGTTCAGATGTCGTGGTCGCGACTTGGATACCCTTGCGTTAAACTAATTCCAAAATCCAGTGTGAACACAGCGCCAGCCAACTCTTTGCTAGTATTCACACTCTAGGTAAAACCACCGGGAACACACATGAATCGAACCGACAATCTAAAGTTGCTCGACGAATATGTTGAAAGTCTAGCGCTCAAGCGGCATATGTTCGCCGTTGAAGCTGCAGTCCGCGCGTACGCCAAGAAATTCGGCGAAGATGAGGAGCTGTGGAGTGCGGTGGGCTTGCTGCACGATTTCGACTATGAGCGTTGGCCCAATCCGCCGGACCATCCACTTGAAGGGAGCAAGATTCTGCGTGCGCGCGGGTATCCGGAAGAACTGATCTACGCAATTTTGTCCCACGCAGATTATCTAGCGGACCAATTTCCACGCCGTTCAAGACTCGACAAGACGCTCTATGCTTGCGATGAATTATGTGGATTTCTGACCGCCTGCGCAATGGTCCGCCCAGAACGTTTGGTTGGCATTTCGGCCAAGAGCGTTCGGAAGAAGTTAAAGCAGGTCAGTTTCGCAGCCGCCGTCAATCGCGACGACATCACCAACGGCGCCGCTGACCTTGGAGTCGATCTCGATGAACACATCGAGTTCTGCGCCGCTGCCATGGCCGAAATCGCCAGTGAACTTGGGCTGGGTTAGAAGTTAGAAGCGAGAGGCTAGTGGAGCGTCAAACTTAAATATTAGGATTAGCCGCAGGTGCGCTAGCACCGGTTGCCGCGGCGAAAACCGGACGCTAGCGCGTTCCGGCTGATGTTCCAAACCCTAAAGTTAAGCTGTGACAATCCACTAGATGCTAGATGTTAGAAACGAGATGCGAGTGGATTTGAAAAACGTACTGCTCAGTCCCTAACGGCCTCGTCCATCACGATTCTCTGAGATCTGAGCACTAGCTTCAAGTCTCACTATTCAAGCCTCAACCCTCATTGCTCAGGCCTCATTGCTCAGTTGGCGTGGTGGTGACTGGAGGCACAAAGCTAGTTGTTGGCATCGCACCAACTTGGGTCGGATCAAAATCGCCCGAGCTAAGTGGGGAAGGCACTTCGACTGCGGATGGATTTTGACGGGGTGCAAAGAAGCGACCGCGCTCATACGCATCTTGATAAGCAGGGGCTGGCCAAGCTCCTTCGCTCAACCCGACTTGGTTGTAGTTCAACAACGACCCCTTCTCACGATGGAAATCGCGCAGGGCCAGCTGGTAGTCGGTCAGTGAGCGGAAGTAAGCGCTCTGGGATGCTGACAACTGCTGTTGAGCTTGCAACAAGAAGTTGATGTTATCCAAACCGCGTTCATAACGCGCTTGCAGCGCCTCAACTTGGGCTTGCACGGAATCTTGTCGATTGAAGTTCGATAAAACCAATTCATATGAGCGGGCCACTTGACGAGCCGCGTTGCTCAGGTCGTGCGAAATCCGTAACTCTTGCTCTTTTAGTCTTGCACATTCACGAGCCAAGTTGAAGCGAGCATGAGCCAGAGCTGCACCAGCTTGACGCATACCAACTGGATAAGCTAACTCTAGTCCGGCCTGCCATTCTTGGTAGTCGCCGGAGAAGATGTCCTGGTACAGCGAATTTAGGTCGTTGTTGGGATCGCGTTTATCGATCAAGGAGTCGCCCAGGCCACGGTAACGGTACTGGCTGAGGAAGTCCAACGTTGGTAAGCGATTGTGCCGAGCAGCAATCACTTCTAATTCGCGACGTTTGATGTTCCATTTCTGGCGTCGAATCTCAACGCGGCGAATCAGTGCGTCATTCAGCGCCGAGTCCCAATCCAGGATTACTTGGCCTTCCATCGGTTGACTCACTGGCTTCAGCAGCGTGCCATCGGTTGCAGGTATGCCCATCAAGTAACGCAGGCGTTGCTCCGACGCATACAGGCCCTGTGTTCCGCCAAGCGCATCTTTGACGAGTACATCGAAATTGTAGTACTGCGAACGCGATTGGGCCTCAGCCGCTGCGTCACCACCGCGGGCGCCGACCTTCTGCAACTCCTTTAGTCGTTGCCATGTTAACAAGCCGCTATTTCGACCCGCAACTTGGGCTTCAAGATTATGGTAGGCGAAGTACAGTTCCCAATATGCTGATTCGACATCATTGACGAAGGTGATTATGCCTTGTTCAAAGTCCGCCAAAGAGATGTCTGTATTGATACGCGCGATTAACACGCCGTTGTAGGTCCCAACAGCACTGTTAGGACCAGCGATACGATTGAAATCGGTACCTCGACCACGCAACAGAGGCTGGCGATACTCGCCCTCAAACCAACCTACGAACGAACTTCGAAAGAGCTGTGCTGCACTTGCGTTATTGTTGAGGTCATAGTTAACAACATTGCGTACTGCGAATCTTGCACCAGTGGCGGTGCGCTTGGCGATTTCGTAGTTGAACACTGCCGCTGTTTGGTCGAGGATTGCAGGCTGCAAACCACCGAATGTAAAGTTGTTGGGCCTATTGTTCTTCTGCCAGAACAATTGCGATGTAACCTGAGCATCAAACGAAGACAAGGCAGCTTCAACACCACCCAGTGGATTGGCTTCGGTTAACGCTGGATCGAAATTCGTCGGTGTGCCAGCCGGAGCTTGAACGATACTGCCACCGAGCGACCGTAGTATGTCGCTATTCTGCAAGGCAGTGCGAATGACTTCATCCAACATGATATCGCGTGTTGCAATATCAGCGGGATTCTCCATCGTCAGCGGCGCAGGTGTGGAAACAACCTGCTCGGTTAAGCATGATTTGACGCTCGGATACTCAATCTGCGTCGACACAGTCTTGTAGTAACTGGGGGATGCAGATTCCTGAAAATGAAATCGATGAATCTTGGCGCAACCAGTTGTCATTGCCAATGCAGCAGCTAACCAGCGCATCCGGCGATTGCGTTTTGTCGATCGCATTGTCTTGCTTCCTTCGAGAGCCAATAAACTTACCAGCGATTGGTGGTCATCCAATGCATCAGGTGCGGCAACCTTTGAAGTTGTCGTACAACCGGTATCGGCGACAGGAAGCTACTAAATCGATTTACAAGAACATGAGGCACAACAAGACCTAATGCCAGCACTGCTGCGAGCGGAATAACCAGCAAAGTCACACGTTACAAGCTCGTTCCCAGGCTCTGCCTGGGAACGCACTGCACGCGAGGCTCCGCCTCGACATTTCCGGCAGGCGGAGCCTGGGCTGTGCGACAAATAGCAATCTTTCAAAAATCTCTAGCGAGAGTTTTGTTACAGCTTCGTTTTGCTTCAACGCAATCGACAAGCGAAAACGCGTGGCTCCCCTCGCCCCGGTACTCCAGTGAGAGGGGTTGGGGGTGAGGGGCAGTCCCAAGTTAAGCCAATTTAAGTAAGCCCTTGTGCTACCGTCTCGAGTAACCATTGAGAAAGTCGCTTACTCCAGACCGTGCGCCCCTCACCCCCCGCCCCGGAGTACCGAGGCGATGGGGAGTTCCTTCGTTCGTGACTG
>JANRMD010000442.1:0-8561 GCA_033761895.1 Pirellulaceae bacterium | reverse complement strand
CAGTCACGAACGAAGGAACTCCCCATCGCCTCGGTACTCCGGGGCGGGGGGTGAGGGGCGCACGGTCTGGAGTAAGCGACTTTCTCAATGGTTACTCGAGACGGTAGCACAAGGGCTTACTTAAATTGGCTTAACTTGGGATTGCCCCTCACCCCCAACCCCCTCTCCCCGGAGTACCGGGGCGAGGGGAGTCACAGCGTTTTCACTTGTCGATTGCGTTGACGCAAAACGAAGCTGTAACAAAACTCTCGCTAGAGATTTTTGAAAGATTGCTATTTGTCGCACAGCCCAGGCTCCGCCTGACTGATTTCCTGCCAGCTTTCCTGCGGACCGCATAAAGCATCTCGTTTTATTTGACTTTTCGATTTCCCTGTTTTCCGATACCCAGAAGTAGTGGATTCAGACTGTCATCATGCCACCCTGTGTTACAGTAGCCGGAGAGGTTACAGATACGGCGTCGCGAGTCTCGCTAATCCATCGCGGAGTTTAATGGGAAGTGACCGACCATCAACTTCTGCTAAGGTTACTTGATGCGCGGTGGCAATCTTCTGTCGCATCAAGTCCGCGATCTGACCGGCGACTTGCGGTGCATAGCACTCGACGTTGAACTCGAAGTTCAGCCGTAGACTTCGCGGATCCATGTTGGCTGAGCCGAACATACACCAAGCTTCGTCCACGACCATCAACTTGGAATGATCAAACGGTGGCGGAGTAGTCCATATCTGCACGCCGCGACTGAGCAACTGCCACAGATGAGCCGTGGAGGCCCATTGGACCAGCAGCAAGTTGTTGACTTTCGGCAAGACAATCTTGACGTCCACTCCCCGTAGGTCAGCCACATTCAGGGCTTCGATCAGAGCAGCATCGGGCAAGAAGTAGGGGGTGACGATGTACACCGATCGTTGAGCGGCAGAGATGGCGCCCGCGAGGGTCAGTCGTATCGTGCCTGAGGTGAGGTCGGGTCCGTCAGCAATGCCGCGTGCCAGAACATCACCGCTCTCGGCAACGGTTGGAAACCACATGTCACCGTCTAGCAACTCACCTGTGCAGAACTCCCAATCATCGGCAAATGTCTCTTGCAGATCGCGGACGACAGGTCCCACGATCCGGAAGTGCGAGTCGACTTGCGGTCTGGGTGGCTTGAGTTTCTTCCATAAGCCTTGACGAATGTTCAACCCGCCCGTGAATCCGACGCAACCATCGACAACCATAATCTTGCGATGATTGCGCAAATTGGTGTAATGCAATCGCCAAGGAATCAAACTGGGCATGAACACGGCAAATCGAATTTTGGCGGCCTTCAAGTTGCGTTTGATTGAGGGCCATGAATAGCGAATTCCCACGCCGTCAACAATCACCCGTACTTGCACCCCGCGCTCCTGGGCGCGCTGCAAAGCGGTGACGAACTGTTTGCCCATGGCATCGCGATCAAAGATGTACGTGCACAAAGTCACCGACTGCTTCGCGTTCTCGATGGCCGCCAGCATCGCTGCGAAGCCCTGCTCGAGCGATGGATAGAGTTCAACTTGATTGCCACCGAGCAGCGGTCGACCGACAACTTTGTCCACCAGCGTCGCCAAGGGTGAGAACTGTTCCGCCAGCGGCCTCTCAAGACGCGCCTGGATCAGTTGGTTGGAACTGAAGCAAACCTCTTCGATAGCCAAACTGCCATCATTGGCGCTGCCGGCATCAGGTTTGCCCAACAGTCGTCGAGCCTTGCGTTTGAGACGGTTGACGCCAAAAATCCAGTACAGGGCCCAACCAACCAGCGGCGCCAGCAAGATCACGCCTGTCCAACCAATGGCGGCACGTACATCACGCTTGTTTAAGACCACATGCGCGATCGCAAACACCATGACAATCAGGTCGAACACGGCAAGCAGCACGCCCCACGTGATCAGCGAACCTAGCCAATCGAACCAATCTACCTTCGCTAACATGAATTCAGTAATGGAATCTCGCTCCCAAAAGACTGTGGTGTCTGACCATGGCCTCCAACTTTCAGTTCGCAGTAGGCCACGCACAAACAGAACATCGAACAGGCCTCCATTCTAGTTCCAATGGAGCGTTATGGAGATGGCAGCTACTGCCTGGGAATAAACCCACCAAAAAAAATAGGACAGGACCAACTTTGCTTGCGCAAAATCAGCCCCGTCCATTGCGTGGAATAACGCTAATTTGATCAGCAACCTAAGGTAGATTGATGACTACTTCTTGCCCTGAGGCTACGGTAATCGTCCGTTCCAGGTTAGCTTCAACTAAATTCGCAACTTGAGGTGGCACCGCTTTGGCGCCTGTTTTAGGACTGAAAAAGTACGCGTACTTTCCCGCGTGAGTTTCGACTGCAAACGTGCCGTCAGCCTTAACTTCGACTGTCTTCATGTAGCCATTTTCGAGCGGCTGCAAGTTGACAGCGACTCCACCAACAGGCTTGCCATCATTAGCCACAACTTTACCTGTGACATTGACCGGACCTGCCAGTGGTGGAGGATTCATTCCACAACCGACGGTGATCAGCAAGCCAACGATGAGTATCCAGTTTCGCATAAATGAGATACCTCAATATTATTCGTTGACTGGAACTACGTTGCCGTCGTTGGCACCAGCCAACCACTTGAGCACGATTGTGTCTGTAGTCTCAGCCATGAATCGTACTGAACCATCGCCCATGGTTGTATTGACGCCACCAGTGTGAAAGCTGAACGGTTCATCGTTAGGACCACAATTGTTGACCGCCCAACGGCACTCAGCTGGGCCTCCCATAGGCGTCTTGTAGTTGTTGAATCTAGCCTTTCTCGATCCAGGGGTGATGGCATTGCTTGGGCCAGAGAAACCATTGGCGACTGCGTCGGCATCCGCCCATGCAAACATTCGGCGACCATCACCACCGGAAGACATTGGAACCGGGTCAGCTGCACTCGAGACAGGAGTCTTTCTAGTTGAAAGTGCACCGAATGTCGTTACTCCAGGATGAGCGCGACCAGCGTCTTCGATACACAGAATCGTGTTCGAAGTTCCATCGGTGACTTTGGCGAATCCGCCACCATCACAATTCAACATGCCCTGACGAACCTGAGCCAGCCAAGCTGCACTACCAGCAGGCTGAGTACGTTCCCCGTACAGTGCATTGGTCGGATCTTCCATAATGTCGGTCAAGTCGATGAACATGTAATCCCAGCCGCCGTAGTTGTGCACAGGATCACGTGCCGAACCCGAAAGCGGTGTCGATGGGCAAACGTAAGTAGCAATCTGAGCCCTGGCGGCTGCTTGACCAGCTGGGAAACTCGGATCGTCGTAAGCGCGACCCTTGGCGTTCTTGTGAAGTAGACAACCGGTCGCTGTGACCCGTGTGCTTGCGTTCATGTTGTACGGAGAGAGGGTGTAGTCCGTGAAATTGTGGTCGAACATGTTGTAGACCGCGATTTGTTCGATGAACGGCAGCAACTGTGTGGCTGTTGAGTGGATCATGTAAGCTGTGGTGGTTGAACCAGTGGATCCACATTGACCCGATGCGGGCAGTTTCTTGTTTGCAGATTCAAAATTGTGAACTGCCAACCCGATTTGCTTGAGGTTGTTTGAACACTGCATGCGGCGAGCTGCTTCACGAGCCGCTTGCACAGCGGGAAGCAACAGACCAACCAGAATGCCGATGATTGCAATCACCACCAGCAACTCGACCAACGTGAAGCCAGACTTCATCTGCGTCGAGAATGGACTCGATTTCTTCATAACTCTACATTTCCTACCAAAAACTTGAATATCGCCAGACACCACGCGTATCGGGCTACACAAGTGGAAATCATGCAGAGTTCTGTTAAGAAGCGGTTAAGGCTATGTGAATACGCGATGAAGAAGCCCGTATTGGCGTTACTCCGACGCCGATTTTACGCGAGAAAATGCGTATCTCGACCTAAAGGAACTACAAGACACGAGTCACGCCTCGCCTAAACGAACCAGCGGTCAGCGGTCCACTGAAGCCGTCCCGTCAGCGATGGTTAGCGTTACTGATTGGCTCGCTTATGCACTCTGGTTACGGAAAGTCCCTCGCGGGCGTCGTAGCGCATGTACAGGGCATGGCGGCTAGCGTGACGCCGCATGATGCTGCGATAGATGCTATGTTCATCCGGCCAAGGAAAGGCATACACCAAATCGAAGTCTCGCAGCTCCATATCCAGTTCTTCGTACGCGGGAGTGGCTGTTGTGAGCGTGCGACCAAACTCTTCTCCCGCCTGGTAATCTTCTTCAAACTCAGACGGTATAAAGGAACCGACGACAAACTTGGGCTGTGCACCGTATTTGGCTGCCAATCCTTCCGCCAGCTTCACCAAGTCTGGTTCGGCTTCGATTCCATAAGCGTCGAAGCCTAAGCGATTGGCCATGATCGTTACAACACCTAAGCCAGAGCCCCATTCCAGAATCGTATGCACTCGGCCTCGCAACTCGCACAGCTTCTCGAAGATGGCCATGTAATCGGCACTGACATACAACGCATAAGCAGGTGCATTTCCATTGGCTTCCCAAATCTCATCTGCCTCAGCCCAGAGCAGCCTGAAGGAATCCAATAAATCAATGTCGGACAATGCGCGTTGCTTTTAGAAAGAGTTTGAAGGGTGGCATCGAGTATAGCAGTTTTCGCCAGGCCTAGCAGGCTGCTGAAAAAGTAACCCGACCCGATAGTTTTGATATTGCGCGGTTCGGGCTTTCACAACCCGAAGCGTTAGCGAGGGACCGAGTTACGGCGTCGACTTGACGATGCAGTAAGGTCCCTCGCTCTCACGCTGCGGGTTGCGAAAAACCAAGCAAAACATCGTCCGGATCGCTTCCAAGCTACCAAATAGCGCAACATCTTTACTGTCGCACGATTGTCCCAATCGTAGCTGCAACAATTGAGACAATTGTGCGACATAACTGCAACCATTGAGACAATTGTGCGACAGTCGAACTGACCCAGCTAACTTGGCATGCGTTTGCGAAAGGCGATCTCATGGTGCCGCACATGACCAGCCATGATGTAAGCCAAGCCACGGACGGTTACACGTGCATCACTGGCCGTACCGGAGCGCTCCCAAGCCGCAGGTGGTAGGCTGCGCAGCACAATCAGATTGGCTTGCCGCAAGCAAACGAATTCCGTTATGGTATCAGCCATCGAACAATCGACTTCAAGTGTCCTGTCCGCGTAGGAATCTTCGTCGAAGCCCGGCAGTGGAGTTTGGTCGCCACGGGCAATGCGCAGCATTCGATATCCGAAGATCCGCTCGCAGTCCGCCATGTGTTGGAGTGCTTGACGCAGTTCCCAAGTGTAGGGTGGATGCACCACCCGAGCCGCGGACTCAGGCCATGTCCGCCACCAAGCCACCGTAGTGTCCAGTTGGGCTTGAAGCACCGGCAAGATGTCCTCTTCTGGAACCAGCGCCACATATCCGGCAGCTTGAGGTGAGTAATCGTTAGGTAATGGTCGCATGTCGGTGCTCGAATAGTATGGGGACCGGTAGCTGGTCCACAATCGATTGTTGGGTAGCGGAATGCGTCAAGCATTTCGAGAGTACTGCCGAGGCATCATTCTATTGCTTGAACGCGCGTCGATAAATCGGCCAACGATATTTGAATTGGGCCCACATCAGCGGGAACATGAGGTAGTCCATTACCACCGAACCGGTGCGGTATTCGATGTCATCAACGATTTGGGTACCGAACTCGATTCGCACTAAACGGTGCCGGTGTCGCCAGAATTTGAGAAAAAACGGCAACTGACTTCCTTGATCGACAAACCAAATTTCGTCCTCGGTTTCACCGTGTTCGGTGATGTCGCTCTGCCAAACTTGGCGAAAGAGTAGAAAGTTCAGCTCAACAGCGACGGTGCAGCCTGTTGTGCTTCCGTCGAACCGCAGCAAGCGGATACGAGGAAAGGGTGGTGCGAGTTTTTCGAACAGAGCTTGGTTGAATCCTGCCCAAACTTGTTGCGGTGTTTGCTCGACATTCGTCTTTAAGATGAGCTTCATTAAGTCCAGCAATTCAGGATGAATCAGGCAGTACGGCTGATACACAGTTGCGCGATGCCCTCAAGGCACTGACGAGCGGGGCTCAGCGGGAGTTGACGCAGGTCATTGAGCGCGCTGTTGATCAGTTGTCGCGCGCGATCGAGGCTGTAGTTGGCTGCGTCGCTTGCATCCAACAGTTGCCGCACACTGGCGTGCTGGGCCGCATCGTCGAGCATCGCAATTAAGGCCGCTCGTTCACTGGGTGCTCGTGTTGCGAGTAGGCGAATCAGCGGCAGCGTTGGTTTACGTTGAAGCAGGTCTGTGCCCAACGTCTTGCCAACTTGCTCGGTGCCCCACAGGTCTAACCAATCGTCAACAACTTGGAAAGCGACCCCCAATTTGCGGCCGAACCTCGAAAGCGAATGAGCGGCGGCCGAATTACCACCACCACTCCAAGCTCCCAAGCGACAGCTGACTGCGCAAAGTTCGCCGGTCTTTTGTCGCAAGATGTCAAAGTACTCTGCTTCGCTGATATTCCAATTGCCAATCGACGAATGCTGTCGCAACTCACCTTCACACAACTCACTGGCTGCTGCGGCAATGTTGCGAGCGGCTAGTGTCGATCGACACTGCGCGGCCAGACCGTAGGCGCGAGTGAATAGATAGTCGCCCAACACAATGCTGCTGTGGGCGCCGACCTGCGCATGAATCGTAGGTTGATGCCGTCGCAGTGCAGCATTGTCAAGCACATCGTCATGCACAAGGCTGGCTGCATGGACCAGTTCAACGGTTACCCCAACTCGAATCGAATCATCTTGGCAACGACCAACGGCAAGTGCCGAAAGGAGCGACAAACAGGGCCGCAGACGTTTTCCACCCAGGCTTGCTGCCCGACCTGCCAAGTCGTTGACGTCGGCATACTGACTGCGGAGCACTTCAGCCAGCATCGATTCAACGCGTTGAAGATCGGCGCCAAGCAACATCTTCATCATGTCTTGCGGACTGGAGCCGGACACTTCTGCAGCCTTGGCCGGTTGTACGTTGGGTCCGATGTCAGCATCCGTAAAACGACCGTTCAGCCGAGCACCTAGCTGCGTGGTTGGTACTCGCGTCGTGCGAGTCATTATTCGATCAATCATCATTGCTCCGTTGACGCATCGCGTCGATAATCGCCTCGTGTTCCACCCGATTTCGATTCGAGCACAACTTCTTCGAGACTCATGGAACGATCCACCGCTTTGCACATGTCATACACCGTCAGTCCAGCGATACTCGCGCCCACCATCGCTTCCATCTCAACCCCAGTTCGTCCTGTCACACTCACCGTGACGGATATCTTCAGTCGCTTTTGGTCTAGCCATTGAAAGTCGACTGTCACTCCGTCCAGCGGTAGGCTGTGGCACAGTGGGATTAACTCGTCCGTCCGCTTCGCCGCTTGAATAGCCGCCAGGCGAGCCACGCTGAGAACATCACCTTTTTTCAAACTGTTTTGCTGGATTCGTTCCGCAGTTTCGGGCAACATGCGGCAGGTCACGGTCGCCGTCGCAGTACGTCGGCTAATCGGTTTTTCGCCAACGTCGACCATACGCGCCGCTCCGGTTTCGTCCACATGGGACAGTCCATTCGCAGCAGTTGGTTTTTCCGATGACATGAGCAGTCCCTAAACGTGGCTACAGATCGCTAATGACTGTAACGGCAGGTGCTTACCGCAAAGGCCTTAGCTTATTAACTTGGGAAACCACCCTTTCGGCGAACACGACGCAAAATAGGGTGCCCTGCGCGACGGTAAAGGGTAAGCTAGCCGGCTGCTGAAAAAGTCGATTTACAAAATTTGACGGTTCCTTCGTAACCCGAAGCGTTAGCGAGGGGCGTATTCTATTCCCTCGCTAACGCTTCGGGTTACTTTTCAGCGGTCTGCTAGGCTAATCGCCATGGTAACTGCGCAGGATAACTGCGTACCGAAAAAGCAAATAGACGAGTTTCAGCTAGTGCAACAATTGAGACAATTGTGCGACACTGAGGACGAAAACTGCCCTTTTGGCTGCTCGAAAACGATAAACGGGGAAAGTCAAGTGAAATCCATTTGCGTTGCGCTGACTTTCACTTGCCGTATGCCGTTAAGCGCTCACCCGCTTCTATCGCAACATCAAGTTGATTTTGTTTGGGAGGCAGCGGGCAAAGCGTATGTGGGGAGAAGGCACCTGCAGGCTGACTTTGTTCTTGTGGAGCAGTACTCTCGAAATGCTTGACGCACTATCTCAGGACTGAAGGCCAACGGAAACTTTCGGCGGCTAGTGAGTTTGTGAGCCGTCGGCGCTAGTGTCGCGAATCGTAAGTTCTATGCCATGCTAAAAAGTGGGGCAGCGGGCGGGGACGCCCGCGCTCCGTGAGGACCAGATTATCGTATCGTAGCGGACTACAGGTGGCGCACCCGAAAACGCCTCCGTTTGCGTACAAAGTATGGTGACTTTTGGAACTCGCCTGGATTTTCTTGCGGAGGGACATCCGGTATTCAGGAGCGCGGGCGTCCTCGCCCGCTTGCGGCAAAGCTGCGGCATAGAACTTACAATTCGCGACACTAGC
>JANRMD010000441.1:0-3640 GCA_033761895.1 Pirellulaceae bacterium | reverse complement strand
CGTGCATGGACTTGACTCGTTCCAATGCGATTTGAACTGGTGGTAATTCAGCATCGGCAGGTTTATAGGTGATGAACGATTGCTCCTTCGGTCACCCGCGGCTAGCGCCGTCGGCTCACAAACTAAACAGGCCCCTTGCGCCGTCGGCTCACACTGCCCGTCGCGCAACAATCAGCAAGTCCTTTGACGCATTCCGCTGCCAACTTGAATGATCTATGTAATATCAAAGCCGCAATTCAATTGAACTGACCTAACGGAGTTGCCATGGCGGCAGCCATAACGATTGACGATATCTTCATACGGGCGATCGGGCTCAGCGACCTGCATGAACGTGAAATTTATTTGAACGCCGCTTGTGCCGGCGATCACAAATTGCGCGAGCGAGTCGAAAAGCTGCTGGCGCTTAATTCCCAATTAGGTAGTTTCCTCGAAACGCCGGTCGCTAATTTGTGGGTACAAGATACGATTCCTCAACTTGCAAAAGAAAACCTGTGTGGGCAATCGCTCGGCCCCTATCGCCTCATGCGCTTGGCGGGCGAAGGTGGCATGGGCGAAGTCTACCAAGCCGAGCAAGAGAAACCGATCCGTCGACAAGTGGCCATTAAAGTCATCCGGCATGGCCTGGCGACCGCATCGATGCTTGCCCGATTCGCTCACGAAAGTCATTTGCTGGGGCTGATGGATCACCCTCATGTTGCGCGTGTTCTCGATGCGGGTACCACGCCCAATGGCAATCCATTCATCGCGATGGAATGGGTTGAAGGCGTGCATATCACCACGTTTTGCGACGAGCAGCGATACACGATTCGGCAGCGAGTTCAATTGCTGGTCGCGGTCTGTCAGGCGGTGCAACATGCACATCAAAAGGGGATCATTCACCGTGATCTAAAGCCTTCCAACGTACTGGTTACTGTCAGGGATGGGCAGGCCATACCCAAGGTCATCGATTTTGGTGTCGCTAGAGCGATCCATGCTGACATACCCGAACAAGAGCGTGTAACGCAAGCTGGTCAGATTGTCGGCACGTTCGAATACATGGCTCCGGAGCAAGCTGATACCTCCCAGGCGGAAGTTGACACTCGTACGGATGTCTTTGCTTTAGGAGCACTGCTTTATGAATTGTTGACAGGCACAGCCCCAATCTCTCAAGAACGATTTCGACAGGTCAGTTTCGGGGAGCGGTTACGCTTGATCCGTGAAGCTGAGCCGGTTCGGCCCAGTCAGCAGTATGTTGAACTGGCTGATGCCGAGGCCATCGCAGCCAATCGACAGGCTGTGCCGTCACAGTTGCGAAAACTGGTCGCTAACGAATTGGACTGGATCTGCCTCAAGTGTTTAGAGAAAGATCGCGGGCGGCGTTACGAAACCACCAACGCGCTCGCTCAGGATCTTCAGCGTTATCTAGCAGGTGAACCAGTTCAAGCTGGACCACCCACCATCGCCTATCGATTCAAGAAGTTTGCCAGTAGAAATCAAAAGCTGCTGGCTGTCGCATCGGCGGTGGGCTGCCTGTTGGTTGCTGCGGCTGTCATCGGAACATGGCAAGCAGTCCGCCTCGGACGCTTGCACCAACAGTCGCAAGCCAACCTTGCGGCAGCCAACATTAACTTGAATCTCGCTATCTCGGCGGTCGACCAATTCTGTTCCAAAGTGAGCCAGGACCTGCGACTAAAGGAGCAAGATCTCAGACCGCTGCGCAAGGAATTGCTTACGTCGGCGGTTGATTTTCAGAAGCAACTGGTCGAACTGCGAGGTAGATCAGGTGCCGCTCGTATCGACTTGGCCCGGGCTCACGCGATGCTTGGGCGACTGTCCATGGAGATCGATTCAGTTGACCAAGCCATCGCATCATTTCGCTTGGCGATTGAGGAATACCAAAATCTTTCCAACAACCTTGAACACGAAAATTGTGACTTTGAATTGGCCAAGTGTTACTACCCGCTTGGCCAACTGCTTGGCCGCTCCAACAAGGAAGTTGAAGGTAAAGTAGCCGCGAATACGGCTGTGGAACTGCTCGAGCGTTTGGGGCGGTCCGAACCGAAGTCGGCTTTGGTTCGTTCTACGCTTGCCAGCGTGCGTAGCTTGCAGTCGGGACTTGCGATTAACACCCAACAGTTTGGAGAAGCGGAGGCATTCGCAAGGATGGCGATCGAAGACTGGGCAACACTAGCGAAAGAGCAACCGGACGATCAAGAAACGTTGCTTAATTTGGCGATAGCTCAGTCAGAACTTGGAGCGAGTCTCTTTCATCGAAGTCTTTCCCGGTGCCGCGAAGCAGAAGCACTTTTGCTCGATTCCTTGCCAGTGTTTCAGCAGGCCAATGACAGTCAACTTGCCACTGCCTATCATCAACTGCAATTGGCCGAAGCGCTGCGTACTTTGGGCCAAATCTGCAAAGTCACGCGTCGAGGTGACGATGCCATCAAGTACCTTTCCGAAGCGGCGGCGACCGTCGATCGAGTCCGGATCAAGCAACCGTCGGTTCGTTCGCATGTTATTCAGCTAGCTGGACTTTATACCGACCTGTCGAGAGTGTACGCACTCTACGACCATCCGGCCGAAGTGAGTCGCAGTCTTGAAAAGGCTGTTGAACTGTTGGATCCTTTGCAGAGTGATGTGGACGTTGAGTTGATCTTAGCGGTTACGACGAACCTCTTGGGCGCATGTTCACTCAATGATGGCAACCTGTCCAAAGCAGAACCCTTGTTTGACCAAGCGATTGGACTGGCGGAGAAGGTGTTGGCGCGTTCACCCGACGATCGGCAACTCGCGACGGAATATCCCGTCATGTTGGAGGATCGTGCCAACTTGTACATTCAGCAAGGGAAATTTGTTGAGGCGCTCAGCGATTACGATCGAGCTGTACAAGCCGCATTACCGATGATGCGTGCACCCAAACGCATTGCTCGCGGTCGAGTTTACTTGCAAGTCGGCAACCATCGTCAAGCGATGATCGAAGTTCGCGATACGCTCGATGAACTGCCTCCCGAGACATCTTCGCATGTGTGGATCACGATCCTGAAGTCTGCTGCCAAGCTGTGTGCCCAATGCTCGGAGAAGGTGAAGTCAGATGAGCAACTGGCACGCAATGTACAACTACAGCTTTCTGAAGAGTATGCAGCGACGGCAGTTGATCTGCTCGCACAAGCGTTCAAAAAGGGATTTCAGGATCTAGAATCTCTTTCAACAACTCCCGAGTTCGAACCACTGTATGAGCGTGAGGATTTCAAGTCGCTGGGCACGTCAACTGATGCGCGTTAGCAACGCGTTCTTTCGTCACCCCCCGGGTTATTGATGATTCGCAGCAGCATCTCGCAGCGGAATGTGTCTCAAGCATTTCGTGAGTGTTCCTGCTTTTAGTGAGCCGACGGCGCTAGCCGCGGGTCTCGAAGTTTGGTGCGTGCATGGCCTTGAATCGTTCCAATGTGAGCTGTACCGGAAGTTATTCTGTATTGGCAAGTTTATTGACGATGAACGCTTGCTCCTTCGGTCACTCGCGGCTAGCCCGGATATTGCATACGCTCATGAATTTTAGCGTAGCGGGGCGCCTCGGTGCATAATTTCATCATTTTGAGTCTGGAATGACCGAATTTCGGTTCGTCAGCGCAGAAGTCCCCTTACCCCATCGACTTTATCTAGC
>JANRMD010000440.1:0-5448 GCA_033761895.1 Pirellulaceae bacterium | reverse complement strand
GGCTTCGCAGCAGGCGGAATGCCCGCCATGGCAGGCACACCCATGTCGGATCCTTCCCAAGACCCCACCGCCAATCCTGGCAACCCAGGTG
This sequence comes from Pirellulaceae bacterium, assembly GCA_033761895.1. Lineage (GTDB taxonomy): Bacteria > Planctomycetota > Planctomycetia > Pirellulales > Pirellulaceae > Aureliella. The sequence continues at coordinate 5,357 of JANRMD010000440.1, read as the reverse complement.
ATCCCGCGCAAATGGGTTCGCCTTCGTTCAACATGGACACGACTCGCAACAACATGCAAGGCCAACCCGGCGCGCAAGGCCAACGCGACTCGCAAAGCGAACCCGTGGCGCAGCAACGTGGAAGGGGCTGGGCGTGGCGTGAAGGTCCACCCACCAAAACCCCTGTTGTAAGAGCCATCCGCGTGGTGTGTTACAACGATCGCTGGGTCTTGATGCAGGACAACGTTAGTACTTCGAATCAAGTCACGGTGCCGATTGGTAAGAACCCGCAAGCCAGCGCAGAAAAACTTGCCAAAGCAATCACGGATCGTGTTTCGGGTTGGGGAATCGCACTGGGCGGCGGCTACTGGAAACCAGAACTTGTTGTGGACGTCGCCCCAGGTGCAGAGGCTCGTTATGGTCAACTCGAGCGCCTGCTAGAAGGCAGCGGGCTCAAGGTCCAACGTCGCACAAACGTAAAGTAACCACGAGTAAGCCCTATGTCTAATCACGGTGAAGAACATATTTCAGTTGGCGAAGACTCTTTTCTGGATACAGCCGCCAATTTAGTTGGCATCATGATTATTCTGGTAGTTTTGGTTGGTTCGAAAACGAAACTTGATGCACACGAACACGGCAAACAACTCGCCGCCAAAGTTGAGGAGGAACACAAGCTCGCCGAGCCAGTCAAACGAGCTCAAGGACTGCAACAAGCTCTGGTTGAGCAATCGATTCAGATTCAAGAACACGCGCTCGAAGCGGAGTATCGTCGCGCCGAACGCAATCGCTTGCTCGAGCAGGTGACGCTTGCACGGCAAGCCGTTGACGCAGAACTCAATGCCACCGATGAAACACAACGTCAGTCGATCGAAAAGCAGCAGAAGCTCGAGCAACTCGAATCGCAATTGAAGAAGACCAACGCCATGTTAGGTTCGGCCGAAGAGCACAAGCGACCGAAGATTGTGCTTGAACACTTGCCAACCCCGATGGCCAAAACTGTGTTTGGCAAAGAACTGCATATTCGTTTACAGCGTGGTCAAGTTACGGTAGTCCCCTGGGATCAGTTGATCCAAATGCTAAAGAATCAATTGCCGCTCGCAGCCCAACGCAATGCCTCGCGCGGTGGCATCGAAGAAACACTCGGACCCGTAGGCGGATTCATGATGCGCTACAAGATGGCCGCCGTCCCAGGGGGATTTGAACTCGATCGCTTCGAAATCGAAACAACCCCCGACAACGTAGGCGAGCCCCTCGAAAACGCTCTGTCATCCTCGGGACGCTTGCGTTTAGATCTGGCCAGCCGAGACCCGGCGGAGACCGTGGTCACCGTCTGGGTCTATCCCGACTCTTTCGATCAATTCCGCGTGCTCAAAGCCGCTCTGTTTGACGAAGGCTTTTTATGCGCCGCCAGACCGCTACCCGAAGGTATGCGCATCGGTGCATCCCCACGTGGCTCACGCAGCTCCGCGCAATAACAAATAGTAAAGAACAACTCAAACCGTACTTTTGGGTGTCGCAAAACAACTTTTTCGAAATGTCAAATGAATTCGAAAACATTACTTCAGCTTCCGGCGAAAATTTCTCGCACCCTCCTGAATCGCAAGCGGCAGTTTGGACCTTACAAAGTTGCTAGCGCTAAACCATTCTGGCAACTCATGCAGTAACATGCGCGACTCGATCACTAACGTCTCAGGCGATTGGCTGACGCGGGTGACATTTAAGTAACCACCCCAACCGGAATATGCCTGCGGCTCGTCGGCGTCACTACCCGTTTTCACCCAAGCACCTCGCAGTTTATCTTGCTTCGCAAATCTGGGATCAAGCAGCCAGCAAATAATAGTTGAGTTAGGAGTTACAGTGCGTTCGATGCGCATCACGCCGCTCAACCGAATCTTCTCAAGTAAGGTAAATTCGACTTGAGAATAGGTCAGTTTGGTTTCAGCCCGCTCGTCCTTGGCTGGAACGTCAATGCCAGCGGCCTTCAAGTCAGTCTCGGCAAGCTCAACAAAATGCATACCAGCTGCATCACTCGATTCAGCCTTGCCGAAGATTTGTTGCATCAGATCTTTGTCGGCTAACGATTCCAATTTCGTATGCACAACAAAAGCAGAGTGAACGTTGTGTCCAATGCGACCTCCTTCCTTATCCGTCACGTACTCCAGCTTAATAGTGACTGGTGCAACAACTGAATCGCGCGAGAATTTTTCCCAACCATCGTTGCCAGATAACTGAATCTTGGCTTGTTTAAGCTGCTCGTCGGACAATTGCCCCAACAGCGTCGGCGGTGGAAGCACTACCTTCACACCGCTGCGGAACTCCACGCCCTCGGTCGTCAACTCCTTTAGCAACCCCTGAGCCCAACCGATTTCACCGACCAGCACGACGATCAAACTCACCTGAACCACAAGTCCCAAAGTCGCTGTGGTTTTGATTTTTTTGAGACAGGATGTTTGCGACATGTCGTCCAGTATCTTCAAAGTTGCGATGAATTCTAACCCAGTCCGAGTAACTGTCGCGCTTCGGCTTGACCAGCCGCTGGTCGACCGTACTCGCTGGCAGTAACACGAGCTAGACCTACTAACTGACGCCAACGGAACCTTTGCGGAGTTTCAGTGAACTCTTCGAAGGCTGTGTGATAGAACTTTTCTGCGTGCAGTGAACCATCTTCACTGATGGCATATTTTAATAGGCAATTGAAAAGCGGAATTGGATCGAAACCTTGCTGCCCGTATAGCTGCGCGATGGCGGCAGCGCGAGCTTGCAAATTCGACTTCACCGCATCGTCGAGGTCGCCAATCAGCCGCGATGCATCTTTCGACTCAATCCGACTGACATGCTGTTCAAGTGGCAGAGGTTGCCAATGTGCAAAATCACCACCACGATTAACGCGATCGAGCGCAACCTGGTAGCCACCGAGAATCAAGCAAGCGAATTGATTGCGGCCGGTCGACAACCGCGCCATGTTGCGCCAGGCGTTTGCTGAGTCGCTGGCATGCACGCCGATCGAATCGCCATGCACGCTACCGACGGGTTTACCCGGCGATTCTTCGCTCAGCCGCCGGCCTTGATCGCGAAGTACCAATTGGTTCGCTGCCAATGAAATCGCAATTCCTATTTGTTTCGGATCAACACCTTCCGCGAGCGCTGCCCCAACCGCTTCAGCGGCAATTGTGGCTTCGCTTTGGAACAACGTGTTCACCATCTGCTCAATCCAATCGTCATCGACAACTTTGGTGCCGACAGATTTGCCGTCGAGTTTGAATTGGTCAAAAACTCTGGGCAGAACGCTGCGCGGTTCATCCCACTTTGCATTGCGAGAATAACTTTCGGCTTTAACGCAGTAACGAACACTCTGACGCAGCATGGTTGTCGCATGTTCTTGCCCAACAACGTCCAGCAGATCGAAGGCCCGGTACGGTAGCACGACGCGGTGCACTTCAGTGTTGTCTTCAACAGCATACAGCATCGCATCGAAAGCGGCCTGCGGGTTCTCCGCAGACGCCAACTCCTGCTCAGCCTTCGCAAGCTCTCGTTGACGAATCGACGTTCGCAGGCGTTCTCCCAAAGCCACCTCTGCGTGATGATCGCCATGTTCATGATCGAGCGCGTGGAGCACTTCGCTACCCCGACCACCGAACTCCTGAATACGTTGCGTGTTGCGGTACAAGACCTTGAAGACTGGCAAAGTCGCTTGTTTGTCAGTCAAGGCAGCGGCCATCTTCAAAACTGGTGACAATGCCATCATCGTGTGAAAGCCGATGTAATCCTCACCACCAAAGGTCCGCGCGTTAGCCAGCGCACCTGCCGCCACTAGGTCACGCAGGCTTGTACCTTGCTTCATGAGTTCAGCGAGTTTGGGTTGCAATTTCTCCACCGGAGTTTCTTGCATCAAACAAACCAGCGACTCGCGATCGCCAAATTCAAGCGGCTTTGGGTCTGCAGATGATGCGTTCGCTAGTGCCTTACCGCATAAGCCCATATCCGAGGCCAGCCCAAATCCGATCGTGGCGGCAATCGCACCGCTCCCGACATCTTTGACAAAGCCACGTCGCGTTTGATTCAATTCAGGTTTAGTCATGGTCTCGGCTCCGCTACTGAGAATGGTTCGTAAACTCGCCTTGCGCTTGAATTGTGACGTAGTTCGCCCTCCGAAGCAAACCAAATCACGGAGTTGCAGGCAAATTATTGGGTAGCAGTTGATTATTGGGTAGCGGAATGCATCAAGCATTTCGAGGACCAGCCAGCCGGGATGTTGCGACTCGGCGAAGCGTAGGCTGCTAACAACCTCAGCCCTCGTCGCCATTCATCACCGCGTCTCAAGTTAGCCAGAAACCGAACGATCCGCAGAGTAAATCAGTAAATCTGCGGGATTAACCGATGGGCGTTAGCCCCGGTTTTTGCTCTGGTAACCGCCGCTAACCCTTCAAGCATTCCGCTACTGGTTCGTTCACTTTCTAAGTGCTGCGACTCCGCGCCAGTCAATCCTATCGAGTTCAGGCTGCTCACGCTGAAATCGCGAATAGAGTTCAATACCGCGAGGGTCAGGAACAAGCTCGACCTGTACGCCGTGACTTCGCAACATCGCTTCGTTGTTCGATTCGTTCGGACTGTTGCCGATCACAACTCGAGCGAAACCGCGTTCGACCAACAAGCAAGCACAGACATTGCAGGGCGTTAGCGTTGTAAACATGGTGGTTTGACTGAAGTCAATGGACCCCGCATCGCGCATCGCGGAGGTCTCGCCATGATTGTAGGGATGGTTTTCTTGGACGAGCGTATTATGACCTTTGCCAAGAATTTGCCGCGATGTGTTATGCACCACCACACCACCAATTGGGCAACCGCCTTCTTCATAACTCTTTTGTGCAAGGAGCACGGCGATACGCATGAAGTCAGCATCGCTCAAGCGTTCGAAAAAGCCGGCGTCAATAACTTTTGCGAGGCTTGTGGTAGGCAGATGAGCGACAATGTTAAGCACATTGTCAGTGGCCGGTGTTTGGCGGTGAATGAAGAACTCGTCCATGATGGATCCTACAGGAGGGTTCGCAGACTCGCGGCTGGGGATAGTTGACTCAATGGTAACAAAAGAAGTGCCTTTTGGCCGCGACTAAAAATAGGCTAGCTAAGCTAGTGTCTGTCCACTTTAGATTTTTGGGTAGCGGAATGCGTCAAGCATTTCGTAAACACTGTGCTGGTCCTCGAAAGCCTTGACGGGCATGTTGACTTAAATATTAAGATTAGCCGCAGGGCGCTAGCACCGGTTCCCGCGGCGAAAACCGGACGCTAGCGCGTTCCGGCTGATATTACAAACCCTAAAATTAAGCTGTGACAATCCACTAGGGGCCTGTTTAGTTAGTGAGCCGTAGGCGCTAGCCGCG
>JANRMD010000439.1:0-17908 GCA_033761895.1 Pirellulaceae bacterium | reverse complement strand
TGTACGCAAACGGAGGCGTTTTCGGGTGCGCCACCTGTAGTCCGCTATGATTCAATAATCTGGTCCTCACGGAGCGCGGGCGTCCCCGCCCGCTGCCCCACTTTTTAGCATGGCATAGAACTTACAATTCGCGACACTAGTTTCCTGAGTGTGCTAGGCTCATGCCCAACGCTGTGAAATTGTTATTTCTGCAACTTAGCCGCATTGAGTGTGTTGCGGAGCAACATTGCGATTGTCAGTGGGCCGATGCCTCCTGGGACAGGAGTAATTGCGGAGGCAACTTGCAAAACGTTGTCGAAGTCAACATCGCCAACCAGTTTATCGCCTTCTCGATTGATGCCTACATCGATGACGACCGCACCGGGCTTAACCATGTCGGCAGTAATCAAAAGCGGCTTACCCACCGCAGCGACGAGAATGTCTGCCGATTTAGTTATTGCGGCCAGGTCACTGCTCTGGCTGTGACAAACGGTAACGGTCGCATTCGCGTAGTCTCGGCCGAGCCCAATATCGCGCTGCAAAAGCATGTTCGCCAGAGGCTTGCCAACAATGTCGCTGCGTCCTACCACGACTACGTGCTTACCGGCAACGGTGTGCCGATATCGAGCGAGTACTTGCATGACGCCGTGCGGAGTGCACGGCAGGAATCGCGGTCGTCCTTGGACCAGCAGTCCTACGTTTTCGGGTGAAAATGCGTCGACGTCCTTCAGTGGGCTGGCCGCGTCGAGTACTTTTTGGGCGTCGATGTGCGGAGGCAGCGGCAGTTGAACGAGGATCCCATTGACGGTCGGGTCGGAGTTCAATTCGCTCAAAAGTGCCAATAGTTCCGCTGTTGTCGTCTCGGCTGGGCGGCGAATCAAACGGCTGTGCATGCCGACTTTTTCGCAAGCTTTTTCTTTGTTACGAACATAGACTTGGCTGGCTGGGTCATCGCCAACGAGAACTGCAGCCAAAGTTGGAGCGGGATTGCCAGCGGCACACCAATGTTGCACTTCAGCGGTGATTTCAGTGCGGATCTGGTCGGCAGTGACTTTGCCATCAAGTATTTGAGCGGACATGAATGCGTTCGAAATAGGGTGACGAGGTTTGAGTGCAGTTTTAGCCGAAATTCGAAAATTTGCAGCAGGGAGTTCGTGGATGTACGATACACGCTTGCTAGTTCGGATTGCATTACCCACAACTGACCTCAAGTGCGAGCACACGCCCTCACGGTGGTTGGAAGGGGAAAACCCGCCCCATCTTGCCATCGGCGTGGGGCGGCTTCATGATGAAGCGAACTTGTTTTGAATTTCCCGCCTCGAATTGCTCACCTTTCCATCTTGGAGTTTTCGTTATGCGTTTTTTGATCTCGGCCTTGGTTGTATTGGCCATGGGAGCCATGTTCTATCCCGAATCGCTAACCCTTGAGGCGTTGCAGGATGGCAAAAAGCCAGGGAACCCGATCATGAAGACCGCTCAAGAGTTCTTGGCAACTCTGAATGAGAAGCAGAAAGCCCAAGCAGTCGTCGCTTACGATTCGGACACGCGTGTGAAGTGGCACTTCATACCGATGGATACTCGCAAAGGATTACCGCTGATGGAAATGGAGTCCGCGCAGAAAGATGCCGCCATGAAGTTACTAAAGACCCTGGTTAGCAAACCGGGCTATGAAAAAGCGACGAAGATTATGGGCTTGGAGAACGTCCTGCGAAAGCTCGAGGGTCCAACCAGCCACGCTCGACGAAATCCTGAAAAGTATTACTTCACCGTCTTCGGTGAACCTGGCCCCCAATCGCATTGGGGCATCAGTGTCGAAGGGCATCATCTGTCGCTGAACTTTGTGCTGCAGGGCAACAAGATCGTTGATTCAACGCCTCAGTTCTTTGCGACCAATCCCGCTGAACTGAAGGAAGATTACCTGCCGGGCTACGAAAAGGGCTTGCGAGTTTTGCGTGATGAAGAACAAACCGGTTTTGATCTTTTGGCCAGTCTCGATGCGGACCAAAAGAAACTTGCAACCTTGCCAGGCGATTTGCCTCAGGAGATTCGAGGGGCTGGCGAACCGCAACCTCCGACAGGAGAAGCTGTGGGATTGAGCGCCGCTAAGATGAAGCCTGAACAGCAGGAAAAGCTGAAAGCTCTCATGACCGCTTACACCGCGAAGATGCGCCCGTTAGTTGCCAAGGGGCGCTGGGATCTGATCGAAAAAGCAGGTTTTGACAAAGTTACCTTTGCTTGGTCCGGTGCGGATCGGTTGGGCGTAGGCCACTACTATCGCGTTCAAGGTCCGACGTTTGTGATCGAGTTCATCAACGTCCAAGCCGACGCGGCTGGCAATCCGGCCAACCACGTTCATTGCGTGTGGCGCGACATGGAAGGCGACTTCGATTTGCCAATCGCCGCGAAATAGTTGCTCGTAAGTAGCCTGACTAAGTAGCCTAGGCTTCTAGCCTGGGTGAGTCCCTTGGCCCAGGCACATGCAGAGAACATTCAGGCGAATCCCAAAACACTCAGGCCAATTCCAGCAAGCCCCTAGGCTAGAAGCCTAGGCTACTACAAACCCAGGAGAACTAAAGTGCGCAAGCAAGTTACACGATCGTCGCGGCGTAATTTCGTGAAGGCGGCAACAAGTGCAGGTCTTTGCGCGGCCACAATGCCCACCATTCTGCCTCGTTTGTACGCTCAGGATTCGGCTAATGAGCGTCTCGCGGTGGCTTGTATCGGTGTGGGGGGACGTGGCAGCGGCATCGGCGGCCAAGCGGCTGACTTGGGACAACTCGTGGCTTGCTGCGACGTGAGTGCTCCTAATGCGGAGAGGTTTGCCAGCCAGCAAAAGGAGAAAGGTCGCCAGTGCAAGATCTATTCCGACTATCGCGAGATGCTTGACAAAGAATCCGGCGTGGATGTGGTCACAATCGGTACTCCAGATCACTGGCACGTGAAGATTGCCATCGAAGCCATGAAGGCTGGCAAGCATGTATATTGCGAAAAACCGCTGACGCTAACTTTGGCGGAAGGCCAAATTGTGCAGGAAGCGGTCAAGAAGTATGGCAAGACGTTCCAAGTCGGCACGCAGCAGCGCAGTGAATTTGACATGCGTTTCTTGAAAGCTGTCGCGATCGCTCATAGTGGTCGCTTGGGCAAGAACCTAGAAGCGATCAGTTCGGTTGGCAAATCGGCCTCGCGTAGTCCGGATAAGGACAAGCCGTTTGGCCCTTTCCCAACTGCGCCGGTGCCTGAGAGTTTGAACTGGGATCTTTGGCTGGGACCGGCTCCAGCGGTTGAGTTCTGTCCGGAGCGGATTGGTTGGAATTTCCGCTGGTGGTTTGAATATTCGGGTGGCCAAGTCACTGACTGGGGCGTGCATCACACCGATATCGCATTCTGGGCGTTGGCGGGTGCGGACGGACAAGCGGTTGAAGCCAAAGGCACCGGCGGTTTCATGGGCGTTGAGCAACCGCAGGTACTCGACTTCTTACTTGGTAAAACCAAGCCCAAGGACATGCCGCATGCGTTCAATGTGGCTTACACATTTGACGTCGACGTAAAGCTTTCGACAGGCAACACGATCAAGATTACCAGCGGCGAGAATCAGTTGTTAATCTCCGGTGAACTTGGCCGAATTCGCGTCAATCGCGGCACACTGACGGGCAAGCCGGTTGAAGACATCGATGCCGATCCGAAAGCCAAGCAAGAGATAGAAGATTTGATGGCCAAGTTGTACGGAGGGGAGCTACCGAACGGCCACATGAGGAACTTCTTTGACTGTGTTCGCAGCGGCAAGCAACCGGTGGCTAATGTCAAAGACCACGTGCGAGCCGTTAACGCGTGTCACTTGGCGAACATCGCTTTGGTAACCGGTCGCGGCGTGAAGTTCGATCCCGCCACGCAGAAATTCGCTGGCGATGACGAAGCCAACCAACTGATCAGCCGCAAGAATCGCGAAGGTTACGAGATTAACGGGTGATGCGTTTGAGCAATATTGTGCACTACGGGTAGCGGAATGCGTCAAAGGCTTTCGAGGACGAGCCGGCCGGGATGTTGCGACTCGGCGAAGCGTAGGCTGCTAACAACCTCAGCCCTCGTCGCCATGCGTCACCGCGTTTGAAGATTAGTGAGAAACCGAACGCTCCGCAGAGTAAATCAGCGGGATTAACCGATGGGCGTTAGCCCCGGTTTTTGCTCTGGTAACCGCCGCTAACCCTTCAAGCATTCGAAAGTACTGCGGTGGCCCTCAAAAGCCTTGACGGCTTCCGCTACCCAATGATCGACAAGCCCTCAAGGCTTTCGAGGACGTTTTCAGTATTTCCTAAGTGCTTGACGCATTCCGCTACGTGGTCATCCGGCATGCTTGAAGGCACTTAACCGATGTGCCTTAACATGCGTTAGCCCTGGTTTTTGCTCAAGTAGCCGCCGCTAACGCGGTGCGGCTGATTAAATCAGCAAGCCCTCAAGGCGTTCGAGCGACCGCCGCAGTTCTCTCGAAATGCCTATCTCTCGAAATGCCTGCGTGGATCTCGGCAAAGTCTGCATTCGGATCCTGAGATTAATCGCGTTTGGTGGATCGCGCGGTGACTAAAGCCGCTGGGGCTGGCACGGTCGGCTACGAGTCCGGACCAAAACCACCATTTTTTGCTGCTTTGATCTAGCGTGGTTGGGCAAGGTCGGTACACTTCTGGCTCGCTTTGGAATTTTGGGCATGTGCGTCCATCAGGAACGTCCATCAGGAATTGGGGCAGCTACTGAACATTGGTGGCGGGCCCAGTGTCTGATGGTGCGAGAAATGGATAAAATTTAGGCTCAAAACCGGCTGTGGAGGTGCAAATTCACCTTGCGGCAGGATGGTGGGCCGATACACTATTGCGTTTCCCGGAAACGTCGGGCTCTGAAATAATGGGCCAGCGTAGCTCAGTGGTAGAGCTGCTGATTTGTAATCAGCCGGTCGGGGGTTCAAGTCCCTCCGCTGGCTCCTGTAGGACCGCCGATAGGCAACTGTCGGTGTTTTTGCGGAGATTGCGACGGAAAAGGAAAGGTCCGGGAGGTTGCCCGAGTGGTTAAAGGGGACGGATTGTAAATCCGTTACTTCGGTTACACAGGTTCGAATCCTGTACCTCCCATTGGCGAACGGGTGCCTCGGTGGCAAACTGATAGGGAAAGTCGACCTGGTCTTTTTGGGTACACGCTACAATCGTGAACTTGGAAGGCGGGCTGATAGTCGCTGTAGATAAAGCTTCGAAGCAGAACGTTAGCTGGTTTCGCGAGATTCCGGCACGTCTAATGGTTAGTGGAATCGCCGGGCTTCGTGGGAAGTCGGCAACGCCATTACCAAGCGGCGGTTTTGCCTTAAGTGATAGATTAGGCGGGTGTAGCTCAATGGTAGAGCAGCAGCCTTCCAAGCTGAATACGAGGGTTCGATTCCCTTCACCCGCTTTTGTGAGGCTGCTGTAGCTCAGTGGTAGAGCACTTCATTGGTAATGAAGAGGTCATGGGTTCAAGTCCCATCAGCAGCTCTTGCTGCCGGCAAACGCTGGTGGGCCATGGGGCCTGGCAGGGTTAGCTGTAAGACTAAGGTTAGATGTTGGGTTCGTTCGCAAGATGAATGAGTTCGTAAGAGCTCGCAAGCCGTAAGGCAAGTTGTTTTTGTCATGGTCCGCGTGGGCTTCGCTCACGGAGTCACAAAGTTTTTTGTTTGTTAGGTGTAACTTACAATGGCCAAAGAGGTATTTGAGCGTAAAAAACCGCACTGCAATGTCGGTACCATCGGTCACATTGACCATGGTAAAACAACTACTACCGGCGCGCTGCTGGCTGTTCAGGCTGCCAAGGGTTTGGCGAAGGCTAAGGCCTACTCCGAAATCGCTAAGGGCGGTACTGTTCGTGACGCCACCAAGACGGTTACGATCGCCGTTTCGCACGTTGAGTACGAAACACCGAATCGTCACTACGCTCACATCGATTGCCCTGGGCACGCCGACTTCATTAAGAACATGATCACCGGTGCCGCTCAGATGGACGGCGCGATCCTGGTAGTTAGTGCCGCTGACGGTCCAATGCCACAAACCAAAGAGCACGTGCTGCTCGCACGCCAAGTGGATGTGCCAGCTCTCGTGGTGTTCCTCAACAAAGTCGACCTGGTCGATGATGCAGAACTGCTCGAGTTGGTTGAGCTGGAAATTCGCGAATTGCTGACCAAGTACGGTTTCCCTGGTGACGATGTGCCTATCGTTAAGGGCAACGCACTGGCCGCTTACAACAGCCCAGCTGATCCTGCTGCAAGCAAGTGCATCACTGAGTTGCTGGAAGCTGTTGACTCGTACATTCCACAGCCGGCTCGTGAAGAAGACAAGCCGTTCTTGATGGCGATCGAAGACGTGTTCAGCATCGAAGGTCGCGGTACTGTTGCGACCGGTCGTGTTGAGCGTGGCGTGATCAAGGTTGGTGAAGAAGTTGAGTTGATCGGCTTGAAAGAAGCCGCAACCAAGACAACCGTCACCGGTGTTGAAATGTTCCGCAAGGAAATGAAAGAAGCTAAGGCTGGCGAAAACGTCGGTTGCTTGCTCCGCGGTATGAAGCGTGAAGACATCGAGCGCGGTCAAGTTTTGGCCAAGCCGGGCTCAATCACCCCTCACACCAAGTTCGAAGCAGAAATTTACTGCTTGAGCAAGGACGAAGGCGGCCGTCACACTCCATTCTTCAGCGGTTATCGTCCACAGTTCTACTTCCGTACCACGGACGTAACTGGTTCGACCAAGCTGATGGGTGCCGAAATGTGCATGCCTGGCGATAACGTCAAGGTTGAAGTAGAGCTACAGAAGCCGATTGCGATGGACGACGGTGTTCGTTTCGCGATTCGTGAAGGTGGCAAGACGGTTGGATCGGGTGTTGTTACCAAGATCCTTGCATAGGCAGTGCCGGTTGGCTCGCCTGGAGCATCGTTTTGCTTGAATTGGCTGCGTTGAGTTCTTCAACAAGTATTCAATTGCACAGCAATGTGTAAGATATCAAGGGCCGCAGGAATCACTGGTTTCTGCGGCTGTTTGATGCCGAAGTCAAGCAGCGTGAAGGGGCGTAGTTCAATTGGCAGAGCAGCGGTTTCCAAAACCGCAAGTTGGGGGTTCGAGTCCCTCCGCCCCTGCCTTAGTAATTTGAAATTTGATAGTTGTCATGCGAAGGATTCGCAGGAGCGGAGCAGTAAATGGCCTCGGGAGACTCCTTAATGCCGAATCGGCCGCTGTTGCAAGAAATGTTTGCATCAGGGGTCTACAAGCGTAACCAAGGCCGCATGGTGCGGCAGTTTACATGCTTGGCGATTTGGCTGGTGGTTGCAGTTGCAATGTGGAGATTCCACATGCTGTTTCTGCATCCTTACATTACTGATTTGCTGCCTGCAGTTGGTGGTTGGCTGAGCTACCTCGTGGCTGTCGCCTTAGGCGCAGTGGGAGTTTGGTTTGGTTACCGCTTGGTCAATTGGCCAAAATTTGCTGACTTTTTGATCTCAGTAGAAGCAGAGCTGAACAAGGTTTCGTGGCCAACGCAACGCGAATTGGTCCGAGCCTCGATCGTGGTGATCTTTACGATCTTGTTCCTGTCTGCAATATTGTTCGTTTACGATTTAGTGTGGCAACTCGTTTTCACGGCGTTGGGGATCAAGTGATCTCTGAATTTGATCTCTGAATTTGATCGTTTGGGGGGTCAGCGTTGAAACGGGTCCACGTGTTGCAATTTCTTCCTAGCCAGGAGATGCAGCGGTAGACGTTTCTTCGAAACTTTTACCGCGGTCGCCAGTACTGGCGTGGGGGTGCTTAAGTGAGTGAAGCTGAAAAGAAAGTCGCGGCCGCTGATGGTCCAATCGTTATGGATTGGTACATCATCAAGGTTGCATTCAATCGCGAAGACAGCATTCGCGATGCGCTGCTCAAGCGCATTAAGCTTGGTGCCATGGAAGCCTACTTTGGGGATATCATCATCCCTACAGAGGACGTTGTCACCTTCACACGAACCGGTACTCGCCGCGTTGTCAAGCGGAAGCTCTACCCAGGTTACTTGATGGCCTATATGTCCATCAATGACGACACCTGGTTCTTGGTTAGGGAAACACCTGGAGTTGGTGACTTTACCGGCTCCAATGGCAAACCGACTCCGATGGATCCGCACGAAGTTGAGCGGGTCGTCAAGACGGTACGCCCTGACGAAGAAGAAGGCGAGAAGGCCCTGAAGACAGCGATCCCATTCCGATCGGGAGATCGAGTGCGCTGTAAAGAAGGTTACTTTCAAAACCTCGAAGGCGAAGTCGAAAAAGTCGACGAAGCGAATGGTCGCGTAACCGTGATCATTAGCATCTTCGGACGCAGTACGCCTGTTGAGCTTGATCACTGGCAAATCGAAGCCGTTTAGTTTCGATTTGAGTGGCTCGGGCAGAGATTAGCTCACGACAGCCTCTTCTCGCACGAGCGAATTGACATGTTACGAGTAACTTTCCCACGCAGAAATGACTGGGATTTATACAGTTTAGCGGAGTGATTTTCTCCTATGGCAAAGCAAATGGTGGGACAAGCCAAGTTCCAGGTGCCCGGTGGCTCAGCCACTCCCGCACCTCCAGTTGGTACGTCTCTTGGTAGGTATGGTATTAATCTCGGTCAGTTCGTTTCGCAATTCAACGAACGAACCCGAGAGTTCAACGGAACTCCGATTCCCGTAGTGGTGACGGTGTATTCCGATCGTAGCTTCGAATTCATCACTAAGAGCCCACCAGCCGCTTCGCTACTGAAGCAAGCTGCGGGGATTGCTAGTGGTTCCGGCGAGCCCAACAAGAAGAAGGTTGGTAAAGTTACGCATTCGCAGATTCAAGATATCTGCAAAAAGAAAATGGCGGATCTGAACGCTCGCGACCTGGAACATGCTGCTCGCATGATTGAAGGCACCGCACGCAGCATGGGCTTAGAGGTAGTGGAGGGTTAAACTATGGTCAAACCAACAAAAGCAATGAAAGCCATGCTTGCAAAAGCACCCGGCAAGACCATCATGCCGCTGGCTGATGCGATCAAGATCCTGAAGGACTTCCCAGCTCGGAAGTTCGATCAGTCAGTCGAAATTCATATGCACCTCGGCATCGATCCCGCCCAGGCAGATCAGCTGGTGCGTGGTTCGGTAGTGCTCCCTCACGGGATCGGCAAGACACAGCGAATCGTCGTGTTCGCCAAGGGCGACCTGGCAACCGTCGCAACCGAAGCCGGCGCGGATCATGTTGGACAAGATGAATTGGCCAAGAAGATCAAAGAAGGCTGGACTGATTTCGATGTGTGTATCGCTGCACCGGACATGATGGGCCTAGTCGGCCCGCTCGGAAAGGTTCTCGGTCCACGTGGATTGATGCCTTCGCCACGATCCGGTACTGTTACCGCCGAAATCGCTCGCGTGGTCAAAGAGTACAAAGCAGGTAAGGTTGAGTTTCGTAACGACAAGGGTTCAAACCTGCACGCAATCGTTGGCAAGTTGAGCTTCGAGCCCAATAAGCTGATCGAGAACGTGGAAGCGTTCATCCAGTTCGTCAACAGCCTCAAGCCGAATGCATGTCGCGGAACTTACATCAAGAGCATCGCGTTGTGCGCGACGATGTCACCGAGTGTTCGAATTGCGGCGTAGTTCATCGGGATGCAGTCCAACGAGATCTTGGGTTCGATTTTAATTTGAGCGGAATTGGTCATGAGTAAGTATGTAAAGAACCTGGTAACAGGTGACATAAAAAATCGGCTTGAAGGCGTCGCTGATGCAATCCTGGTCAATGTGATCGGAATGGATTCGGCTTCGACATACGGCATTCGCAAGAAACTGCGATCCAAGGGTATCAGCATGTTGGTTATCAAGACCAGCATGGCAGCCCGAGCCACCGATGGTACATCGCTACGTCCGATGTTCAACAATCAGTCCGGTTCGCTGGCGATGATTTGGGGTTGCGAAGATTTCGTCAGCCTCGCCAAAGAAGTTGCGGATATCGTCAAATCCAAGGAGTTCGCCAAGTTCGAACTCAAGGGTGGCGTCATGGACGGCGACGCGCTGACCGCCGAACAAGTTCTGGCTGTTAGCAAGTGGCCAAGCCGCACCGAGCAAATCTCGATGCTGGTTGGTCAAATTCTCAGCCCAGGATCGAATCTGGCTAGCCAGATTTTGAGCGGTGGATCCAACATTCTTGGTCAAGTGAAAACCCTGATCGAAAATAAGGAGGGTGAGGCATAGTCGCAATTGTTCTGCGGAACGACTGTGGCCGTGCAACTGTCTGCACCCAATAGCTGCGGGAGTGAACCGCTTGTTCGAATATTGATTTTGATTGGCCATTCACGATTCTTGTGACTCGGATACTGGCCACAAGTTTAACAGTTAATCCATACACACGTTTAGTAACTTTAGAAAAGGGTTTCCATAACCATGTCCGACACAACATACGCAGCCGAAATCAAGCAACTGGGTGAATCGATCGTTGCCTTGACCCTGAAGCAAGCCAAAGAACTGAGCGATTACCTTGAGAACGAACACGGCATCAAAGCAGCCGCTGGTGGCGCTGTGATGATGGCCGCTCCAAGCGACAGCGGTCCTGCACCAGTCGCTGAGCAAACTGAGTTCGATGTGGTCCTAACCGGCTTCGGCGAGAACAAGCTGAACGTTGTTAAGGTTGTTAAGAACCTGACCGGCGCTTCGCTAATGGACGCCAAGAAGCTGGTTGAAAGCTGCCCAGCCAAGATCAAGGAAGGCGCATCGAAGGATGACGCTGCCAAGATCAAGAAAGAACTGGAAGAAGCTGGCGCAACCGTTGAACTGAAGTAACCTTAAGATAACGAAAATGCGGCGTATACCCCGCTCGCGGGGTTTTTGGGTGGCGGAACGTAGAAGAGCTACGTTTTAGCAGGGAGCAGCCAGTCCGAATGAGCTACGCCGCTGTAACGCACACGCATGGAGCAGTGCGCAGTTTGCGCGGATTGGCCTACCTGGGTCGTCCGCGTAATTTTTCGACATTGAAAAAACTCGCATCAGCTTGCCTAGACTGGGTTTGCCAGCTTGGGCGAGCTGCGTTATATTGATTCCCGTGCATGTCGGCCAGTTCGCTCCTTCCCTGCTATATTTCCTATCCGGCGCGGTACGTGTCAGGACGCCGATACCGCTGCGCCGTAGTCTTTTGATGGTGCCAGCGTATGTTGAGCGTGTGTACGTCGAGCGCTGTTTTTTAGGGCACCACTGGTGCTGCATTTGGGGCGATTCTGATTCTTTAACGTGGTTCCTTTAGGAGAACACTTCGTCAATGGCCACTTCCTCGCAAAGACGACTGAAACCGACCTCCGTTCGAGTCTTCGGTACAGGTTTGGATGCTTTAGAAATCCCCAATTTGACAGAGCTGCAAACGCGAAGCTATGAAGCTTTCTTGCAGGAAGACATCGCCCCAGAGAAACGCAAAAATCAGGGCTTGGAAAGCGTCTTCAAAGAAATCTTTCCGGTAGAGAGCTACGACAAGACGGTTTCGCTGGAGTACCTGCGTTACGAATTGGGCAAGCCTCGCTATACCCCTGACGAATGTCGTCAGCTGCGTCTGACCTATGGCAAGCCCATGAAGGTTTGGCTGCGTCTGAATCGCGAGCAACCGATCGAAGAAGAAGTGTACCTCGGCGATATCCCAATCATGCTCGGTGGTGGTGAGTTCATCATCAACGGTGCTGAGCGCGTGGTTGTAAGCCAGTTGCATCGCAGCCCCGGGGTGGACTTCGTTGAAGACCAAGATGGGACGAGCGATCGCAAGTTGCCAAGCTGCCGCGTGATCCCAGAGCGTGGAAGCTGGATCGAAGTCAACGTAACGAAGAAGGATTCGTTGAGCGTTCGGATCGATCAAAGCGGCAAGTTCTCCGTCATGACACTGCTGCGGGCGATGAGTGCGGAACTGAGCACCGATAGCGACTTGCTCCGTGCATTCTACGAGACTAGCGTTGAGAAGATCGTCGACGGGCGCAGCGCTGCTAAGCTCGAAAACAAAGTCGCCGTGGATGACGTAGTTTACCCGAGCGACTCAGATCGTTCCGGCGAGATCATTCTCGAAGCTGGTCACAAGATCACCAAGGAATTGGCTGAGACCATCTGCACCTCGGGTATTGCTTCGATCGAAGTGATGGAAGCACCGAAATCGCCTTTGATCGTGAACGCATTGGCTGAAGACAACACCAATAGCCACGAAGAAGCGTTGCTCCGTATTTATCAACGTCTGCGTCCGGGGAACCCGCCGCAACTTGAAAAAGCACGTTTGCTGTTCCATGAAAAGTTCTTTGATGCGAACCGTTATCGCCTCGGTCGCGTTGGCCGTTTCCGCTTGAACCGCAAGCTGGGTACCGACGTTCCCGAATCCGAGATGACTCTGAAGGCTGATGACTTGATCGCTTCGATCAAATACATGATCAACCTCTATGATCCAGATTCGGGTGCACAGTTCGACGACATTGACCACTTGGGCAATCGCCGTCTGCGAACCATCGACGAATTGGCTTGCGAAGAACTCCGAAAGGGCTTCTTGAAGCTTCGCCGAACCGTTCAAGAACGGATGAGCTTGAAAGAGGCGGATGAAATGTCGCCTCGCAGCTTGGTGAACCCCAAGAGCATTAGCGCCGCGATCGAATACTTCTTCGGTCGAGGTGAACTGTCACAGGTGGTTGACCAGACCAATCCGCTAAGTCAATTGACACACGAGCGTCGTTTGTCGGCACTGGGCCCTGGTGGTTTGAACCGTAAGCGTGCGGGCTTCGAAGTTCGCGACGTTCACATTTCGCACTACGGTCGTATCTGCCCGATTGAAACGCCTGAAGGTACAAACATTGGTCTCATCAGCTCGCTGGCGATTTACGCGGGTGTGGACGAGTACGGATTCTTGATCACGCCTTACCGCAAGATTGCTAAAGGCAAGTTGACCGATCAAGTCGAATGGCTGCGGGCCGATCAAGAAGGCAATGTTTACATTTGCCCAGCGGATACGGAAGTCAAAGATGGTGCATTGGTGTCGGGGCCGAACATGATCGCCCGCTACCGCGCTGACTTTGAAATCGTTCAGCCAGAAGAAGTCGAATATATGGACATCGCTCCGAGCCAAATGGTGGGCGTGTCCGCTGGTTTGATTCCGTTCCTTGAGCATGACGACGCGAACCGAGCTTTGATGGGTTCGAACATGCAACGTCAAGCGGTACCACTGCTGGTGACTGAACCACCGATCGTGGGAACTGGTCTTGAGAAAGAAGTTGCCAAGAACAGCGCGATGGTCGTCCGAGCTCGCCGCGCGGGTAAGGTGACCTACTGCGACGCTCTCCGCATCGACATCGGTCCAGACACTTACCCCATGCAAAAGTACCAAGGTCTGAACGAGCGAACTTGCTTGAATCAGCACCCCATCGTCAATATCGGTGACAAGGTCGAAAAGGGCCAAATCATCGCTGACGGTGCGGCCACTTACATGGGCGAGTTGGCTCTCGGTCGTAACGTGTTGGTCGGCTTTATGTCGTTCGACGGTTACAACTACGAAGATGCGATCATTATCAGTGAAGAACTGGTTCGAGCCGACACGTACACATCGATTCACATCGAAGACTTCGACGTCGAAATTCGCGAAACCAAGTTGGGCCGCGAAGAGTTCACTCGCGATATTCCAAACGTCAGCGAAAAGGCTCTGCGCAACCTCGATGAAAGCGGTATCGTTCAAGTCGGAACGTACGTACGTCCTGGCGATATTCTGGTGGGTAAAGTCTCGCCGAAGAGCAAGACTGAGCTGACACCAGAAGAAAAATTGCTGCACGCAATTTTCGGTCGCGCCGGTGAAGACGTGAAGAACGACTCACTGGAAGTTCCATCGGGCATCGAAGGAATCGTGATCGATACCCAGAAGTTCAGCCGCCGCATGAGCTTGTCGGACGACGAGCGAAAGGTATTCGAAAAGCAACTTAAGGACATCGAAACCGAAGGCAATAATGCAATCGCTGCCACCTTCGCTGCGTTCGTCGAAGAAGCTGAAAAGGCTCTCGGTACGAAGCTGAAGGATGATGACGGTTCGCCTTTGTCGGGCGGTCAAGATCCAAAGTACATCGCCGAACATGCTCAGACCTTCAACTTGTCACGCTTGATGAACAAGTTGGATGAAAAGCACCACTCAGAACTTCGCAAGGTTCACAAGCAGTTCTGGCCAGCGGTCGAAGAAGCGATCGATGATCGCGATCGCAAGCTGAACAGCATGAAACGCGGTGACGAACTCCGCAGCGGTGTGTTGCAAATGGTCAAGGTCTACATTGCCACCAAGCGCGTAATCAGCGTGGGTGACAAGATGGCCGGTCGCCACGGTAACAAAGGGGTGATCTCCAAGGTGTTGCCGATCGAAGACATGCCAATCCTGCCAGACGGTACACCACTGCAGATCCTGCTGAATCCACTGGGCGTTCCTAGCCGTATGAACGTGGGCCAGATTTTGGAAACTCACTTGGGTTGGGCTGGTGCTAAACTCGGCTTCCAATCGATCACGCCGGTGTTCGACGGCGCGACCGAATCGGTCATCAACGACTGCTTGGCTGAGGCAGGCTTGCCGAAACACGGTAAGGTCCGCTTGGTCGATGGACGCACGGGAGCTCCGATGGAGCAGGAAACCACCGTGGGCTACATCTACATGTTGAAGTTGCACCATTTGGTCGACGACAAGGTACACGCACGCAGCACTGGTCCTTACTCGCTTATTACCCAACAACCTCTGGGTGGTAAGGCTCGATTCGGTGGTCAGCGCTTCGGTGAGATGGAAGTGTGGGCATTGGAAGCTTACGGTGCCGCTTACATTCTCCAAGAACTGCTAACCGTTAAGAGCGACGACGTGGAAGGTCGAACCAAGATCTACGAATCGATGGTCAAAGGCGAGAATACTCTCGAAGCCGGTACGCCAGCTAGCTTTGACGTGTTGACCAACGAGATTCGTGGTTTGGGACTGAACATGCGTCTCGAAAAACGAAAAATCTAATTGATCCCGCACATGCGGCGCGCAGCAGTGATTCGGGGAGCTATCACTGCTGCGAATATCAATTCATCCGCTCCGTTGCACAAAACATTCGACACTCGAACGCACTTGACGCCTGGTACTCAGCCTGAGTTTAGCCCTGTGAAGCTTGACTCGCTGAATTACCATCCAAAAAACCTAGGAGCAGCGGTATATGTCGACAGCTGAAACCAGTTACGATCGCGTAAACGATTTCACTTCCGTAAGAATTAGCCTGGCACGTCCGCAGGATATCCGCAGTTGGTCTTTTGGCGAAGTAAAAAAGCCTGAGACAATTAACTACCGAACCTACCGCCCAGAAAAAGACGGTCTGTTCTGCGAGCGTATTTTCGGACCAGAAAAGGACTGGGAATGTGCCTGCGGTAAATATCGCGGCATGAAGTACAAGGGAATGATCTGCGATCGTTGTGGTGTTAAGGTCACTCACAGCCGCGTGCGCCGCAAGCGCATGGGTCACATCGAGCTGGCTGCGCCCGTGGTCCACATTTGGTTCTTTAAAGCGATGCCAAGCCGCCTCGGCGCGCTGCTCGATATGAAGACCTCTAGCCTTGAGAAGGTGATTTACTTCCAAGACTTTGTGGTCCTCGATCCAAAGCAAACCACCCTGCAAGCTCTCCAGTTGCTCAGCGAAGCCGAATATCGCGAAGCCAAATTGCAATTCGGTGAAGGCTCGTTCGATGCCGAAATGGGTGCCGACGCGATCCGCAAACTGCTACAAGGTCTCGACCTGGCAACTTTGGGTGACGATCTCCGCAAGGAACTGTCGGAAACCAACAGCAAGCAACGCAAGAAAGACTTGATCAATCGCTTGAAACTGGTCGAAGCGATTCGTGACAGCGACAACCGTCCTGAGTGGATGGTACTGGACGTGATTCCAGTGATTCCACCGGATCTTCGTCCGCTCGTTCTGCTCGATAGCGGTAACTTTGCAACCAGCGACTTGAACGACCTCTATCGCCGTATTATCAACCGCAACAATCGTCTACGCAAGCTGGTCGATTTGAACGCACCGGAAGTGATCATTCGCAACGAAAAGCGAATGCTGCAACAATCGGTCGACGCGTTGTTCGATAACAACCGCTGCAAACGACCTGTGCTCGGCAGCAGCAACCGTCCGCTGAAGTCGCTGACGGACATGATCAAAGGTAAACAGGGTCGTTTCCGCGAAAACCTACTCGGTAAGCGCGTTGACTACTCGGCTCGTTCCGTGATCGTGGTCGGTCCGCGTCTGCGTTTGCATCAGTGCGGTCTTCCCAAGAAGATTGCTCTCGAGCTGTACCAACCGTTCATCATTCGCAAGTTGAAGGATCTCGGCCACGCCGATACGATCAAGTCAGCCAAGAAGATGCTTGAGCGTAAGGACGAAGAGGTTTGGGATATTCTCGAACAGGTGATTCGCAATCACCCAGTTCTGTTGAATCGTGCCCCGACGCTTCACCGCATGGGTATCCAAGCGTTTGAACCGATCTTGGTTGAAGGTAACGCGATCCATTTGCATCCGCTGGTTTGCAAAGGCTTCAACGCTGACTTCGACGGTGACCAGATGGCTGTTCACTTGCCGCTCTCGATCGAAGCCCAAGTGGAAGCTCACACACTGATGATGAGCACGCACAACATCTTCGCACCTAGCAACGGCCGTCCGATTATGAGCCCGTCGCAGGATACGGTGATGGGTTGTTACTACATCACGATCGAGAAGGTCGGCATGAAGGGTGAAGGCATGGTCTTCTCCAGCATGGGTGAAGCCGATTTGGCTTTTGCTCAAGGAGTGATCGACCGTCACGCGAAGATCAAAGTCCGCCTGCCTAAGCACCGTCGCTTGAAGACCGAAGACGGCTCGGCAAAGATGGGCGCTGTGATCGAGACCACTTACGGTCGCGTGCTCTTCAACATGATGCTGCCCAACGGCTTGGACTTCTACAACCACGCCATGAAGGGTAGCGACTTGGCAGCCGTGATTAGCGACTGCTATCAGCGCCTTGGTCGTAAGGCCACGATTAACCTACTGGACGATATGAACCAGTTGGGCTTCCGCGAATCAACTCGCTCGGGTCTGTCCTTCGGTACCGATGACCTCGTGACACCGGAATCGAAGACGCAGTACATCAGCGAAGCCGAAAAGGAAGTGATGAAGTTCAAGAAGCGTTACGACCGTGGGGTTATCACGCAAGCAGAACGTTACAGCTCGGTTCTCGACCTGTGGACGCACGCTCGCGAAAAGATCACCAAGGACATGATGCAAGCGATGGAGCTGGACGATCACTTGGGTCCATGGTACGTGAACCCGGTGTTCTTGATGGCGCACTCCGGTGCACGGGGTGGTATCGAGCAGATTCGTCAGTTGGCTGGTATGCGCGGTCTGATGGCTAAGCCAACGGGCGAAATCATCGAAACGCCAATTAAGGCTAACTTCCGCGAAGGTCTTACTGTGCTCGAGTACTTCTCCAGTACTCACGGTGCTCGTAAGGGCTTGGCCGATACGGCGCTCAAGACCGCTGACTCGGGTTATTTGACGCGTAAGCTAGCTGACGTGGCCCAAAACGTGGTGATCACACTCCAAGACTGCGGAACCACACAAGGTATTACCAAAGGTGTCGTCTATCGCGGTGAAAAGGTTGAAGTGCGTTTGGCGGATGCGATCAAGGGTCGTGTTTCTCGCCAGAACATCGTCAATCCAGTAACCGACGAAGTGATCGTTCATGAAAATGAAATGATCACCATGGATATCGCTCGCAAAATCGAAGAAATGGGCTTGGAGAAGATCCAAGTTCGCAGTCCGATGACTTGCGATGCGTCGCTCGGTGTCTGCCGCGCTTGCTACGGTATGGACATGTCCACCGGTGCTCAAGTCGAAGAAGGTATGGCGGTCGGTATCATTGGTGC
>JANRMD010000438.1:0-9455 GCA_033761895.1 Pirellulaceae bacterium | reverse complement strand
GCCGTCGGCTCACACTGCCCGTGGCGCAATAATCAACAAGCCCTTGAGGCTTTCGGGAGCCGCTCTCGAAATGCTTGACGCATTCCGCTACCCTCATTGCTCCGCGAGATCATAGATAGCGCGAGGCGACGTCGGCGATTTCCGAAGCGCTGCGATACATGCGCACCTCGCAGTGCTTACTGATGGATTCCAGTTTTCGAATACGACGTCGATCGAGCGGCCGAGAATCCAAGTTGCGAATCAGGATAGCAACGACTTGATTCGGAAAGCGTTTGGCCAAAAATCGGTAGACTTCGGGGTCCCGTTCGCCGCTGTCACCGATGAGCACAAATTGGCGTTTGGGCAACCACTTCAGGATTGCACCGATGATTCCAACTTTCTTGTTGTTGCGAACGGGTCGCCAGCGTTTGAACATCTCATCGCGCATGCGGAAGTAACGCAAGTGCATACTTCCAGCCGGAAAGTTACTGGCTCGGCACAGGTCCGCGAGCGGCTGGTAGAGTTGCCAAGGGCTGCTGGAAACGTAATGAAAATCGGCCCCTTGAGCGTGCCAAGCCTGGTAAAGTTCGACCATGCCCTCGACGACTTCAAACGGTCGCAGAAAGGTATTGGCCAGCATTTCACTGCGACTGGTCGCTTCGGTCATTTTGATCGTATCATCGATATCGCTAATGATGCTCAAGCCATGCGGCTGCACGAGGTGGACATCGCTAGTGACCGGAGGGTGAGCCGTTTCGTTGCTTGAGTTGTGGCGGAGCAAACGAATTGAGACCACTTTACGTTCTGGCGTTGGCAGTTGGGTAGTCGAGTTAAATGGCGGGGTAGGAAAGTGGTCTTTGGGTAGACGCAGCAAGCTATAAAAGACGCCGCTACCGCGCGTTCGCCGCTTGAGATGGAGCTTATGCTCGCCTAATTGAAGCACAATGCGTCGACGTGGGATGGGCTTGGTTAAAAAGCCACCGATACGCTGCTGGAAGACGTCACTGGCAACCTGCTCGGGAGTTGCCTTCATGGCCCGTTTGAGCCCCTTGAGCAAGATGCGCGTGCCCAAGGGGACTGTCTCGGTGGAGTAGACTCGTCCGTGCACTAACAACTTCCAACAACCCCGTTTTTCGTCAAAGAAACCCAATGACGGAAACATGGTTGCGTATTGGTGCGGTTCCAAGTTGGAAACTGCGGGTCGATTCCTCGGTTTCATGCGCTCGCTCAATTCGCTCGCTCAGGTCACGACACATTCGCTTCTAGCCAGCGCCAGTCGATTCTGGCCAGTCGACAGGTCATTTGATTCTTGCCAGTCGACAGGTCCATAGCACTGTTGGGGACAGCTCTATCTACGCGATCGTGGTCGGCCGCGTGGTGGTCCACCCCGATTATCATTCCGTTTATGGTTCTCCATATTGCCTTCGATAATCGCTTGCAACGAATCCGCCCAGCTGGGGATGTTTCGGTGCTTGTCGCCGGTATCTTCCGAATCGACATCTTCCAATGCGTCAGCGTCGTCGTGTTCTTCAACATCGGATCTTGGCGGCATGGGGCGTTCTTCGCGAACGCGCGGCGGGCGGTCAGCCCGCGGCTCTGGTCGTTCGGTACGTTTTTCGCGACGACTATCTGGGCCGCGTTCGGCGCGAGCCGGTCGCTCGCCGCGTTCCGCAGTTCTTTCTGAACCACGTTCTGAACGTTCGGCGGTTCGCTCGACCCCGCGTTCCGGTCCACGTTCGTTACCGCGTGGTGCATTGCGATCTGGATTGCCGCGTTCGCCGGCTGGTTCATTGCCACGACTACGGGACTGAGGCGCACGTTCGGCACCACGCTCTTGACGACCGCCAGAGCGTTCAGGACGTTCACCAGAGCGTTCGCCACGGGGTCCACGTTCCGGTAGACGTTCAGGTCGATCACCGGGACGCTCGCTGGCTAGTTCCGCATTCAGTTCGCCGTCATCATGATGCATAGGAGCCACATCATCGACGGGACGTTTTCGACCGCGACGACGGCGGCGACTTGATCGACGTTCAGGGTCGGCTTGCACGGCTGGTTCGCCAGCGTCTGCCAGATCGACTTCGAAGCTGTCTGGTTCCGAATAATCATCGCCAGGCACAATCGCTTCCACATCGTCGAGGTCCAAGCGAGGCGCAATTGGCTCGCCTGCCTCCGACCGTCGAGAACCGCCACGACGGCGACGGCGACGGCGTGGTCGGTCACTGGTCTCAGGGGCGCTTTCGGCGGCGGGCTCTGCATCAGCTACATATGCTGTGTCGACTGTATCGTCCAAAAACGCCGCGCTTCCGAAGTCTGACTCTTTATCCACTGCGGAGGAAGTCGGTACTTCATCGCCCCAGCCGATATCGTCCACGACGCGCGGTGGTTTCTTCCAACTGTCCAAGTCACCGCGTGGGACGTCGGCAAACATCGACTCCAGAGCGGGATTGGTATCGGGTTCAGGAGATTCCTGAAAGACTTGCAAGCGTCCTTCGGATTCGCGGTCACGGGATGGTTCACGCTCGCGGCGGGGTTCGTTGAAGCGAGGTTTCTCGCGTTGAGCCGCGGGACGGGACTCACGTTCGCGAGCAGGCGTTGGTGCGGGCGCAGGCGGCTTGATAGGGGCTGGCGCGGGTGCAGGTTGCTCGACTGGTGTGCGATCGATCTGGATATTGAACATCGACGCAAGCGCTTCCCACGAAGAGCGTTTGCGAGGTTTCTCGTCAACGACCTCAGGCTCTGGGGCTGGCGTCATGACTTCGGCCAGCGGTTCGACCGGGGTCGGCTCTGGTTCCCGCGTAAATTCGGGCTCACGGGTAAACGCGGCGGATTCGGTCGGAGTGGACTCTGTTGAGGACGTTGTCGGGTCGTCCATGCCCGGTGCACCTAGTTTTTGTGCAAGTGATTTCCAATGATCACCCATATTCGTATTTAGCCTGTTGATAAGTATTGGGCTTTTCAATCCAGCCCCGAGTATAACGAGATTCTAGCCCCGTGAAAGCCGAATCCTTTCCGTTGCGCGGGCGTCTATGCCACTTTTGGCCCAAAAGGTACCAGCGCACCCCCCTTACTTGTTGATGATTGGGTAGCAGAAGCCGTCGAGGCTTTCGAGTAGCCACCGTCGCCAGACGGTGGACACGATGCAGGGTGACTAACCACCGCTTGGCAGCGGCGGCTACCAGGGCCCTCGAAAGCCTTGACGGCTTCCGCTACCCAAGGATCGACACGCCGTCAAGGCTTTCGAGGGCTGCCACAGTGCTCCCGAAATGCTTGACGCATTCCGCTACAGCAAAATCGAATGTTAGCTGGTAGCCGCCGCTGCCAAGCGGTGGTTAGTCACCACGCATGGTTAGTCATCCCGCATCGTGTCCACCGTCTGGCGACGTTGGCTACTTTTGCATCCCACGATTGTCCCAATCGTTGCTGCTACAATTGAGACAATTGTGCGACACTCAACCCGCTACGCGTTCAGCTAGAATGGTACAATCTGTCCATTGCCTATCGCACAACGTTCAAACTAAGCTGAAAAACAAGATGTCGCACAACTGGAACAACCGCTCAAGTCGAGCCGCGTTCGGACTGTGTTTTGCGGTACTGTTCGCGTCGATATCTTGGTGCCTGCATGCCCAAGAGGATACGGTCGCATCTGGCAGAAGCGACCCACCAGATACGGTCGCATCTGGAATAAGCGACCCACTAGGCGAAGGCGAACTACCGACGATTATCGATCAACCTGCGGATCGTGTGCTAACGGAGCGTTACCGCCGGGCGATGGTTATCGACTTTAATGGGCCCATTTTTGGGGCTCGCCACGCTTACTTGAACAATCGCTTGGATCGAGCGCGGCGACTCGGTGTGGACTTGATCGTGATTCGGCTAACTAGCCCGGGCGGACTCCTGACAGAGTCAGTTCAGTTGGCAAGACGTCTGAGCGAAATCGACTGGGCTACCACAGTGGCTTTTATTCCAGAAGAGGCGATTAGCGGCGGGGCGATCATTGCCTTGGGCTGCGACCGGATCTATATGCGACCTAGTGGCATAATCGGCGACGCAGGGCCGATTGTGCTTGGGCCGGATGGTATGTTTGAGCATGTCGAAGAGAAAAACGTCAGTTATTTGCATGTCGCGATGCGCGAACTGGCCGAGTCCAAGGGCCGTCCCAGTGCGTTAGCGAGAGCAATGGCCGACCGCTCGCTCAAAGTCTTTTCGGTCAAGCACAAGGAGAGCGGCAAACTGCAATACTTGTCGAACGACGAAATCAACAAGCTCGAAAGAGCGGACGATTACGAAGTTGGAGCGAGTATTCCAGAGGCAGGTGAGAATCGCTTTTTGACCGTCGACGGTACTCGCGGGCTGGAGTTGCAACTTGCCGAAGGCACCTTCGATTCGGAATCCGAATTGTTGGCCGCACTGAACTTCGATGCAAGAATTGATACACGCCTGACTTGGGTCGACCTCACGGTTTACTGGCTCAATCGCCCCTGGTTGACTGGCCTGCTGCTGTTTGTCGCGCTGATCGCCCTGTATCTCGAATTGGCTGCGCCTGGTATCAGCGTCGCTGGGCTCACTTCGCTGGCGTGTTTCGCGATGTTCTTTTGGAGCCACGCGTTGGGCGGCACCTCGGGCTGGTTAGAAGTCTTGATATTTGTGCTGGGGATTTTGTGCCTGTTGGTGGAGCTCTTTTTGCTGCCAGGGTTTGGGGTGTTCGGATTGTCAGGAATCCTGTTGGTGCTTTTGTCGCTGATCATGGCCACCCAAGACTTTCTCTTACCCAACAATCCAGCTCAATGGGAACAACTCCAATCCAACTCCTTGGTCGTCCTAGGTTCAATCGCCGTGGTCACCCTCTTGTTCTTCGGACAACTTCTGTTGCTCGACTCCTTGCCTGGACTCAACCGCTTTCAGCTTCGAACGCCGAGTGTTGATGTCGCGCAGGGCTCAACTGCCACCGAATCGCTGCTCAACGCACCTGCCGTTGAGCAGACGTTGCCTCAAGTCGGTGAGCAGGGTGTTGCCGAATCCGTATTGAGGCCATCTGGTAAAGTGCTGTTCGATAAACGCTTGGTTGATGTCGTCACGGAAGGCGATTATCTTGACCCAGGCACGCCCGTCGAGGTCATTCGTCGGGAAGGGAATCGCATCGTAGTCCGCAAGGTGTAAACTCGGTAGCGTTCATGATTTAATCTACTCCACATTTCCTAGGGCTATTCCCATGAAGCTGTCCAACCGCCCTTTGTGTCCGCTGATCTTGATAGCCAGCATCTTCATCGCAAGTTGCACAACACCGGGGAACGCTCAAGGCCCAAGCAAGCTTGAATTAAGCCAGCCGCAACCTTATCAAGTTATTCAGCGGATTGGCGTTGGGCCGGGTAAGGGCTATGCCGACGTGAAGCTGGTTGGCAAGTTGCCCGAGGACACGATAGCCGCCGAGGCTCGAAAAGCGACTTGGGAATATCGCGTCGTGGCCTTCACGGGTAAGACCGAGCCAGGAGAGCCATCCAATCCCGAGAGCGATTGGCAGACCTTGGTGCCGACCTTCGACGGACATAGCTTTCAAGCATCGGCCAACGTGCCTGCGGGTGGTTGGTATCGACTGGAATGTCGCTGCCGCAACGAAGCGGGATTGGCTGCGATGTCAGCGGTTGAACCGGTCGGTGTAGGCGAAGTCTTTATCGTCGGCGGCCAGTCGTATGCGACGAACTGCAATGACGAACAATTCAAAGTTACCGATGCGCGTCAGCGGGTGGTCGCGTTCAACTCGGCAACGCAAACTTGGGCTGTTGCCAATGATCCTCAACCGGTATTCGATGGCAGCAATGGCGGTTCGATTTGGCCGCTGCTCGGTGATGCATTGGCCCAAGAGTTCGAAGTACCGATCGGGTTCGCCAACGTAGCTATCGGAGGCAGTTCGTCTTCCCAGTGGTTGCCCGAAGGTGATATGCTGCCGCGATTGATCAACGCTGGCAAGTTGCTTGGGAACTTTCGCGGGGTGCTGTGGCAACAGGGCGAATCGGACGTCATCGCCAAAAATTCTACAGCGGGCTATGTCGCCAACATTAGCCGCATCCGTGAAACGGCCCAAAAAAGTATCGGCCTATCGCGACCTTGGTTGCTGGCCAAGTCAACGCATCACCCCACGGTCTACAATGAGCCCGAAGGTGAAGGCCGCATTCGGGCAGGTATCGATGAACTAGCAAAATTGCCCGGTTTCCTGCTAGGACCGGACACCGACGAACTCAAGGGCGAGAATCGCGGCGACAATAAATCTCGACGGCATTTCTCCGGCATCGGTCAACGCCGCGCTGCGGAGATGTGGCTGTCTTCGATACGACAGCAACTGTTGACCGCTTCACCCAACGCTTCGCAAGTCCGGGTTGGTATGGCTGAAGCGGACATTACACCTCCAATCGGCTTCCCCATGGCCGGCTACTACCACGAACGATTGGCCGACGGCACGATCGATTCCCTGAAAGCCAAAGCGATCGTGTTCCGGGATGGGAATACTACAGCCGCGTTGGTCGTCTGCGATCTGATCGGTATTGCCAGCGACCTGTCGCATGAGTTGAGACGCAGCGCATCCAAGAAGACTGGCATTCCGGCGCCGAACATTGTCATCGCTGCAACGCATTCCCATACCGCCCCTGATTACATGAAGGAGCTTTGTATTTACCTGGGTAAAGAAAAGCAGGAACCGTTGCGGGCAGCATACATCGAGAAACTCTTGAATGCTCCCGTCGACGCGATAGCTCGCGCGTACGAAGACGCCGGTAATCTCACGCTGTCAGCTGGATTTGCAAAACAAGTCACGCCGGTCTCGTTCAATCGACGCTTCGTCATGCGCGATGGTAGCGTTCAAACTTGGCAATCGCTATCGAATCCAGAAGTGGTCCGCGCCGCAGGGCCAATCGATCCCAGAATCGAGTTGCTGGCGATCCGCAATTCGGAAGATGGCAAAGTTCGAGGCATTCTCAGCAATTTCGCTTTGCATCTCGACACAGTGGGCGGTATGCGGTGGAGTGCGGACTATCCATTCTTCATCGACAGGACTTTGAAGAAGGCTCATGGCGAAGACTTGTTCTCGATATTTGGAACAGGTTGCTGTGGCGATATCAATCATGCCGATCCCACAACCCCCGAACGTCACAAAGCCGACTTTATTGGTGGCTCACTGGGCTCATCGATTTGTCAACAATTAGGAAACTTGACGCCGCTGAAGAACGCTCGACTGAACGTCGCGTCCAAGGTGGTCGAACTGCCATTGCAGTTGGTAACTCCCGAGGATGTCGAACGTGCTGTGCAAACCGTGACGCTGGCTAGACAAGGTGGCAAGGTGGAGTTTCTGGATCATGTGACTGCTTACAAGCATTTGATCCTCGACCAGTTTCTTCATCGACAGCCCTTTGCGGAAACCGCCAAGCACATTACGTGGGGACTCAGTCGTTCTTTGGCCGGAGTGGGTCAAGAGTTACCTGTCGATGTAACCGTGATAACCATTGGAGATGAATTGGCCATCGTGTGTTTGCCAGGCGAAGTTTTCGTCGAGTTGGGGCTGGCGATCAAGCAGGCTTCACCCTTCCCGACCACGATGGTGGTTGAGTTGTGCGGAGCGGTCGAGACCATTTACGTCCCGCACCGAGCAGCCTATGCCGGTGGGAGTTACGAAGTGACCAATTCGAACTTGCAGCCCGGCGGTGGTGAGATGCTGGTAGAAGCGGCCTTAAGCCTGCTGAGAGAGTCTGCAGCAAAGTACCATCTTAAACTCTAGGTCACGAAATCGCCTGCGTCCAATCGAAAGCGTAGGATGGGACCATGCGTCCGTTCTATTGTCGCATGATTGTCCCAATCGTAGCTGCTACAATTGAGACAATTGTGCGAGACTTAACCCAAATGTCAAACTGAGCTGAAGCACTAGTGCTCTGGCCACATTAGATTTTGGGGTGCCACCCGAGCGTTCTATTGTCGCACGATTGTCTCAATCGTAGCTGCTACAATTGAGACAATTGTGCGACACTCAACCCGAATTCGAAGTACGCTCGGGACTAATGGTCCCAAGCTACGCCATGCTCTAGGCGATAAAATTCTTTAGGTAACGGTAACTCTGCCTGAGTGAATCCTTGCGTGACTCAAGTGAACCTTCGTAGGCTCGGTCTTCAACTTCTACGCACACTGGACCGTTGTAACCAGCATCCAACAACGTTGAAAAGAACTTGCCCCAGTTCACTTCACCCAGCCCCGGAAGCTTGGGCGTGTGATACTCGAGCGGATGAGCCATGATGCCAACCTCATCGAGTTTGTGACGATCGAGCCGCACATCTTTGGCGTGCGCGTGCGAAATGCGATCCACAAAGTCTCGAATCGGCTTGAGGTAGTCCATCTGTTGCCAAACCATATGCGATGGATCGTAGTTCAATCCCAAGTTTGGGCTCGGCAGATCTGCAAACAACCTTCGCCAAATGGCAGGGGTCGTGGCAATGTTCTTACCTCCGGGCCATTCATCTTTGGAAAACAACATGGGGCAGTTTTCGATGCCGATACGCAGTTGCAGTTGGTCGGCCAAGTCAACAATAGGCCGCCAAGTCTCGAGCATACGAGGCCAGTTGTCATCGACACTGCGAGTGTAGTCGCGACCGATGAACGTGTTGACTCGGGTAATGCCAAGCTGTTTCGCGGCGTGCATCAGATTCTTCAAATGCTCCACCGATTTTTGAGCCTCGGCGGCTTCGGGCGACAGGCAGTTCGGATAGTAACCAAGTGCGCTGATGGCCACTCCCGTTGTATCGACAACGCGTTGCACTTCAGCCACTTTCGCGTCATTCATTCCGGCGATATCGATATGCGTCACCCCCGCATACCGTCGCTCGGCTTTACTGACCGGCCAGCACATCACTTCAACACAATCGTAGCCAATCTCGGCTGCGAGACTAAAGACTTCGGCCAGCGATAGTTCAGGTACAATCGCACTGGCAAACCCTAGTTGAATTCGTTTTTGCGACACTATTTGAATCCTTGTTAAGCGGAGATCTGAATTCACGCAGGCATAGGTTCGAATCGAGAGAGAGCTTTCACTGGCAAGCTTTCACTAGCAAGCTTTCACTGGCAAGCTTTCGCTGGCAATTTTGTAACTTGTCCCGAATAGACATGCCAGGGTCTTGCCAGCGTGCAGCCTTTTGCGTGGGCAGAAAATGGATCGCAAAAAATCAAAACCAGCTTCGCTTTGCGTGCAATTTTTTTAACGCGTGGTCCTCGTCGATGCGATCTCGCTCTGTCCACATTAGAGTTTTGGGTAGCGAATATCAGCCGGAACGCGCTAGCGTCCGGTTTTCACCGCGGGAACCGGTGCTAGTGTCGCGAATTGTAAGTTCTATGCCATGCTAAAAAGTGGGGCAGCGGGCGGGGACGCCCGCGCTCCGTGAGGACCAGATTATTGAATCATAGCGGACTACAGGTGGCGCACCCGAAAAAGCCTCCGTTTGCGTACA
>JANRMD010000437.1:0-45682 GCA_033761895.1 Pirellulaceae bacterium | reverse complement strand
CGCGACAAATCGCCCGTGTAGGTGAGTGCCACAGTTGCCATGGACTTATGCTTCCGAAGTGCCCATTTCATCACTCGCGGCCATTTGCACCCCAATTCAATTCCCTTCAATAGATCGAGGTACAGATGCGTGTCTTTGACTGCCTTCAGTTCGTTTTGCAATCCGCCGATCAGTTCATCTAGGTTTTCACATTGGGAATAGTTGCGTCCCAGGAAGCATAACCCCAGCCGATTGGTTGCTGGCATCCGTACATCCGTTCGGCCTCGCAGATCGTAAGGCATAACAACCCGTAAACGGGCATTTCGTCGTGTATCGCCGTGCTGTCGATTCCATTGATAACAGGTTTGAAACAAAATAGCGATTGCGGCTTCATTGATCCCAACTTCGTTTAGTTGGCATGCGCGAAGAATACACTCGCTAAGTTCGCGATCCACCAGCAGGTTGCAAAGTGTGTTGCTCGACTCCCGCCCTGCCGCACACTTAGGCTCCATCGATGACTTGCTTGCCAATGGAACTGGGCTTCCGAAGGGTACTGGGTTTGCCAAAGGAACTGGGGGCTGGAGGTGGAAGTACCAAGCGTGTTTGATTCTTTGCCACGTAGTCGTTTCGCGTTTGGGTTTGCCCAGGTGTTCAAACTTGTGTCGGTCGTGAAGCTGTGGATAAACATAGCGTTGGTAAAACAGGTCACGGTCTGGCACAGCCTCACTTTTGCCCGTGGTTGCCAACATGTACAAATGCAAAATGTCGATACACACATTTCGAAATGCGATCCCATCGCAGGCGCTGTGATGCAACTGCGCGGTGATGCGACTGCAATTGGCCGCAGATTCGCACCAGAAGCGGCAACCGACCTCTTTACGCAAATCGATCGGACGGACCTTTCCATCCTGGATGGGCGGTTCGTCCTGTAGACTCGACAACCGAAAAGGTTTGTCGCTAAGGATCCAAGCGAGGTTGTCATCGCTGCCTGTCACATGCGCTCTCAAGAGCGGATTGCGTTCGAGAACTTGTGCAATACAGGACTCGAGAAGACTAACATCTACCGACGACTCGAAACTCAAGTGAAAGAATGCCGTTAGAGGCTGCTCGGGTCGATCATCCCAAAAGAAGAACTTCTCGATGGGTGACAACGGAAGCGGAAAAACGCTCTCAGGGCCTTCACGTTTTTCAAGCAACTCATCAGCCACGCAGTGTCTCCCCACCATCCACCACCAAGGTCTGGCCTTGAATCAAGTCGCTCAATGGACTTGCCAAAAACAGAACCGCATTTGCGACTTGCTCAGGCGATAGCGCGAGCCCGTTCACTAGTCGCTTTGCGTCGACGGTTTCAAATGCAATTTCTGCCCCAGGGAATGACTTGGTTGAATCCGTTTCAACCAAACCCGCGAGAACAACATTGACATTGATTCCACGGTTGCCCAGTTCTAACGCCAAGTGACGGGCCAAGCTCTCAATGGCGGCCTTAGAGGCACCGATCAGTCCGTAAGCGGGCAAGGCCAAGTGAGATCCATGACTGGATAGGGCAATAATTTTGCGTCGATGCGACTCATCCGTCATCCACGGAACACAAGCTTGCGCGAGCAACATAAGCGCCTGCACGTTGGTTTTCATGGCCGATTCAAAGTGCTTGGGCGTTGCATCCATTACATTGCGGAATCCACCCGAGGCGGCGTTGCTGACGACGATATCGATCTTCCCAAACTCGTTTCCAACAAACTCAGCCAACGCTTGAATGTCTTCTGGTTCGCTTACGTCCGCCTTCACGGTGGCCGCTTTGCGCCCCAGTGCAGTGATCTGCTCCGCCACTTCGCGAGCGTTCGATTGGCTGGTCACATAATTGATGACTACGTCGGCACCCGCTTCGGCCAACTTCAATGCAGTTGCTCGACCGATCCCTCGCGAACCGCCTGTGACTATTGCTACGCGCTTATTCAAATCAAGCATGTTATTCTCAGTAGTTCGATTTCATTTGTGACAGCATGAATTGTTGGAAGCGATGAATGCGTTCTTCGCAACGTCCAAGCAATCCAGGTTGCTGACTTGCTCGTAAGCCAGCTTGGATCGAGTCAAAGATCACCATGTCCTCGATCAGTATTCTCTTGGTTATTGCCGCTGACAGCCAAGCCCACACCTTGGCCCAATAACGCTTTAAGGATCCGCCCCGTCGCGGCAGTCGACCGAATTGCAACACCGTTGCCTGGCAAGTTGTTGGTCCAGTTGGCAAGACGCAGTTCGCCAAGCTAATCGCATCGGTAAACGAAAACAACAAGTTTGGAAAAACATGATGCTGCCAATAAGTGTTCGTCGAAGCGTGCCCAAGCGACTTCATGAAGCCCCCTTCCAAACGCTGAAAGAGGGCATGAATTCGGCTGTGAGGACTAAATGGCAGCGATGTACCAAACGCTGTGCGATGTTCAAGCAGAAGATGTTCCGAACGATCGTCGCCGGGATCTTCTACAAACGTTTTGGGATGCACTGAGGGAACGTGGTAGGCCTCGAGCGAGTTTTCGACAGGTATCTTCCAATTCACGGAGTAATCGGGACGCCATTTCAACGATACCGTCCACTCGTCCCCAAAATGTTCCTCAAGCATTGAGAAAAAATCTTGGCCCAAGAAATCGCGAAGCGGCATCGCTTCAGGGGACAGATTGACAAAGACTAGCTGTCCAGCCGTAGCCACCGAGTATCGCGGAAGACAAGGACGCGGTGCATCAAAGGGAACAAAGTTCTTTGGCTGCGGAATCCGTCCAGTGCTCCCATCCGCTTTGTACTCCCAACCATGATACTGACACTTCATCGCGGGAGAGTTACCAGCCGACTCTGAACATATCATTGCATGTCGGTGAGCACATACATTCGAGAGTGCACAAATCTGTCCATCAAAGTTGCGTATCTGAATGGGAGTGCCCAGGACGTTTCGCGTTAAGAAGTCGCCAGCGTTTGCAAGTTCCGATTTGCAGGAAACCACGTGCCATGATCTTCTGAGCACCTCACACTCATCGTCATAGCTCTTATCGCACCAGTAAGCACAGGGCGATAGAAGATGCGGCAAACGTGATTGACTGACAAACATGGAACATGTGCACTCGTTAGCGTTGGGTAGCACCCGAGTTCGCAAAACCGAATCGCGGTACTTTGATGGCTTGATTATCTCGGTAGGGAACCGGCGACCGCTTTGGGATGTTCATCCAACTCACGCGACAACCATGCCACCTCGTAATCCTTAGCATTCAAGAGCATCTCGCCGTCGACGCCGTATAAGGTAAAGTCAAATCGTGCATGATCGTGGCTATGAGTCAGCAATCGGACGTGGACCTGACAGGCTTCTCCAGGGCTCGGAAGACGACCTACTTCCAAGCGGCTGATACGTACCGGTAGGGCTGTGCCAGGGGCAACCCGTTGCCAAGCCAGAATGCCGGTCGCGAACAGGCAAGCATCCATGGCTGCACTTGGAATGCGCCATCCGCGAAGGTCACGCTTTGTTCCTGCTAACTCAATTAGAGCCGGTGCGGCGATCTTTCCAACTAAACCATCTTCGTGCAAAGCAATCTTACGCAGCCGCTGCAAAGGCCAACCAACATGAAACTGAGCGTCAGCAGCGGGGTAACTGACCGGCAGCCAATTCGACGCCGAAGGCAATTGAACCCATACTCTTACGCTCTCTAAATTGTGACTAACAGCTGCCTGCGTACGGAAGTTGATGCGATTGGCTTCAATCAAGCGACCATCACGAGAGTAAAAATCGCTTTGCAGTTTACAGGTCACTGAGCCGTCAGCTACTAGACTCGATTCGACTCGCAAACGTCGCGGTGTCGGACTGAAGAAACGCAGGGCGCGGACCGCCTCAAGGTCATGCAGCACGATGGGTTCGTTGGTCGCAAGATGCGCTGCAGCCCCTTCGATCATCATTTCAGCCGCGACTACGAAAGGCAATAATGGTGCTCGGTCTAATGTATGATCGACCAAGAACGGATCTTTGCCCGGATCAACATCGGCTGCAAACACACGTGTCGAACCGTTTGCCGTAGTAGATTCGATCTCCAGCAACGGTGTTCTGACACCGGTCGAGGCAGCTCGATCTGCGCCGGGATCAAGCGAGTCACCAGGGTAGTACATACGATAGTAACGATCGTCGGTAATCAGGACTTCGCTCTCATCGGAGTCCCCTTCAAGTTCGGCGATGAGGTGCTGCATTCCTTCGGCGGCGGGCATGAAGTGCATATCGATCATCTCAAGCGCGAGCTTCGTCTCAGGCTTGGTGGCCATACCCACGTCACCCCAAGCATGCCAATGAAATCCAACTGCTTTGATGTTGGGCCGTCGATGTTTTAGCCAATCGATTTCTTTGGTCAGCATTTCATTGGCTAGCGAATAATCCGTGTGGCCATTCGCGCCAAAACGACCTGAGATCGAGCCAAAGCCAACGAAGTACTCTAGCGGATCCTGCTCGGTGGCTTCCATCAGTGCCAACGCGCCATCGACTTTGGCGGCGATACACTGATTGACCTTTTCAGGTTGCTTGCGATCAAAACGCGCATCTTTTCCTACCCCTGCTCCATGCAGTACGCCATGGATCGGGCCAGAAATACTACGTACTTTATCGAGCACCTTGCGAACCGAATCTCGGTCTGCAACATCGCACGAGTGATAGTAGGCTTCGATACCCAGAGCTTTGAAACGCAAGAGAGTTGCGTCAATCTCTAAGATCTTCTCCGTATCTTGCCATGTCTGAACTGGGTTCTTGCCCGCGTTGCGAGCGGTCGTCATGATTTCGGCTCGCAACTGACGCAGCCCATCTTCGTTCAGTCCTCGCCAACTTGGATCGATTGCCTGCTGTTCGGTTTTTCCTAGTAAGTGCAGTTTTAGCTGATAGCGGCTTGCCAATTGTTCAGCCACATAAGCGGTGATACCGCGAGCGCCCCCGGTGCAAACCCAGGTTCCACCTTGCGGGATAGGTTTGATGCGACGCAGCATGGGTTTGCGTACGGCGCGCATGACATGGCGCACGCCACGTTGGTATGCAACTTCGGTATCGTACGACGGAATACTGAGTTCACGCCATAGATTCTCAACCACTTCGGACGGCGATTGGTTAACGTTAGTATCCATGATCTTGATAGGCAGAGTTCGAATGCCTTGCATCCACGACTCGACCAAAATCGACTTCAGCAGACCTGCCAGTGCACCACCTTCAGCCGAGTGCAGGTTGCCGCTGATACCAAAGTCACCGCCTTGAGAAGTGACGGCTACGATGCTTGCATCATCAGCTATTTTTGATTCGATAATCCGATTCAACCAACGCTGGCACAACCAGTAGTTACCCATGATGCCCTTGTTGCGACGACTGCGCCAACGTGTCTCATCCAGGGTGATCTTTGCGTCCGCGTCACAGGGCGTTGTCAGGAACAAGTGCGCAACCGGCGAGGTTCTCCATAACTCTTCGAGTTGCCCTGCTAGCCAAGTCGGATCTTCATGCGCTGCTAACCTGACCACGGGCAGTCCCGCCGTTCGAATACGGGCTTCCAGTTGTCGAGCGATTGGATTGTCACCAACGATCAACGTGGTTCCACCCCAAGTCGGCTGCCGACTGAACGCGTTTCTCTGTGGTGCTGGTGCCATTCGCAGCACATAGCGTGATGCCACAGTTGACTTTGCAACCGTTGCTTCGGTGGTTAATTCTGTTTCACTGACAGGCCGCTTGTCAGCATCATGCGATAACAGGTTTTTGATCCAGTTGTCATCGAATCGTAAGAGTCCTTTGGGGAACAGCAAACTCGACTTGCGGAGCGAAAGTTGGAAACAGCGGTGGATGCTATCGAATTCCAGCACGAGGTCAGGTTCGGCTGATGCTGGGCTGTTAATTGCTGGGCTCTGCGAGTTTACCAGCGAAGTGCCTCGTTCAATTACCAGCACACCATCCCGCGATTCCACAGCAGCCAGCTGAGCGGAGTGAGCGTCGACCAGTTTTAGCCACCAATCGCCCGCGACTCGGATATTGCGTACCGCTTTCAATGCAGCTTCAAAGCGGTTTCCAAGGCCTTCGCAAATCCAACTTGATAACGTCGTATGTGCAACGAGCGCATTGGGTTGAGAAGCATCCAACAGGCCTCCGACAATCAGAAAACTGCCGTTGTGGATCACCGCGCCGGGGTGCAAACAACCTGCCGGCATCAACTGAATGGTGCTGCTAGCCTCAGAGTGTCGCACGACGATTCCCACACATTCGCCACCGCCATCGCGCAACCAAGCAGGCATTGTCAGCGTAGCGATAGACGCATCGTCGCTGGCGTTCCACATGCTTGTCGATGACAGAGCTTTATCCAAAGCCAAAATGCTCTGCTGCAATGTCTCAGAGGTCTCCGCAATCTTCTCTGCAAAAATAAGACTCGTCGCCGACGGTGTAAGGCTGACATGCGATGCTCCGTTGCCGTTCTGCTTGACGGCCGTCTTCGAAGCATCCTTACGACCCACCATGGCTCGCAGATTGCTGGCGAGCGCCTCGCGGTATGCCCAATTGGTTGTCAAAACTATTTCGCCGACAGTGGTGCGTGCGGCGGGATGTTTGAGCCCCGCAACCGGCCATTCCTGCTTGCTGGACGATTGAGTAGCCGAGCAGGCGAGTTTGGCGTGAAACGGCTGGGCTGGAACGATTGCTTGTTCAGCGTTGCGAGATGTTTCGAATTCAACGCTGCCACTGGCTTCCATTACCGGGGGGCCAGCCGCTTCAGATTGAGCAGGCTCTGCAACGATCGTTGTCGATTGACTTTGCAACAAGGCATCCATCACATCGCGGAGCGTCCGGTAGTCAGCGAGTGACTGGCGTCCGCCCGCAACATTCTGTGATTGACCGTCGCGCCCGCTAAAACTGAACATCTCACGAAGCTCACCAAACAACTGAGCTTTCTTGATGCTGTCGATGCCCAAATCGGCTTCCAGATCTGCATCCAGTTCCACAATTTCAGCTGGATAGCCTGTTTGTTCGACCACAAAGTCGATCAAGAACTGTTGCAATTGCTGGGGTGCAAGCGCTGGTCGGCTTTCATGAACCACGCTGGACACAGACGCGGCAGTTTGAACTGCCGCATGGACAGCAGATTGATCAGCAGATTGAACCGCAGGTGATTCAACCGGCTTGACTTGCGGCGCGGCTGCACGCGAATCGGCTGGCGATGTAAATGTTGCGGGCGACTGTTCCTCGACTTGCAACCACTCACCTTTGCCGGGTGTTTGCTCTAGTAACTTGGCTATGTCGCGCAGGGTCTTGTAATGATCTAGCGAAAAGTTCTTGAGTGACTCCAGGTCAAAAAATTCACGCAGTTCGCCGAACAATTGGGCCTTCTTGATGCTGTCGATTCCCAAATCGGCTTCGATATCCCAATCGAGTTCGATGATCTCGGCAGGATAGCCAGTCTGTTCAACGACAAAATCGATGAGGAATGCAGCGATACGATCGGTGGCATTTTTGGTTGGAGCGACAACTCCGGTCTGAGTTGGTTGGAGCGGTTGTGTCGCGACGCTCGGCATTGAACGTGGCTGGCTGGGCAACACTGGATGCGATGGTGTCGTGTGCGACGTTGCAGGGTGTGCAGCAGCTTCGATTGGGTGCGGCGTTACTTGATAGCCGGGAACTTGGGTTGTAGGAACTTGGGTAGTAGCCGTGGTAGTAGGGGCAGAGGTAACGTGTGAGACCGCAGGTTCTTCAGCGAGTGATTTAGTTTGAGAACGCCCTAATTGACGCATGCGTTCGCGTCGTGCTTGCGTCGCATCGAAGTGAACGGGTGCGGCAGTCGCTTGTGGCCCTGAAGTTGAAACCTGGGAGCTTTGCGGTGCGACCAGGCGATCTTTACGCGCGTTGCCACAGAATAGATCGATGTTCGCTTCTGCACACAGCAACTGATATTGAGCGCCTCGCTTACTGTGGTCCGTTGAAACGACCTGTACAGAATCGCCTAAGTTCTGACGAACTAATCGCGAGAGCACCTGCTGCGGTCCGACTTCCAAAATCAATCCGATGTTGTCGTGCCGCAGACGTTGACACAATGCCACGAAGTCGACTGGATGGACAAGTTGATCGACTAAGTTATGGACGATTTGTGGCGGATCGGCTTCATAACGCACTGTGATACTGCTGAGCAGTGGCAAGCGAGGCGGTTGAATGTTGATCGCTGCTAGACCACTGCGAAAAGCGGCTTGTGCAGGCTGCAGTGCAGGCGTGTGAAAGGCAGTTGGGACCGCCAGGATACGCGTACCGATCCCCTCATCGTCAAGCAATTCAGAAAGATGAGCGATGGCTGCTTGTTTTCCCCCCACAACAATTTGTTCGGGAGCGTTTACATGAGAAACGTACAGTGGCAGTGCTTCTTCATGGATGAGTTGTTCGACTTTTTCACGGCTCGCATGAATGCTGAGCATGCTGCAGCCGGTCGGCACATTTTTTACGATCGATTGGCAGCGATACCAGGTTGCCAGCAGCGCGTTTTCAAAGTCCCAGCATCCTGCGGCCAACATCGCTGCGAATTCACCGTAGCTATGGCCGCTGACTAGAGTTGGGTGATAACCTCGATCGCGAAGGCATTCGAGCATCACCCAATCGGCGACTAACATTGCAGCTTGAGTATGCCAGACATTTTCGCCCAGCGATTCCGTTTGGCACCAAGCTAACTTGTCGAAGGTCGGGTGCCCATGCTTGCTGAGGATTGAGTTCGCGGCGGCCAGTGCACGCGATGCTGCGGGTTCCGTTGCAACGAAGCTATCGAACATGCCGTGATATTGAGAGCCCTGGCCGGGGAACAGCCACGCAACACGTTCTGTTCGCTCTTCAGGCTTGCTCCAGAACAAACCCTGCTCCGCAAGCGGCAATCGCGAAGTCGCATTGCCAAGTTGCGCTGCCATCAACTTCAACTTGCCAACGATGGAGCTCTCATCGCAAACAATCGCCGCTCGCCAAAGATGGTCAGAATTAAACTTGGTCGCTGCGGAAAAACGAATTTGCTCCATGCTGGAATCGCTGAGCTGTACAACTTGCTTTTGCAATTCACTCAAGCTTGACGCAGCCAAACGCCAGATACGACAATCGACCAGGTTCTTTTTGTTAATTGCGGGCAATGGTGCAACCGGGGTTTTCACAATCGTTGTTTCTTTAGGCTGTGCAACATGGGGGCGAACGCTGACAACATAGCTCTGCCCGCTGAAAGTATGACTTGCCAGCACAGCCTCTGCGTTTTCGACTTGCAGCGATTTGTCGAGAGTGGCTGCAATCAGGTCCGTTAGGCCCTGAGCGGCTTGCAGGTGGCCGGTCAGTGGAATGATTACAGAACGACTTAGAGGTTGCTGCACAGGATCCATGCGCAGCGAACTGGCATTAAGGGCGTTCTCGACCTGTGTGTCCACTGAATCGATTCCGATGCCACCGACAATCTGCTTGATCGGTGCACTGGCAGACAATCTTTCGCTTGCCAAACTGACCGATCGCCGAAGTGAGTTAGCGTCAAAGCCGGGCGCGATACCATCGATAACCGCAAGCACTTTATCGCCATCGCGTTCCGCATCGCTAAGTCGCTTGAGCATGACTACGGCAACGCCTTCACCGACAAAGTAGCCTTCACGATCCGATGGGATCTGATGTGAGTTTCGCAAGCGGCCAAGTCGAGCCAACGCGTTCATCGCGGCCACATCGAGGGCACGATGTGCAGCGGCGCACAAGACTTGATTGACGGTGCGGGTAACGAGCAACTGGCTAGCGGCCTGCAAGGCTGCGAAGCTGGAAACATCACCACTGTCGATCGCCATTGCTCCGCCCATAAGATCGAACGTCTTGGACAATCGCGATGCGAGCGTGCTGCTGGTGAAGGAACCGGTTTCATCAAGCAGAGCTGGGCAAAATTTTAGGAAGTTAGTTTCATAAGTCTCGGTTAGCGCTAGTGCGGTGTCCGCGGCCAGGCCTCGTTCGATCAGCAATAGCCTAAGGTGGTGCTTGAACTCAGGCAGACGCAGTCCGGAAAACAGAGCATTGCCGAAGTCACCGCCAAAGATACTGCCAACGACGACAGCTGTATTCTGGCGATCAAACTCGCGTTCGAAGCATAGCGATTCTCGAAGTGCTTGTTCTGCAGCTTCGAGCAACATGAACTGCAGCGGATTAGCTTGCGCAATCTGCTTGGGTGGAACTTTATGCTTCCGCCAGTCGTATTCGAAACCGCGAACGAAACCACCTTGAACAGCACTGGCTAGATTCGCATCGCAACCAAATCGATCTGCCGGAGGAGTACCAATTTGACTTGCACGCGAATGCAGCAAGTTTTGAAGCTGGTCGACGTTGCTGGCTCCTGGGATAACAACACCTCGGCCGATGACCGCTATCGGTTCATAGTGCGCATTCGATGTTGAAGTCGAATGTGGTGCAGTCGAGTGTATTGTCTGCTGGCGGCTGGGTTGAGTTGCCAGGAGTTGAGTTGCCAGAAACTGCTCGACAACCACGTGTACATTCAGGCCGCCGATTCCAAAGGCGTTGATTGCGGCCCGACGGGGAACATTTTCGTCGAGGGCTGGCCATGGTGCGCATTGCGTTGCGACGTATAGCGGGATCGCGTCCCATTTTATGGAGCGATTTAGATTCTTGACATTAACCGAGGGGGGGATGGTCGCG
Source organism: Pirellulaceae bacterium (assembly GCA_033761895.1). Taxonomy (GTDB): domain Bacteria; phylum Planctomycetota; class Planctomycetia; order Pirellulales; family Pirellulaceae; genus Aureliella. The sequence goes on along the minus strand of JANRMD010000437.1, from coordinate 35,037 downwards.
TGTTGAATGGATAGGACCGACTTTACCACGCCCGCCAGTCCAGCGGTTTCCAGCGTATGCCCAATATTCGATTTCACACTACCAACTGGAATGCGTTGTCCAGGTTTGCAATGTTCGCTGAAGAACTGTGACAGAGCTTCCATCTCGGTGGCATCGCCGACCTGAGTGCTGGTTGCATGGGCTTCGATCATGGAGACAGACGAAGGAGTAACTTCGTCGGAATAGGCCCTGCGAATGGCTGTGTACTGTCCTTCTTTGCGAGGCGCCCACAACGATTTGCCGCGTCCATCGCTCGATATACCGATACCGCGAACAACTGCGTGCACTCGATCTCCATCCGCTAGTGCACGTTCAAGAGTCCTGAGAACGATGGCAACGTAGCCTTCGGAACTGATCAAGCCGTCGGCGGCTTCGTCAAAGGGCCTTGAGCCGCTGGCGCTGCAGGATTGGGCGTTGGAGAATAGGATCATGCTGTCGGACTTGTTGAACGAAGCGCCGCCAACGATGGCGAAGTCCGATTGACCGGTTTGTAGTGACGCAGCACCAAGCGCGAGTGCAACCAAGCTGGATGCACAGGCGGCATCGATCGACATGTGCGCTCCAGTCAGTCCGAGAGCTCGGCTGATCAGTGCCGATGCAAAGCCCGCGTCGACTAAAGGATTGCCGCTTTCATCTCTTTCAGGACGACTTGATTGAAGACGGTACAGCAAAGCAGCTTTGAGTTCTTCCAAATCTGCCACTGAATTCAAGAAGCCAGGGATACTTGAAAGCAACTCAACTTGTTCGCTGACCAAGGTCCGGTAGGCGATTTCGCCACCCAGAGTCGAGCCGCCACTATGACCGACAAACACCGCCCCTTTTCTGAGAGGCAAATTGTGTGGGTCCCAGCCTGCGTCCACGCAAGCCGCTGCGGCAGTCTCGCAAAGAATGAGATGACAGGGGTCCCATTTGCCAATTTCACTTCGATCAAGCGGCAGTATTGACCAATCAAGTTCGCGTTCGGAAATACATCCTCCAATTTCAGAGTATGTTTTTCCTCGACGTCCCTTGACTGGGTCAAAGTACAAATCCCGATTCAGTTTCGAATCGGGCATACGCTCGATGGCGGAGGTACCGGTTTGCAGCAGCCGCCAGAACTCGTCTAGACCATCCGCTCCCGGCAAACGGCACGACATCCCGACGATTGCAAGGGGGCGGTTGAGCTGCCCGATTGGCTGTTTCGGAGGGATTGGGGAGGTAGTCATCGGCATCGAATGGTTAGTAGATTAACTGTGTGCTTTGCCACCAATGCGATTAAGACTACGCAGTTACGGGGCTCGATTCTCGGAGCGCAATGGGGCGAGTAACTTTAGATCTTGTACCCAATCATTGATAAAAACCAGCCTATCGATAGATGGATTACCTTGAAACACAAGCTGACCGGATTCAACCAAACGGCTTGTGTCGTTTGTGTCGCCTGTATGGCTTATGCAGCTCGCCAGCAAGGCTGCGGTTGTCATCATACGATACTTGATTTGCTCGCGGCGAAAGCGACCTTTTGCAAGAAACCAGCGGTTATTACTACGCACAAAATGCAATGCACCTGGCGCAGAGTTTCCAAGCACATTCAACTCCAACAGCTCCGCGTCGGCACCGACGCTGACCTCAGACGTCTGGGTCAGGCTCTGTATTATTTTAGCGTAAGTAGGCATTTGAGCCGAGAGTTTGGGCCAACCAAAATTGACGCTGATAGCATAATCACCGAGCATTTCTAGCAACTCAACGCCGACTTTTGGGCATACCAAGTCAGGCAATGCAGCCCGAGTGTTGCGGCACTCGAACTCTGGGTCGTTGTTCAAGTACGACTCGTAGACTCCCAACTGCTCGCGAAAGTGCCCCGTAGAGTCCGGTGGCGGTGCGATTCCCTCCGCAAACTTGGCTAGCGTTCGCTGCACAGCGTTTTGAACATCGATGCAAGTGGTTGGGGTGGGGTTGGTCAGGTGGTAAACCGAACCTTGCAGTTCTGGATGCAATGCAAGCTGCACAATTGCCTTCGCAACCCAATCAACGGGTACAAAGTTTTTTTTGTCCGCTTCGTTGAGCCCCAACTGGCTGCGAAACCAAGCCCCCGCCTGTTCGTTGAATCCAAATCGCTTTACGAATTCCAATCCAATCTTTAGAGGTGCATAGAATCCATGAAAGGTCGATGAGTAACCTGTACGGGAATCGCCCACGATAATACTGGGACGGCAGATCGTCTTCTTCCCCAGCCATTGGCAATCGGCAACCATCTGTTCGGCGACGATCTTGCTCGATTCATAATCGTTGCCGCCCGTTGCTCCCTTGGCTATCGCAGTCTCAGTTCGCGGGCCATGAAAGACTGGTGCCCCTTGCACTGTAGCCCGACTGGTAACGTAAGCCGTTGAGACGTATAGAAAGGACTCCACACTGCACCGCGAGAGCACATCGAGTAAGTGCCTAGTTCCCGCCACGTTGCTTAAATAGGGCTCACCATCGGCAGAATCAGCACTGAAGCGAATACTTGCCGCGCAGTGAATGACGCCCAGTCGTTGATGCTCTAGCCACTCTCGATCTCGCTCAGTCAGTCCTAAACCGGGTTGGGTTAAGTCGCCGGCCAATAGTCGCGGACGACCGAATTGAGAATTTTCTTCGAAGACACATAAAGCTTCTTCGATGCGTGCGCTCAGCGGCGAAGTCGTCTTCTCGCGGACGATCACCGCCGTATGTTGCCTGGCACGTAGCAGTTCGGCGAGCATAAATCGGCCCACTAATCCCGTCGCGCCCGTTATCAGCCACACGTCAACCGCTGACCTGCTCAAGTTATCCATCACTTAGGTGCTTTTCTATCTTTTAGATTTCCTGTGTTCAGCGCCAGCAGCAGACCACTTGACGCACCACAGGTCCACATCAATGGAAAACCATAATCGGGCGGCATCCAAACGGTGAACAAAACTGGAATGACTCCGAATAACGAACCCGCCAAGCACCCTGCCAGAATTCCAGGAGTTTCTGAGGGCATTCGAGTACTGACGTATACGAACTGAAATGCAGCCGCAAACAAAGCCACTGTAAAGAAGAACACTCCGCAGTAACCAAATCGCAAGGTCATTAAGACGTAAGTGTTATCGACAAAGCGAATCCGCTTCATCGTCTCGACTTCCTGAGGTCCGAGCGGCACTCGCACTGGAAAGCCTGTCACGGCCTCTGTTCCGAATCCAAGCAAGCCAGAACGTTTCATGGCGATACTGTAAAGCTCGACCAAGAGAAAGCGGCTGCGCGCGGACGTGAACTGCTCCTTGTTTTCATTGATGACGATTGTGCTTGACTTGGAAGCTCGATTTTCACCCGCCCAAGATTCGAGTGTTTGCATAACGTAATTGCGATTGGCGATCATCAACAATAGGCTCAAACCCGCGCACGCGATGATTGGCAAGCGTAACTTCGGACGCAGACCGAACACCATGCCGATCACAGCAATCACAAGACCAACCAACGGTCCGCGAGATCCAGTGCAGATAATTCCAAAAATGGAAAGCGCCGGAGCGGCGACCCAGGCAACTGAGGCTCGATTTCGCAACACCCGCAAAAAGACATCGACCGTCCATCCCAAGAGGATCAACTGAAGCACACCGTTGTAGATCGGATTCAAGCAAGGACCGTAGGCTCGTCGAATACCCCAGCGCATATGAATTCGTTCGACACCTTCGGTTGGACGCGCGCCGAAGAGCATTTCAGGTAGGCTCGCGTTCGCAAACGCTTCGCTAATCGCAAGCAACGCAAGACCGATCGAGACTGCGGCAAGCACTTTCCAATACTCAGAGATATCGCGCCTAAACTGAAAAGCCAAGCGGCCACTAACATACGGTAGCCACCATTCTCCGAATATATGACCAGGAATCTCCCAACTTGGGCCCTGATTGAAGATATCGCTCGCGACATGAACGACGACTAAACCGATCATGGCGAAGTCACACGGCACTAAACTAATCGGATAAGTGGCTTTCTTCCAAAAGCAGCAGTAAAGTATCAAGGCTGCCGCGCTCACACCGACTCTCAGATCAACCCCTGAACCGACAATTGTGCCCTCGCGGGGTGCGAGCACCGGCAACATCACCCAGACCGGAAAGAGAAAAGCGAGCGGCAGTACCACTCCAATAGCGAACTGAGGCCGCCGCTTAACCGCCAGCAGGAAAAAAATTGCAAGCAAGGCGCCAAGAATTATGTACCAAGCCATTGAAATTCGCCTTCATACTCGAGTTTCCATTCGAAGCTTCGCTTCCAAGCCCTAGTCCAAGTAGAATATGCCCTGCATCAAAGCTGCTGCATCGCGGAGACTTCCATTTGCAATCGCAATGGTCAATTTGAAATTGTCAATTTGAAGCCCCTCAAAATGATAGCCTAAATGCACGGCTTTCCAAGTTCCTGAGGTTCTCGCGGAGGCCTCAAACCGAACAGAGATCGCCGGCAACAGCATGAACGTGGTAGTCCCCGAATCTTGGCACCATCGTTCCGACTAAGAAAATCACAAGTGGTTCAAAAAAAGATTAAGACTAAGACATAGACCATTGGGCTTCGAAAAACTGTTACAGCGGGAGTTATTTGCCGCAGACTCGACGCTCGACGCCCCCAGAACCTAGCCTCAGTTTTGAGGAAGATGACCTCGAGGAACTCTTCGCGCCAATCTCAGTCGCGATCCTCTAAACGGCCGACAGTGCACAAAGCGTGGCCAACTGATTAGCTTTTCAAACTGCTCGGCTTGGGGAACTGGCCGGCTTTGGAAAACGGGATTGAATCGCATTTTCCATTTGACTTTTTCGAATTGTTGTTTTGGAATACCCAAAAGTGCAGTTTGCTACTCGTCTTCTTCGGAGTCCATGTCCGAATCGAGCATCACACCCCAGCCATCCGACATGCCGCCCAACGGATTGGCGAGCCGTCCGAGGTCAGCTTGGATGCGAATGATTTCGTCGTAATCAGGAACCATGCGGGTGCTTACATACACATCCCAACCTGGCACGAAGTCATCGTCTTCTTCGTCTTCATCACCGACATCTTCTGGTTCACCATCGTCGTATTCAACGTGCGCATCGTAGCCCGCAGCAATCAATGCACTCGCAATGGCATTAGCGGCTTCTTCGTCCGGCGCAGCTACCGGGAATTCGATGTCCATCGGTTGCGTCATATCGATTCCAAGTGCCGCGAGATCCGCTAATACCGAACCGTCAGCATCATCAGGATATTCTTTCATCACACATTCCAAAAAAGTGAAACTTTGACAGTTCTCGCTCAACGCCACCGATTTTGCTCGGTGGACAACGCGCTCAGTTATACCCGCAATTCCCAAAGTTGGCAGCCTCACGAACGACTTTTGCGGAAGTAGACATACAGTGGAAATCCAACGCCCATCATGACTAGACCCGCAACCGACTCAACTGGCACTGAAATCAGAGTGTTGATGATCAGCCACCCCGCAACGAGGACGAACACGAGCGGGATCACGGGATACCCCCAAGCTCTGTAAGGACGTTCCATGGTAGGGAACTTGTAACGCATGACAAACACACTGGAAGTGACCAACGCGTAGAAGATCCACGAAGCAAAGAGCAGGCAATTGGTCAACTGATCGAAGGTGCCCGAGAGTGCTAGCACCGATGCCCAAAAGCCTTGGAAGATGAGGCACAGGACTGGAACGCGAGTCGTCGCATGCACCAATCCAAACGGCTTGAAGAACAAGCGATCCCGCGCCATGGCAAACGGAACTCGAGCGTTGGAAAGAATCGAACCATTGAGGGCACCCAGTGCCGAAACCATAAACACGACTGCAACGATGCGGCCACCATAATCGCCGAGAAAAGTCTGCGATGCACGCGTCGCGACCGGCGGCGCTTCTCGATACATGTTCGAGTTCGCAGTTACAACTTGTTCGAATGGTAAGGCATAAAAGTAGGCCAAATTGAGTGAGCAGTAGATGAGCATCACGGCGACCATACCCAGTATCAACGCCCGCGGAATGTTCCGCCCCGGGTCTCGCACTTCACCCGCCGCCATAGGCATATTGTTCCAGCCATCATAGCCCCAAAGTGCGGCGAGCATGGCGGTGCCAAAGGCCGATAAACCGTTCCATTGCGATTGACTAGGCGTAGCGAGGTTGGACCACGATGTCTCTTTAGAGAAGAGGAAGATTCCCAAAACGATAAAGGCAATCCCACTGATCTTTAGCATCGTCAGGATCACATGCACCTTGCCGCCAAACGCGACCGAGAAACAATTGATCACGGTCAACAAGGCGATCACCGCAACACCGATGACTTGCTGCAAACCGAACTGCCAGTGGATGGCCTGCCCCAGCAACTTGAAATCATTCTCAAGCCACACGAAATCGTCGAGTTTAATGACGGTCGCGAGAAAGATCGAAAAACCAACGCCTAGGCTGGCGATCGAAGCGCTGCCACCTACGACGAACCGCTGCCAGCCGAATAAAAAGGCGGCTGGCTCTCCGTAGGCTTTGCGCAAATACACGTACTCACCTCCCGCATCAGGCATCATCGCGCTCAGCTCCGCGTAGGTAAGTGCACCAGCCAGCGACAACAAGCCCGCGGCAACCCACGCAATCAGCACCCACATCGGCGAACCAACTTGCTGAGCCATTGGCGCAGCTTTGAGAAAGACGCCAGTGCCAATCACTGTCCCAACGACCAAGGCGCTCGCATCGGTGAGTGAAAGAGCTCGAACAAGCTGGTGGGGTTGAGTCATTGGTGCAGGCACTTGCAGATGGTTAGAGCGTAATTTAGTTAGGCAAATGGCAAGCTGCATTCTACTGATTGCGCCGCGTGGATGGGGCCGAGTCCCCGTGGCCTGGACAATACAATCCTAAACGCAATCCAAAACCGACCGTATTCCGCCACCGAGCCCCGCCGAGGCGCGAAGGACCTCAAACAGCTTTCACAACTCGCACGCTTATGGCTGGGGCTCCAAGATTGCCCTATCTGGCTTGTAAGGGAGTTCGCCGGTGCGGTCGGCACGAGCGGATTCTATGCTCGACTCCACTTATCATTCTCTTTACAATCTAGCCGTCAAATTCGCTGGTTCCACAATAAGTTTTGAGCCGGTTTCTTCAGCCCATTTTTCAGCACAAGGACTGCTCGTAACCAAATGAATGTCATTCTACTAGTGTTTGTCCTACTTTATTTGGTCGGGACGTTGGGGATTGGTGTTTGGGCAGGTTCACGAATCAAAAACACGGAGGACTTTGCAGTCGCGGGCCATAGCCTGCCACTGTACATGGTGATCACGACCAGCTTCGCGACGTGGTTCGGTGCTGAAACCGTCATGGGCATACCCGCCAAGTTCATCAATGGTGGGCTGGAGAGCGTAGTGGAGGACCCCTTCGGTGCATCGATGTGTTTGGTGCTAGTCGGTGTGTTCTTCGCAACGCGACTGTACAAGATGCACTTGCTAACCATCGGCGACTTTTATCGCAAGCGTTTTGGTGTTCCTGTTGAAATCCTCTGCTCGATCATCATCATTCTGAGTTATCTGGGATGGGTTGGTGCCCAGATCACCGCCTTGGGCGTTGTCTTTTCAATTCTGTCCGGTGGATACATCTCGCCAGCTTGGGGCATGGTCATTGGTACCGTGTTAGTGCTGGTCTATGTGATGATCGGAGGGATGATGGCAGTGGCTTACACGGACTTTGTGCAAATGATTGTGCTTGTGCTAGGCATGTCCTACATCGCCTGGTACGCAGCGGATTTGGTGGGTGGCGCTGAAAAAGTCTTTACGATGGCATCGGAAAGAGACTTATACCGCATTTGGCCTGAGTCCACTCCAAAGGCTTGGCTGTTCTTTATAGGCTCTGCCATCACAATGATGCTTGGTTCTATTCCGCAACAGGACGTATTCCAGCGCGTTATGTCGGCTAAGAATGTCGATGCCGCCCGATACGGCGCGATCATTGGTGGTTTGTGCTACTTGGCCTTCGCCTTCGTGCCGATGTTTATTGTCGCTTCTGCACTGTTGGTGATGCCCGAACATGCAACTGAGCTGCTAGAAAACGACCCTCAAGAAGTATTGCCCAAAATGATCATGGAACACATGCCACTGATCATCCAGATTCTGTTCTTCGGAGCACTGGTTTCAGCGATTAAGTCGTGTTCGTCTGCAACTCTGCTGGCTCCTTCGACCAGCTTTGTTGAAAACATCTTGCGGCATCTAGTACCAGGTTTGTCGGACAAGCAACTGCTCAGGGCGATGCGTATCTCGATCTTCACCTTCACTGCGATGGTGTTGACTTACGCCATCCTCAGTCAGGGTACATCGATCTATGACCTCGTTTCGTCGGCCTATCAAATCACCTTGGTCGGCTCGTTTGTCCCCCTGACGTTCGGCCTGTACTGGAAACGAGCCACCACGCAGGGTGCGCTGCTATCGATAGCGCTGGGGATTGGGTGCTGGGTACCGTTCATGTTTGCTCCACAGTTGAGCGCCTTCATTCCGGCTCTTGAAGGCCTCGACGAGCAGTTTCCGCCGCAATTGGCTGGGCTTGGCGCTGCCCTGCTGGGCATGATCGTCGGTTCACTCGCCCCACAGGTAATCAGAAACCAATGCAACTTGGCATCCGAAGCTGAATAAACGGCAGGCCCTCACTCACGGTGCTTAACTCGAGACCTGACGATCAGGTTTACATGCCTCTAGGTGGCTGGTACGGATTGCCACTGTCGTTGCCGGGGTCACCTAGCGAGGCAGGCTCCTTGTCCGAAGCGGCCGGTTGTGAAGCCGCCGGTTTGAAAGCCGCATAAAGCATCGATAAGGCCGTGTAGATTACGACAGCCACAACCAGCCAATTGAGTCCTTCGGAGGAGAGTTTCTTGACGATAAATGCAGCCACCATCACGCCTGGTAAACCTAGCAAGGTCAAGCCGATGGCTGCTCGAGCGTCATACATGCCCGACTTGATGAACCGATAACTGGCAACAGGCATCAAGAAACCACAAGAACCCATCATCAGCGGAAACGCGGTCTCTTGATTCATGCCCAACAAGTTGACCATGATCATGATCGGCGCGTAGGCACCCACCCCAATCGTCATGAGGGCTCCGAAAATGAAATTCCCCACAAAACCGATGGCTAAGTAGGTCCCCGTCAGGCCAAGTTCGCTGCCGCCTTTGGGAGTCCATTTCAGCAGGCTCGCGATCAGCAGCGTTACGGCGATCAACAGGGCTGTTGCCATCCCGATCTGAATCATCCGCTTGGGTAGTCGCGAGACGAAAGATGCGCCCCCATACGCGCCTAGGATGGAAGCGATGATGAGCAACCACAATGTCCACATGTCAATCTTCACAAACTCAATGAAGATCAGCGCTTGCAGAATAGTTGGTAGCGCATGCCCAACATTCAACGTGCCCGGCAATTTCGAATCGTCAACCGACTTACCTGCGCGAAGCAGAGCTGTGGTAGTGGCAAAGGAGCCTACGCCCAAGGTATCGAGAAAATCCGTGATGAATCCAACAAGCAACTGAAAAGGGCTGGGCGCCTGGAATGGCCCGCTTCGCATGAGCGCGATCACCCAAGTGATTGTGAACCAGAGGGCGATACCGATCAGCAACAATAACAGAATCAGCTTTGGAAGCGGCACGAATTTGTCTCTGGCTAGAATGAATTTAGACCACCGGCACCACCAACACAGTTCGCCTAACCATGTTGCTGTCGAGCGACTTGCGACGCCCAACAATGCTAGCAACATAAATCGAGCGCGCCAGCCTGTCGAGTAGCTTGAGAATATTCGCGGTGGCCTGAGATCATCTGGACTGAGCTTAGAGTGCCTGTAGACATTCCAGTCCGCTGGTCCGTTTTTTTGGAGCGAGGACGCCCTCGGCCGCTGAACCTGCTTGGTCCGGTATAACGGGCCAATTCCGCTCTGGCAATTGCAATACCAATTTGGTACCGTCCGGCGGCAACATCTGATCATGACAACTGTTTGTCAAGATTGACTGGGTAGTTGCTGGAGTAGTACATCATGGCTCGGTATCGATCCAGGCGATCTAGTCGACGATCTGCATCGCAAAGCGCGGCGAGCTTGCTTGCGTTGGCGCTACCTGCACCGATCCAGCGAGTCGCGGACACCCGGCTTGGGCCACTTCTGATGTTAGTCGGTGTACCAGTGATGTTAGTCGCAGGCCTCCTTCAGGTGAACTGGAGCAATGGCCTACCGACAGTAGCCGTCGACCCTCAAGTGGCCGCAGACGTGATACAGAGAACGAGGGACGGGTACAACAACCTCGATCAACAAGGCAGGCTCGGGAATTTAGCCTCCGACCTCATCGGTGGCGTATCGAACGCCGCGAATCAGTACAACTACGGCCAAACGGGTTATCCAACAACCCAGTCAGCCCAGACGCGTGTGCCCAGTGCTAGCGGAAATTGGGCTAGCGGAAATTGGGCTGGCGGAAGTTCGGCTAATTTCCCTTCGACACAACCGCAATCGCAGCTGAATCACTACACAACGACTCCATCATCCACCTACCCAGCCACTCAATCCAGTTCGCAGGCCTCGATTCCTTGGGGCCAATCCTCAACTCACAACGCGAACACATCCTACCCGCAACAGCAAACCTACTCGTCGCAGCAACCCACTTATTCCCAACCATCGACCTACAATCCATCGACCTACGCTCCGCCAGCCGCCAGGTCCCAAGCTACCGGTATACCCGCTGGTTACTATCAGCAGGCCGCTTCGCCAAGCGACAATCGCAATCTAACTCAACAGCAGTTGTATCAGCAACAACAATATCAACTCCAGCAACAGCAACTTTACGAGCAGCAACTGCGCGACCAGCAGTATCGCCAGTGGTTAGCGCAGCAACAGCAGTTGGGTGCGCAGCCTACTAGTACCCAACAGTATTCTTCCGCCGGCCAACCGCAATATGATGCATATGGCCGGCCAGTTTCCACTGTCTATTCGCAACCGACCTACAACTATGCTCAGCCGGCAGCACAGCCAACTCGGCAATCCAGCCAGCTACCCAGTACGCAGTACGGTCAGCCGGGTTACAACCAAGGCTATTTGCCGAGCATCAATTCCAACGGACGCTATTAGCGATTCTATTTGCGGAGCGCGAGTGTCGCACAATTGTCTCAATTGTTGCAGCGATTCTGCAGCGAAGATTTTGCAAACGAAGATTGGGACAATCGTGCGACAATATCAAAGCCTTAAGGCTTGCTGTCAACCGGCTTGCGAGTACCGGTGAATTCGATGTCACCCGAGTTATCGCCGAGCACATAAGCGATGCTGCCTTGGATTTTGTCACCATAGGGGCGGCCCTTGTAATCCGCTTTGATCTTTGTTCCGTTGACTTCACCAGCCACGTTGAAAATCAGCTGGTTGTTTTCAACTTTCAAATCGCTTAGCTCCGCGGAGAACTCTTGCCCGCTGACGTATTTGCCTTTGTACTTTTCGCCATCTTTGGTAATCGTAACAACCGGTTCAAGCGTTCGGTCTCCAGCTTCGATTTTCATTTGCCATTCACCCACCACGTCTTCTATCAAGACACTTCGCTTGGGTGCCCAGGGAAACTCCTGAGCGCCTTCGCCGGTCGATACCTTTACATTGCCTTCGATCTCATCCCCTTTGACCTTACCTGCGAACTCTAGTTTAAGAGGGGTACCTTGAAAGTCGAGCGGAAGCAGAAACGACAGAGAGTCTCCCTCAACTTTTGCATCCTTGATCTCGATCCACTTATCTTCACGTCCCTTGTAATGACCTGCCAGTTTTTTGTCTTTGCCTAGATTTAGCCTTAGTGAATCCTTCATGGTCTCGCCACCAAAATCGTATTCCCAACGCCAAGTTCCTGATGGGTCAACTGCCTTCGTCGTTTTGTCCTGAGCCAATCCCACAGCAGCGAAAAGGCTAAGTGCCAGAGTTATAGGTACCAGAGTAGCGAGTAGAGCTTTCATGCTGATTTCCATTGCTAGATGAAGAGAAGTTGGGCCGATCGGTCTGAATCAAAAGTAGCCTACGCTGAGTAGCATTTTCTGCAAACAAGTGTAGCTCGTTTCGTAAGCAACAGGCAAGGTAGCGCTTCATCCAACTTTAATTTTGGGTGGCTCTGAGGCTCTGCGAAGGGCGTGGCGAAGGTCGCTCGAATCACGCCCTTCCCAAAGCCTCAGGGCGTGCCACCCACCCCCCCAAAAAAAATCAAAGATGGACGAAGCAGTAGGTCGCATCTGCCAGATGCGACCACGGCTACCTAGCCTCTTGCTTCTAGCTTCTAGCCGCTGAGCGATTATGGTTAGACAGCTCAATCTAACGTAAATTGATGCCGGATTGTGTTTCTGATTTTAGTGCGCTCAATGGAAGGCCGGGACTCCCATGCTGAACCGTCGCAAAACGCTGCTTTTCGCCACTGCATCTGCAGTAGCTGCTTCGATACCCAGAATTAGTTCTGGGGTGACATTCGAGTCTTCGGTCGGATTCGGATTCAGCTTGTACGGCATGAAAAGCTTATCTCTTGGGGACGCCCTGAAAATCTGTGCTGAGGTTGGTTACGACTGCGTCGAGTTGCCGACGATGGCCGATTGGCCTGGGGCTCCAGAGAAACTAACGCTGGATGATCGCAAGAAGTTTCGCGACTCGTTAGCGGAGAATTCTCTGCGGCTGTCAGCGCTGATGGAGAACCTGGTGCTGCTGGCTACACCTGACGTGCATGCCAAGAATCTTGAGCGACTGCGGGCGGCTGTAGCCCTAGGACAGGATCTCAAACCCGAGGGTCGCACAATCATTGAAACGGTGATGGGTGGACAACCGTCCCAGTGGGAAAGTGTGCGTGCAGCCATGGTAGATCGCTTAAGCGAATGGGCCGCAATCGCGCAACAGACGAACTCAACGATCGCAATTAAGGCACACATCAGCGGTGCTGCGCATCGTCCCGAGCAGCTCCGTTGGTTGCTAGAGCAAGTCAATAGCCCATCGCTTAAGGCCGCTTTCGACTTTAGTCACTTTCAATTGCGCGGCTTGGACCTAAAGGAATCGTGGGCTGTGTTAGCATCCGATACAGTCTTCATCCATGTCAAGGATTCGACGGGCGATCAACAGAAGTTTCAGTTTGTATTGCCAGGTGAAGGAAGCATTGACTACGTGGAGTATTTGAAGCTAATACGCAATTCGGGTTACAAAGGGGACATCTTGGTTGAAGTTAGCGGTCAGATTCATAACCGGCCTGATTACGACCCAATCGCCGCTTGCAAGAAGTCCTATACAATTGGCTCGAGTTTTGAAAAGGTCGGCCTGAAACGGAACTGACAGTCGACAAAAACCAAAGATCGAACAATAACCCCAGGATTTCTCTCCGATGCTCTCACGCGAAACAAGACTAGTTTGTGGAATTACCCTACTGACGGTGCCAACCATTTTCTACGGCGGTTTGACGCTACTGGGAATATTGACGCACGGCTCGGCTGGTGTAGACACGCAGGGGCTTGCACTCGATGCAACGCAGTTGGCATTGTTCCGTGCCGGCCATGCGCATGCGGGCGTATTAGTTATCTTGTCGCTCGTACTGCAAATCTTGTTGGACGCTGCGGCCCTCTCAAACGCCGCCAAATGGACCGCTCGCATCGCCTCGATTATTGGTGCGACCTTCATTTCCGGAGCATTCTTTGGCATGGCATTCTTCCCTGCCTTTCGATTCGTACTGTACTTTGGGATCGCTTCCATGGCAGTTTCAGTGCTGACGACTGGTGTTGGGCTGATTCGGAATCCTGTGCAGTCGAATCAATCGCGGGGCAACCCAAGTTAGTGCCTTCCATCATTGCTGTCCAAGAGTTTGCATTTACATCGGTCCCGCTATGGCAAAGCTGTACTTCTACTATTCCGCCATGAACGCTGGTAAGTCCTCGACGCTGATCCAATCGAGTTACAACTATCGTGAACGTGGCATGAACACGATGGTTCTTACGCCAGCGGTCGTTACCAAGAATGCGATCGAAGTTCGTTCGCGAATCGGCTTAACTAGCGACGCTGTAGCTTTCGAACAAGCTGACAATCTGTTCGAATTAGTTCGGCGCGAGCATGAGAAACATTCGCTGCATTGCATTCTGGTTGACGAAGCTCAATTCCTGGCTCGCCGCCAAGTGCAACAATTGGGGGATGTAGCCGATGTGCTTGATATTCCGGTCTTAGCCTACGGCTTGCGGACCGATTTCCAAGGCAATCTGTTTGAAGGCAGTCAATACTTGCTGGGCTGGGCCGACAGTCTGGAAGAGATTAAAACCATCTGCCATTGCGGCAAGAAGGCGACGATGGTGCTGCGAACCGACAGTGAGGGCAACATAGTTCGCGAAGGAGAGCAAGTGAAGATCGGCGGCAACGAGTTGTATATTTCCGTCTGCCGAAAGCACTTTCGATCCCAACAGCCCACTCGTCGACAGCCTCAATTGCCGTTTGAGGAAGCATGACCGCCACGGCGAAACCACCATCGCCGCGATCTGCGAGTTGCTAAAAACGACTCCTCTCCAATCGCCACCATCCTAGCTTGCTAGGTGGAGCGATGACTGATTGGCTAACCGCAAAATTAACCGAAACCTCCAACCCCGCCCGCACAATGTATATTCGATCATTGGTATCATTTAGCGGGAAAAAACGGAAGGATGCGAGACCTTCCGGCTTAATAAAGTATTGATGCTAAGTGAGAAGTGAGCAAACGATGGCTAAGAAGAAGGCAAACGAAACTCAGGCAGTTGAACCGCGGTTTACGGGAAAAAAGTTCTTCTTCGCAGGTCGGTTCGAAAAATACCATTGGCTTTATAGTCAAACCAAACTCGAAAGCTATATCGCAATTGGCGGTGGAGAGATCACGGAAAAACTCGATGCGACCACAGACTACTTGTTGATCAAAGTTGCCAATGGAAGCTCCTCGCACGAAAAGAAAGCCGCTCAATTGAATGCCAAAGGGGCATCGATTGCGGTTATCACTCCTGAACAATTGCACCAAATGTTCGTACCAACGCAGGCTGAAGTGGAGATCCTGCTACGCGGTGGCACAGAGGAACATGCTCGCTTGAAAGCGATTCTAGAAGCCGCGTCGATGGTACCTCGCTCGATTGATCCTTATTTGCCTCCCTTCAAAATTAGCGACCTCTCGCTGAAGGGAATGGACATTACCGGCATTCCACTGTGGTGCGTATGCCATACGAATTCCGACCTCCGCGAAACAACGATGACGAAAGAAGATCCGCGTGGGAATTCGCCACGCTATGGCGCGTACGTGGGATCGAAGTTTGATCGTGCAAAATTGCGTGGAATAATCGAATCGCTTGACGATTGCTCGTGCCGTGAAGTTGACTTTGAAGGGATTTGGATTGGCGGCTACGACGCCAATGCTCGTTGCTTCGCGGACTTTAGTAAGTCGAATCTCAAGCGTATCCACTTAAGCTACGCTGACTGCTCGAATTCGAACTTCAGCAAGTGCAATATGGAGTTCGCAACTTTCGAAGAAACGAAAGTTCGGAATGCGAATTTTTCGGGCGCCAATCTGCGAGAGATTCGTGCGAAAGGGACTGAATTCACGGGTTGCGATTTTTCGAAAGCCGACCTGAGCGAAGCTGAGTTGATTGACGCTAAGTTTGAGGACTGTAACCTGAGCGGTGCGAAGCTTCAAAAAGCGATGATGACGAATACCTCGATCAAGAACGCGACGTTGTCCGGCACTGACTTCACGGGTACCAACGTTGCGACGGTGAACTTTGATGACTGTGACCTCAGTAAATGCAAGGGGCTCAAGCTGGTCGCCGCCAAGAGCCTTGTGGCTGGCCCGCAACTGAAAGCCTTTAAGCAATTCTGCGCAGCGGCCAAACAATTTTCAACATCGATCGAAGTGCAGCACGACGATCTACATTTGCGGCTGAATGTTGAGCTTAGCTATAGCCGCAAGTACAGAGCCTCTTGGTCAGATGATTTGTGGGCATCAACGCTATCGAACTGGGAAACGCAAAAGTCGAACATAGAAGATGCCATGTTGGCCGCAGTTGCTGTTTGGCCCGGTGCGAAGCCGTTAGTGCACACCGTGCAAATCGAATGCAAAGGCACGGGCGCCAACAAAAAGAAACTGCTCGAGATGGCCCGAGCCGCTTGGTGCGAAACGCTTGGTGTCGCTGTTCCGGACGAAGCACAGCTGCAAGCTGAATCTGCTGCAGCGGACGCGAGCAAACAAGGCAAACGGCAAGCCTGGATTGACAAACTTGACAGTGCTGCCGGTATTGAGGATTGGAATCAATGGAGTTTTACGGAGATCAAGGAACTCGGTCCTTTTCGCAACTTCGATTTGTCAGGCAAGCAACTCGACAATCTCGACCTTCGCAGCCAGCACTTTGAAGACTGCGATTTCACGAACTCATCGTTGGTTGGAGCTAACCTGGATTTCGGCACGTACCGAAAACTGAACTTTACGAAAGCGAACTTGACCAACAGTGACACATCTCGCAGCGATTTCGAAGATTGCAACTTTACCGCAGCGATACTCAAGGATGTGACCTTCAATACAGTGCAGCTTCGCGGATCCAAATTCGACAAAGCCGACTTGTCGAAGACTCGGTTCATCGGTGCGGATCTCCGCGGAGTGTCCTTTGCAAATGCAAAGAAACTGTCCACGGACACCAAGGATTGGGCAGGGTCGAAGTACGATGAAACCTCCCAGTTCCCAGCCAAGTTCCAGGTGCCGGCTAGTGTGAAATGGGTTGGCAAAGTCAGTGATCCGCGGGCTGAAGCTGCCATGAAACAGATCAAGGCCAGTGGGCCCATCGACCTCGAGCAATTCATGGAGTTGCTCAACATCTCCGTCGACAAGGATCGACTCAAGAAAGCGGTCTCGATGCTGAAGGCCGAGCGTTTCCGGTTGTTTGCAGAGGCTGGCGATGAGCAGTTGGTTGGGGTTGTTAAGAGTCAGAGCGACGCGGACTTGGTTTACTCATGTCGACTTGCCAATGACGGCTCATTCTCATGTTGCACTCAGAACCTCAACGTCTGCGGCGGTCTGCGCGGCGCGTTGTGCAAACATCTGTTGGTGCTGATCATTGGTATGACTAAAGGCGGTGAGCTTGATCCGACGGCCGTCAACCAGTGGATTCAAGCCAGCAAGTTCCAGAAGCCAGTGCTCGACAAAGAAGCCATGAGCGCCACTTTGCTCAAGTACAAAGGCGCCGAAGCTGGCGACATCGACTGGCGTCCGATGGAAACGATCCCCGAGGATTTTTACGCTCTGTAAGCACGGCGAAGAGGGAGCCTAGTGCTTTGCCCAACTTTAAGTTTGGGGCTGAGTGTCGCATAATTGTCTCAATTGTTGCAGCTACGATTGGGACATATCGTGCGACTATAAAGCTGCCACCCCAAGTCAGCCGGAACGCTAGCATCCGGTTTTCGCTTCGGGAACCGGTGCTATCGCAATGCGGCTAATCCTCGCTGGCAATCCTGCCCAAACCCCCCAGCCACCCAAAGGCTCGACATCCACCTGAGCGAGCAACCCGCGCGGCGATTTCTCGCCGCGATTCATTGAGGTTGTCCACAATCTACCAATGGAAAACAAACGACCATAAGCCATTAGCGTCACGCCCCTTCGAGGTCGCCAGCAGCGCCATAAAGGGCGATCCTGGGGTATTGAAAAGTACTCACAGAACCTCTAAAAATCAGGGAAAACCGCAGTTTCACCCGCTCCGAGGAAGCCCCATTCCTATTCGGGCGGTTTTCCGCCATCAATTTTGCAATTTTTCCAAAAATACCCTTACGCAACTGTTGCAGAAGATTCTACAGCTAAGTAACGTGTGTCAATCCTTCGCCAAATCTTGCAGTCAACTTATTGCAGTCAAAACAAGGCGATAGTTGATTCTTCTGAGTTTGGCGTCCTATAGCCCACCAATACTTACTGTAAGGAATAAAGAGTATGATTCGAAGCTCTCTACAAGGCATTCTGTTTGCGGGTCTAGTAGTTGCCTTAATTAACTGTGGGGCGAGTGCATTTGCTACACCACCGGGCGGGTTTGGTGTTCCAGAGATTTCGCCGACAGCAGCCTCAAGTGCAATTGCGATTTTGGCTGGCAGTGGATTGATGCTGGCTGAACGACTGGGTTTCCGTCGTAAGTAAAGACAGTTACGGATTGTTGCGTTGCAATCGATGGTGCCAAACCTCTGTTAGGCACTTGCTCGGTCGATTGATATTCTGAACGTGCTCACTGTGATCCTTAAGTTGACAGTGGGCTTTCGTTTTCTGGGGTCGCTATGTCTGGACTTGTCGAGCAGGGAGAAGTTCGTAAACGCGCATCGTCGTTCCCTCTCATTTGGGTTGGAATGAGTCTGCTGGCGTTGCTTGAGCTACTCATAGTTTCTGCCCGGTTTGATTCTGGAGTACTGGTTGATGGCCAAGGGGCGGTGAGGTTTTTGGCTGACCGCCTCCCTTTGGTACCACAGTTTATTGCAGTGTCTTGCGCGGCAACTCTAGTGTTTGGCGGCAGGGAACTGGTCGATTGTCTCGGCAAAGCGAGCAGACATACAGTCGGCCACTCTGTCCCGTTGTTTCTGACAACTCACCTATTTGTTTTCGCGCTCTTCTTCGCTGCGTCTATCTACTATTTTGAGGTTGACCATGGCGCTAGCGCGATAGGTTTCGTTATTTGGGGCCTTTTGGCGTTCGCCACAGCGATGACTTGGTTGGCGGTACTGCTTAATCCTCTCGTTTGGTTGGCGGTTGCAAAAGAAATATCCGTGCCAGTTTTGATTGGCTCAAGCGTTGGCGCATTGGCTTGGTTCGCTGGCCAGTGGGCGACTTCCGTATGGGACTTATTGGCGTTCGCGACGTTCCAACAGGTTTGGTTCATGTTGACGGTGCTTTGCGTTGATGTCATCCAGGACACTTCGGTGTTTATGATTGGGACAGCAGACTTTGCGGTGCGGATTGCGCCTGAGTGCTCTGGGTACGAAGGGATGGGTTTAGCGGTTGTTTTCATGACAACCTATCTGTGGTGGAAGCGCAATGAGCACATTTTTCCGAGGTCCTTACTATTGGTGCCGCTGTCTATCGCCCTGATGTTTGTTGTAAATGGCGTTCGGATTGCAGCCCTAATCTTGATTGGTCACTTTGGTGCTCAAGAAATTGCGCTAGGTGGTTTTCATTCGCAGGCTGGTTGGATTGGTTTCAACGTTGTGGCTCTGGGGATGGTCGCTTTTGCTAGGACTTGCCCTTGGTTCTGCAAATCTGAAGTACGCCAGGAAATCGTGCAGGTCGGTGCAGACGACGAGAATCGTGCTGTTCCGATGTTGGCACCTTTCGTTTTTTTGACACTAACCATTGTGTTGCTTGGGGCAGTTCAGACCGGTTTCGATTGGCTGTACCCTATCCGGTTCTTGGTTGTCGTAACCGCCATTGGACTATGCTTTACACGATATCCGACCGAGCACTGGAAATTCTGCTTTCGATGGACGCCTTTGGCCATTGGCATGGCGGTTTATCTTGTTTGGAATTTGCTTGAAACGGGCGATGCTGGGGTTGCCAAAAGCCTCTATGAATCTACCCGTTCACTCAGTCCCGCCATGTTTATGGTTTGGCTTGTGTTTCGTGTTCTCGGATCCGTGATCACGGTTCCACTCGCGGAAGAATTTGCCTTTCGCGGATATCTGATTCCTTGGCTTGCAGGGAAGCAGTCAAGACGATGGTCGTGGGTGGCTTTGGTTGTCTCGTCGGTCGCTTTTGGAATGCTGCATCCAGGGCGCTGGCTAGCGGGCACCATCGCGGGACTTCTCTATGGAATTGCCTACTATCGAAAAGGAAGCGTCATGGATGCAGTGCTTGCGCATGCAACGACGAATGCGTTAATCGCAGCAGAAGCCATTCTTTTATCGCGCTGGTACCTATGGGGTTAGCGCCTTTATTGTTGTTAATTACCTCTCCAAATAACCTGCCTAAAGTCAAGAATTATGAAGAAACTACTTCGCTCGGAATTTTCAGTGCGTTCAAAATCTCCGTCTTCAAAACAAACTTCAATTCGCCGAGCTCTCACCAAGAATTTGAAGTTGGAGTCGCTTGAGACACGTGCGCTCATGGCGAATAACTTCTTGGCAGGTACTGCTTTCATCGACACGAACTCAAATGGCCAGTTGGACACGACGGAAAGCTATTTGGTTGGCGCCACGATCGAACTCCGTTCAGGGGCCGGAACGTTGCTGCAAACTGCAACCACCGATTCAAAAGGAGCTTACCTATTCAGCGGGCTTTCTCCAGGCAACTACAAGCTTGTGAACTTATCTGCGGCTGGATTTGCGGCTACTTCTACGCAGAGTCAATCTCGCATCAGTCCAGTGACTGCCACGACCTCAAACTCAATAGACGTCACCTTGGCGGACCCAGCAGATCTTCGAGCCAGCGTCGACATCGGTGCATTTTTCAGTTCTGGCCTCGGTCGCGACTTGAACTACACCATTTTCGGTAGCACAGTATCAGCTAGCGGTGGCCAATTGCCATTGAGACTCCATAGTTCAACATTTACCCCGAATCCCACCGCCTCGTTCTTGACGTTATGTGTTGACCTATTCAATCAGTTAGGCACGGGAGTAAACGGGCCGTTTACGGTAACGCCTGACTCCATTCCGATTGGCAATGGTTCGCCTCAAAATGCCGAGAGAGTCGCTTACCTCTTCAATCATTACGGGCAAACTCCTCAGGGTTCCAATGGTGCCGCTGCATTGCAGCTCGCCGTTTGGGAGCTACTCTACGACGCGAACAGTGCGGATCCCGATGGTGATTTAACTGCAGGCAATTTTCGGTTCAATTCAGTTGTCCCGAGCAGTTCATTTGCAGCGATAGTCACCCGAGCAAACCAATTGCTTAGCGAATCCGTTGGAAAAGCCGAATCTGCAATCTTTTTGAATGTACCCACAAGCCCATCAACACCGGCAACTGTCACGCGGAGCCAAGGTGTTATCGTTACAGGTGCCTTCAACTTTGGTAACAGGCCAGAAGCTAAGATCGGTGATTATGTCTGGCTAGATCAGAACAACAATGGTCAACAGGATTCGGGGGAGCCTGGTCTTGATGGCTTGCAGGTCAATCTCCTCAATGCGACCGGAACAACGGTCCTGGCTACGACAACAACGGGTGACAATCCAAACCTGACCGGTACTCAACAAGGTTACTACGAGTTCAAGGGACTCGCCCCGGGCAGTTACGTCGTGCAGTTCTTCACGGGGGCTGGATACAGCCAGTTCACAAGCTTAGACGTTGGGGCAGATACGTCCGACAGCGACGCAAATCCAAGTACTGGCAGAACTGCCATTTACACTCTCGTAAGTGGCCAGTTCAATCAAACTGTGGACGCAGGCCTCAAGCCGATCGACCTGTCGCTAACCAAGTCGGTTAGCAACCCAACTCCAGCCGTGGGTGATACTGTCACCTTTACGCTCACCGTAAACAATGCAAACGGATTCAGTACTGCAACTGGGGTTAAGGTTACCGATGTATTGCCAGCTGGACTTTCGCTGGTTAGCGCAACTCCCAGCCAAGGTACATTCTCGAATGACATTTGGGATATTGGAACACTGACCGCAGGCCAAACTGTCACACTCGCTCTGGCAGCGACTGTGACTACCGGTGGCACCAAGACGAACTACGCGCAAGTCAGTGCTGCCAATCAACTCGATCTTGACTCGACACCGGGTAACAACTCGAACAACGAAGACGATGACGATCAAGTTAGCTTAACCCCAACGGCCGCCATCGGCGACTACGTTTGGCTTGACGTCAACGCTAACGGTCAACAAGATTCCGGTGAACCGGGCATCAATAATTTGATGGTCCAACTGCTGGACGCAACCGGCACGACTGTGTTAGCAACAACTACAACCGGCGACAATCCAAGTACCGTTGCCGTCGAACAGGGCTATTACGAGTTCAAAGGCTTGGCCCCTGGCAGTTATGTCGTTCAGTTCTACACCGGTGGCGGTTATGACCAATTCACAACCAAAGACTCAGGTTCTGATGCAACTGACAATGACGCAGATGTACTGACCGGCAAAACTGCCATCTATGTGCTTGCCAGCGGTGACTTTAATCAAACCGTTGACGCGGGTCTAAAGCCAATCGATTTGTCGTTGACCAAGAGCGTTAGCAACCCCACACCTACCGTGGGCCAAAACGTTACATTTACCGTAAGCGTCACCAATGCCAACGGCTTCAGTACAGCGACTGGAGTTCAAGTCACAGATGTCCTACCTGCAGGGCTCACCTTCGTCAGTGGCATCCCCAGTGTTGGATCTTACATCGGCAACGTTTGGACTATCGGTTCATTGAGTGCTGGCCAAACTGTGACATTAGTTGTGACTGCAACCGTTGCCACGGGCGGAACAAAGTCCAATTATGCTGAAGTCACTGCCGCTAACCAAGTCGATACGGATTCCACCCCTGGCAACAACTCGAACGACGAAGACGATGACGACAAAGCGACCCTAACCCCAACAGCCGCAATCGGCGACTACGTGTGGCTGGATCGCAACGCCAATGGTCAACAGGACACTGGCGAAGCGGGCATTGATGGCTTGACCGTCAAGCTGCTTGATTCAACGGGTACGACAGTACTGTTCACGACCACCACGGGCGACAATCCGAACTTGAGTGGTACACAACAGGGTTACTACGAGTTCAAAGGCTTGGCTCCGGGAGACTACGTTGTTCAGTTCTTTACTGGTGCTGGCTACGATACGTTTACGGTTAAAGATACGGGTGCTGATGCGACCGACAGCGACGCAGATCTCACTACCGGAAAAACGGCTGTATACACACTTGCCAGCGGTGAATTCAACCAAACCGTTGATGCTGGACTCAGGCCGATTGATCTGTCGCTCACCAAGTCTGTCGTTAGCACAACGCCTGCTGTCGGTGACAACGTCGCCTTCACAATTACGGTGAACAACGCCAACGGTTTCAGTACAGCGACCGGTGTAAAGGTTACTGATGTACTTCCACCAGGCCTCACCTTTGTCAGTGCATCACCCAGCCAAGGTACTTATTCGGGTAACGTCTGGACGATTGGGACCTTAGCGGCGGGCCAGTCAGTGACGTTAACTGTCACTGCAACGGTAGCTACCGGCGGCACGAAGACCAACTATGCCGAGGTCACCGCAGCTGATCAAGTGGATACCGATTCGACACCTGGCAACAATTCGAGCAACGAGGACGACGACGATCAAGCCAGCCTGACGCCTACTGCCGCAATTGGTGACTATGTTTGGCTCGATCGGAATGCGAACGGCCAGCAAGATACGGGTGAGTTCGGTATTGATGGTCTCACGGTCCAGTTGCTCAATGCAGCTGGCACTTCCGTGCTAGCGACAACCACTACGGGTGACGATCCGAATTTAGCGGGCACTCAAAAAGGGTACTACGAATTCAAGGGACTGGCTCCTGGTAGCTATGTGGTGCAGTTCTTTACGGGTGGGGCCTACGACACTTTCACTGTTGCAGACTCTGGCGCCGACGAGTCGGATAGCGACGCCAACGTAACCACAGGCAAAACAGCCGTTTACGCGCTCGCCAGCGGTGACTTCAACCGAACCGTTGACGCAGGTCTCAAGCCAATCGACCTATCCCTAACCAAGACGGTTAGCAATGCTGCGCCTGCCGTTGGCGATAACATCGATTTCACCCTGACTGTCAGCAACGCCAACAACTTCAGTACCGCTACGGGCGTGGAGGTCAACGATGTTCTACCCGCAGGCCTTACCTTCGTTGGTTCGTCAGCAACGCAAGGCAGCTACTTGGGCAACACGTGGACGATCGGTACGCTCGCAGCCGGACAAACGGTTACGCTGACGATCACCGCCACGGTGGCAACCGGCGGCCTCAAGACGAACTACGCCGAAGTCAGCGCAGCCGGTCAACTCGACCTTGACTCAACACCTAGTAACAATTCGACCAACGAAGACGATGACGACCAAGTCAGTCTGAATCCGACCGCTGCTATCGGCGATTACGTGTGGCTCGACCGCAACGCAAATGGCCAACAGGATTCGGGTGAACCAGGCATTGATGGCTTGACGGTTAATTTGCTGGATGCGGCTGGGACCACTGTTCTGGCGACTACCACTACTGGAGACAATCCAAACGTCACTGGCACGCAACAGGGCTACTATGAATTCAAGGGGCTCACACCGGGCAGCTATGTTGTTCAGTTCTTCACCGGCGGCGGCTATGACACATTCACTGGCCAAGATGTAGGCTCCGATTCCTCGGACAGTGACGCCAGTGTTGTCGACGGTAAGACCGCCGTCTATGTGCTCGCTAGCGGCGACTTCAACCAAACCGTTGATGCGGGATTGAAACCAATTGATCTGTCGCTAACCAAGACGATCAGCAATGCCTCACCTGCTGTCGGCGACAATGTCACTTACACCTTGACCGTCAACAACGCCAATGGCTTCAGTACGGCCACGGGTGTAGAAGTTAAAGATGTCCTACCTGCAGGTATGACCTTGGTGAGCGCAACGCCTAGCCAAGGAACCTACGGAAGCAACACCTGGACGATCGGCACCTTGACGGCCAATCAGTCGGTCACGCTGCAGATCATTGCAACAGTCGCTACCGGTGGCACAAAGACCAACTATGCTGAAGTTATCGCAGCTGGCCAATTGGATTTCGATTCGAATCCCAATAACAACTCAATCAATGAAGACGATGACGATCAAGTCAGTTTGACTCCGACCGCAGCCATTGGCGATTATGTATGGCTCGATCGAAATGCCAACGGTCAAGAGGATTCGGGTGAACCCGGCCTCGATAACTTGACCGTAAGACTGCTGGATGCAACAGGCACCAATGTTCTGTTCACGACCACAACCGGAGACAATCCGAACCTAGCTGGCACTCAGCAAGGGTATTACGAGTTCAAGGGGCTCGCCCCGGGCAGCTACGTTGTCCAGTTCTTTACGGGTGGTGGCTATGATACGTTTACCAGCCAAGATGTCGGTGCAGATGTTTCTGATAGCGACGCCAATGCCATCGACGGCAAAACAGCCATCTATGTGCTGGCCAGTGGTGAGTTCAATCAAACTGCGGACGCGGGCCTAAAACCGATCGACCTCTCGCTCACAAAGACCGTTAGCAATTCAGCACCAGCGGTTGGCAGCAACGTCACTTACACATTGACTATCAACAATGCCAACGGCTTCAGCACGGCAACAGGAGTGGAAGTTAAAGATGTTCTACCGGCCGGCATGAGCTTTGTCAGCGCGTCGGCAAGCCAAGGCTCGTATTCAGGCAATACCTGGACGGTTGGCAGCCTAGCGGGCAATCAATCGGCTACTTTGCAAATCGTGGCAACCGTAACCACGGGTGGAACAAAGACCAACTATGCTGAAGTGATCGCTGCTGGCCAGTTGGACTTGGACTCAACTCCGAACAATAACTCGAACAACGAAGATGACGACGATCAAGCTAGCCTGACTCCAACTGCCGCTATCGGCGACTATGTTTGGTTGGACGTGAATGCGAACGGGCAACAAGATTCGGGTGAACCCGGCATTGACAATCTGATGGTTCAATTGCTGGATTCAACCGGCACAACTGTTTTGGCCACAACTGCCACGGGTGACAATCCGAATTTGGCTGGCACCCAACAGGGTTACTATGGGTTCAAAGGCCTAACTCCCGGCAGCTATATTGTTAAGTTCTACACTGGTGGCGGTTATGACCAATTCACAAGCAAGGACTTAGGCGCTGACGCAACCGACAGCGACGCCGATGTAGTCACTGGGCTGACAGCGGTTTATGTGCTTGCCAGCGGTGATTTCAATCAAACGGTGGACGCAGGTCTCAAGCCTATCGACCTGTCGCTAACCAAGAGCGTCAGCAACCCGACACCTGCGGTTGGCGAAAACGTCACGTTCACAGTTAGCGTAAGCAATGCCAACGACTTTAGTACCGCTACCGGAGTTCAAGTACAGGACGTCTTGCCAGCAGGCTTGACGTTAGTTAGTGCGATTCCAAGTGTAGGTTCTTACTCCGGTAACACTTGGACCATCGGCTCCTTGAACGCGGGCCAAACGGTGAGCTTGGTCGTTACTGCTACAGTAGCCACTGGCGGCACCAAGACCAACTATGCAGAAGTTATCGCCGCTGGCCAGGTTGATACAGACTCGACTCCAAACAACAGCTCGACCAACGAAGATGACGACGATCAAGCCAGCCTGATTCCAACGGCGGCTATCGGCGACTACGTGTGGCTTGACCGCAATGTCAACGGCCAACAAGATTTGGGCGAAGCGGGCCTTGATGGTTTGACCGTCAAACTGCTGGACGCAAGCGGTACAACTGTACTGTTCACTACGACTACGGGTGACAATCCAAACTTGAGTGGTACACAACAAGGGTACTACGAGTTCAAAGGACTAACGCCTGGTAGTTATGTGGTTCAGTTCTTTACCGGGGCTGGCTACGACACCTTTACTAGCCAAGACGTGGGTGCTGACGCAACTGATAGTGATGCAGATACCACAACTGGTAAGACAGGTGTTTACGTGCTTGCCAGCGGTGACTTCAATCGAACTGTCGACGCAGGCCTCAAGCCGATCGATCTGTCGCTAACCAAGACCGTCGACAACCCAACTCCCGCTGTAGGATCTGATGTCACCTTCACAATTACCGTGAACAATGCCAATGATTTCAGTACCGCAACGGGCGTGAAGGTCAATGACGTCCTTCCAGCGGGACTTACCTTCGTATCTGCAACGACCAGCCAAGGTGCATACGCCGGTAATGCTTGGACGATTGGTACACTCACTGCGGGACAAACCGTTTCACTCACGGTTACCGCGACAGTCACTACGGGTGGCACAAAGACCAACTATGCCGAAGTCACCGCGGCTGGCCAAGTGGATACCGATTCGACACCTAATGACGGTTCGACCACTGAAGACGATGATGACCAAGCCAGTGTCACGCCAACGGCAGCTATTGGCGACTACGTTTGGCTTGATCGTAACGCTGATGGTCAACAAGACATACTAGAGCCTGGTATCGATGGTCTGACGGTCCAACTGCTCAATGCCGCAGGCACTACCGTTTTGGCTTCGACCACAACTGGTGATGACCCTAACGTTTCCGGAACACAGCAAGGCTATTACGAGTTCAAGGGGCTCGCACCGGGCAGCTATGTGGTGCGGTTCTTCACGGGTGCAGGGTACGATACTTTCACCGTCGCGAACGCCGGCGCCGACAACTCTGACAGTGATGCCGATGAAACAACCGGCAAGACAGGCGTCTACGTACTCGCCAGCGGTGACTTTAATCGAACTGTCGACGCAGGATTGAAGCCAATTGACTTGTCGCTCACGAAAACAGTTAGCGACACGACGCCGACAATCGGCAGTAACGTGACTTACACCCTGACCGTTAACAACGCCAACGGATTTAGTAATGCGACTGGTGTGGAAGTCACCGATGTGCTCCCAACTGGGCTAACTCTGGTTAGTTCATCCGCCAGTCAAGGTACTTATTCTGGCAATACGTGGACAATTGGAAATGTAAATGCTGGTGCCACAGTAACGCTGACCATTACTGCAACTGTGACAACAGGCGGAACGCAAACCAACTATGCCGAAGTCACTGCAGCGGGGCAACTCGACATTGACTCGAATCCGAGTAACAACTCGACCAACGAAGATGACGATGACCAAGTCAGTCTGACACCTTCGGCGAGCATCGGAAACTATGTTTGGGTCGATGTGAACAACAACGGCCTTCAAGACGAAGCTGCTAGCTTTGGTGTCAACGGTGTAACAGTGACACTGTTCACCAGCGGTGGCACTCAAGTCGGTTCAACAACCACAGCCAATGATGGCAGTGGAAACCCTGGATACTACCTGTTCACCGATGTTGATCCAGGTGCTTACTACGTCGTGTTCACTGCTCCAACTGGTCAGGTCTTCACTACGACGGGCGCGGTGCTCACCGCAGGCAACGACAGCAACGCGGATAACACCGGAAAGACAGCAGATTTCACGCTGGTATCAGGTGTCAACGACCTGACGATCGACGCTGGTCTCCGGCCCATTGACTTGTCGCTGACCAAGACGGTCAACAACACGACTGCGACGGTCGGCAGCAACGTAGTTTTCACATTAACAGTCACTAATGCGTCAGGATTCAGTACTGCGACCGGAGTTACCGTTAAGGATGTCCTACCTGCTGGTTTGACTTTTGTCGGAGCGACCTTCAGTGATTCTTCCGATAGCTTTGCTGGGGATATTTGGACGATCGGTACTCTTGCGGCCGGGCAAAGCGCTACGTTGGCGATAACCGCGACAGTAACGAGTGGTACTTCGCTCACTAACTTTGCGCAAGTGCAGACGGCAGGGCAACCAGATACGGACTCAACGCCAGGCAACAATAATGACGGCACTCCTCGTGAAGACGACGAAGGTCTTGCGACAGTCACGCCAGCAGGCATTGTAATTAAGAAGTATGTGAATGAGGTTATTGATATTGGCGGCGAAGGCCTTACCCCTGGCTTCTGGAAACAGACTCAGCATTTTTATGCTTGGACCGCCCCCTATAGTCCGCTTCCTGTCGCACCGGTTGGCTTTGTGAATCAATACAACGCGGTATTCGGTTTGACATCAGCGCAAAGCGACCCATCCTTGACATTGCTGGGCGCTTTGCAGCGTGGCGGCGGAGGCGCTAATGCATTGGGAAGACATGCGGTTGCAGCACTTCTGAATGCAGCCAATCCGAACGTTAGCTACCTCTACAGCGTTTCGCAGATCATTTCCATGGTCCAGAATGCTTATGCAACAAGTAACTATGATGCGGCCAAGAACCTGTTGGAAACGCAGAACACGCTGGGCGCAGATCTGACCGTTGGGGGGAGCACCAGCGCTCAGGGGCCGATGATCGACGCCGATACCGCACCAGGCTTAGTGGTGCCGACTGGAGCTCAAGTTGCATTCACCTTTATCGTTACTAACCCAGGGAATGTATCGCTTGCGAACGTTGTCGTCACCGACAACAATCAAACTCCCGCTAACGCCTTGGACGATTTCAACCCACCGCCAGTGCTTGTGACCTTTAGTGGCCAACAATACAACACTGGCGATACTGACCGCGACAATCTTCTCGACCCAGGTGAACAATGGCGGTACATCTACGGTCCGATTGTCGTGAGTGAAGGCCTTCAAACTAATGTTGCGACCGTGGTTGGCACCCCGGTCGGCGGTCTTGGTCAAGTCACCGATGATGATCCAGCGAACTGGCAGGGCATTTCCGAGAATCTCATAGACCTGTCGGTGAGCAAGTCGGTGAATAACGCTACGCCTCAAATTGGTAGTAACGTGAACTTCACGATTACTGTCCAAAACGCTGTTAATTTTGCTACGGCAACCGGAGTGCGTGTACAAGATTTACTACCTGCCGGTTTGACCTTTGTTTCATACACTGCGACCGCTGGAACTTCCTACAGCAATGTATCCGGGGAATGGAACGTCGGGACATTGACGGCTGGAAGCTCTGCAACTTTGGTTGTAACAGCGACCGTTACTACCAGCGGCAGCAAGACGAATTTTGCAGAGGTATCTGCGGCCAACCAACCGGACATTGATTCGGTCCCGAACAACAACTCAACAAACGAAGATGATGATGACCAAGTCACCGTACTACCTGTTGCGCCGTTGAATCCAAGAATCGATATCGAAAAGACCACCAATGGACCTTCTAACTCCAATCCAGTCGCTCCGGATTACCATAACGAAGATCTCACCACGGGTGCGGGAGTGCCAATCTTAACCTCAGGTTCGGCTGTTACTTGGACATACAGGGTCACTAACACTGGCAATGTTGCATTCGCCACCAGTGACATTGTTATCGTCGATGACAACGGGACACCTAGCGTAACCAGGGACGACCTGAGCATCGCCAATGGCAAGATCACATTCGCCAGTGTGGTCATCGGAAACGCAGACAATGTTCTCGATCCGAATGAAGTATGGCTATATCGGGCAGTCGATATCGCACAGACAGTGGTTGTACCTGGAACCGGTTTGCCAACGACCATCGACTTCCAGGGGAATACAGCCCTCGATGGAACCGATGGGAACGTAATGACCTTCTCTTCGGGCGGCATCTCGGTTAAGGCAAGCGCATTTAGCCGAACCGATGCAGGAGTTTGGTCGCCAGCCTATCTAGGCAGCTATGGTGGTGGTTTGGGTGTCACGGATAGCCTCGACGGAAACGGATCAGGCGACACGCATACCGTTGATAACATGGGTGGAAGCGACAACTATGTCCTGTTCGAATTCTCGCGAAGTGTGATTGTCGACTCTGCCTTCCTGGGCTACGTCGTGGGCGACAGCGATGTGACGGTGTGGATCGGCTCCAGGCTTGATCCATTCAATAATCACGCGCCGAATCTGAGCGATGCCTACTTGAATAGCCTGGGCTTCACGGAAGTTAATCTAGCGTCGGCCGCCGGGAATCGCACTGTCGACCTGAATTCAGTGGATTACGCCGGGAACGTTTTGATCATCGCCGCGAAAGTTGACGAAGCGACGAATGATGATCGATTCAAGATTCAAAACATCGTGCTCAAGCCGACAGCGCCAACCACCTATGGAAACAGGGCGGTCATCAACGTCCCAGGTGCCACCGACTCCGACATGAGTCACTACAAGAATCCAGGGGCACCAGCGATCGACATCGAGAAGACCACTAACGGTCCTTCGAACTCCAATCCAACCGCTCCGGATTATGACAACGAAGATACGGCCAACGGTGCAGGTGTTCCAATTTTGAGTCCTGGCGGTGCAGTGACATGGACGTATCGAGTAACCAATACTGGTAACGTCTCGTTCGCCACAAGCGACATCGTAGTCGTTGACGACAATGGAACTCCTGCCGTAATAACCGATGACTTTAGCATCGCCAACGGAAAGATTACCTTTGCGAGTGTTTCGATCGGAGATGCCGATAACCTGCTTGAGCCAGGTGAAGTGTGGCTGTATCGGACTGTGGACACTGTCCAGACCGTTTTGGTTCCTGGACCTGGGTCTTCAACCACCATCGACTTCCAGGGCAATACAGCGCTTGATGGAACCGACGGAAACATTATGACCTTCTCGTCGGGAGGGATATCCGTTAAGGCAAGTGCCTTCAGCCGAAGTGACAGCGGGACTTGGTCTACTGCTTATCTCGGCAGCTACGGAGGCGGCTTGGGTGTTACCGATGCACTTGACGGTTCCGGTGGTGGCGACACTCACACCGTGGACAATATGGGTGGTAGTGACAACTATGTTCTGTTCGAGTTTTCACAAAGCGTAATCGTCGACGCAGCCACTCTAGGGTACGTTGTCGGTGATAGTGACCTGACCGTTTGGATCGGAACTAGGAACGACCCCTTCAACAATCATCTCACACTAAGCGATGGTTTGCTGAATAGCTTGGGATTCGTTGAAGTCAATCAAACGACATTGACTTCGGGACGGATTGCAGACATCAACGGCAACGACGTTGTTGGAAACGTGTTGGTGATCGCGGCGCAAGTTGACGAGCCCACCAATGAAGATCGTTTCAAGATCCAGAACGTTGTTTTGAAACCTACGGTTGCAGGCACCTATCGGAACAGTGCAGTGATCACGGTTCCGGGGTCGACGGACTTCGACCTCAGTCATTACAGGAACCCTGATCCGAGTGTATGCCTGGACATTACGACCACTGGAAACTCTGCGTTGACAGGCACCGCTGGCAACATACTGACCTTCGGTAGCGGAAACATCTCCGTGAAAGCCAGTGCATTTAGCCGCACTGACGCTGCACCTAATACCTGGAATACGGCTTATTTGGGAAGTTATGGGGGCGGGCTGGGAGTTACCGATGGCAGCGAAAATGGGTCGAATAACACCCACACTGTCGACAACGCAGGCGGACGCGACAACTACATCCTCTTTGAGTTCTCGCAACCTGTGCTCATCGACAAAGCCTTCCTAGGTTACGTTGCTGGCGACAGCGACATCACCGTCTGGATCGGAACAAGGAATGACCCATTCACCAATCACCTCACGCTCAGCGATTCATTGTTATCTGGCCTGGGTTACACCGAGGACAATACAACGACTTTGACTTCAGCTCGAACGGCAGAGATCAATGCGACGGGAGTTGTAGGCAACGTCTTGGTCATCGCCGCGCAGGCATCCGACACGTCCCCGGAAGATTATTTTAAGATTTCTGGACTGAAGGTCTGCACGCCTGCCAGAACGAAGTTCTTCGTTGTTAACGACTCGACCACTTCAGGGACAGCCGATCGGACTTTCGAGTACACGACCAGCGGATCGGCGGATGAAAACTACGCTCTCAACTCTGCCAACACCGCTCCACGTGGTGCAGCGGCTACTGCGGCCGGTGACCGAGTCTGGGTGGTAGACGCCAATAATCGAGTCTTTGTCTACAACAACAGTGGTGGATTGCTAGGGTCTTGGACGGCGACGCTGCCTACCGGTGCTCGCCCCGAAGGTATCGCCACCAACGGTACGGATGTCTGGATTGTCACCTCTGATGGAAGTGCAACTGGGCGGAATACCACCACGGAAAGAGTTTTCCGATTTAGTGGAGCAACTAGTGGGACCGGTGCAAGTCGCTTATCGGGGACGCAAAGCTCCGTAAGCAGCTTTGCCTTGAACACCTCTAACTTGAATCCTAGGGACGTTGTCACTGACGGAACAAGCCTGTGGGTGGTGAATGACGCGTCTACTGGCGATCGGGTCTTCAGATACAACATGTCCGGTACTCTACAAAGCAGTTGGGTGATTGATGCCGCGAATACCAGCCCAACCGGTATCGCGCTCGATCCAGCCAACGTCAGCAACTTGTGGATTGTTGATAACGGTACGCGACGAGTCTATCAGTACAACTCTGCCGCTAACCTACCAACCAGCAATACTGCTCGCCCTGCATCCACTAGCTTCGCACTGTCAGCTGGCAATACCAACCCACAAGGTATCGCTGATCCACCTGTCTGGGACGCGAGCGTAAATGAGGCTCAGCAGGCTGTAACTTTTGACGTTAGCTCCAATGACGCAGCAGCGAGTTCGTTGGTCAACGCGCAGTACAATGCTGACCAACCTACTGACGTCAATGGAGATGGTCTGACAAGTCCACTTGATGCCCTGATCGTCGTAAATCAGTTGAATGGTCGAGCAGTGCACGGACAGTCGTATCAGGATGTCAATAACGACGGTGTAACCAGTCCGTTGGACGCTTTGCTGGTGATCAACTATTTGGATTCGGTTCGCAGCGGTAGAACAGATAACCTCGCTTCCTCCAAAGCTGGCACAGATGAAGTCTTTGCCGAGTTGGGGGACGGGGAAGTGTCTGTCGACTTCGAAGAACTGATTGCTGATGTTGCTAAAGAGCGAGCGAGCACAGTTAACCGTCGGGTTGGTGCGCGATCGAAGTAAGGTAAGCTACGGATGAAAGCGGCTCCAATTGTCTTCGGACAATTGGAGCCATTTCTAAATTATTGCCCACCCGTTATTGCGGCAGACGGGTAGCGCAAGTTAACCTGGAGTGGGTCAGTGGACCCGAATACGCGAGCTTTCTGTTCAAAGCTGCGATAATGGCCAGTTTTTTTCGCAGTTGCCAAAGCGCCGCCAGTATATGACCGTCGATCTTCTCAAACGCACAGCACCGTGGCCCACTCTCGCACCCGACGGCGAATACCCACAGCTGAATGGTCATGACCAAGCTTGGTTTGAATCGATTTGCAAAGGCTTAAAGCACCAGCCCTTCGTATTGGTACATCGTGATAACGCGGGTGTCGCTAATGGAATCCTACCGTTGGTGCTGGTTCAAAGCCTGTTATTCGGTAAGTTCCTGGTGAGCTTACCCTATCTCAATACTGGTGGGCCGTGGGCTATTGACTATTCGGCAGCCTCGGAATTAGTCTCACGCGCGTGTGAGTTAGCCGACGAACATGATGTGCGCTATCTTGAACTACGCTTAGAGAAGAAGATTGAGCATCCGAAACTAACCGTTTGCCGCACTGAAAAAGTGCACATGCGTTTGAAGTTGCCAGATACGGACGTAGCCTTGGATGCTTCCTTTAAATCAAAGTTACGTAGCCAAGTAAAGAAGTCGAATGAACATGGCCTGAGCATCGCATGGGGGCGAACGGAACTCTTGGATGACTTCTACCGAGTGTTTGCGATCAACATGCGTGATCTAGGCACGCCTGTGTTCTCCAAGAACTTGTTTCAGGAAATATTAACTGCATTCCCCAACGAAGCCGAACTGTGCATCGTGAAAAAGGACTCGACCTCGGTCGCCGGTGGATTGCTGGTTCATAGTCGTGGTGTTTCTGAAGTTCCAAGCGCTAGCAGTCTACGGAACTATAACTACACCAACGCTAACATGTGGATGTACCGAAATCTGCTGAAACGAGCGATCGAGCGCGGTAGTCACACATTCGATTTCGGTCGCAGCAGCGTTGATAGCGGGACCTATAAATTCAAGTCTCAATGGGGCGCTGAGCCTCATCCAGCCAACTGGCAGTACTACGTTCGCAAGGGTTCCGCAGATGAAATGCGTCCCGATTCAGACGGGAAGAAAAAGTTGGTTCAGATTTGGCAGAAACTCCCGGTTGCTTTAACTCGAATCATCGGGCCAAGCATCATCCGCGGGGTTCCCTAGCAGTCTGCTGAAGAAGTAACCCGAAGCGTTAGCGAGGGAATAGAGAACGCCCCTGGCTACCACTTCGGGCTAAGATGGCCCCATCACATTTTGCATATCGACTTTTTCAGCAGCCTGCAAGTTGAGTTTCAACCTTAAATCTTCAGGTTGCGAATATCAGCCGGAACACGCTAGCGTCCGGTTGTGTCGAAAACCGGACGCTAGTGTCGCGAATTGTAAGTTCTATGCCATGCTAAAAAGTGGGGCAGCGGGCGGGGACGCCCGCGCTCCGTGAGGACCAGATTATTGAATCATAGCGGACTACAGGTGGCGCACCCGAAAAAGCCTCCGTTTGCGTACA
>JANRMD010000436.1:0-28779 GCA_033761895.1 Pirellulaceae bacterium | reverse complement strand
CTTCGGGAGCGGGTACCATTAAGATCCCGTGAAATCTGGTATTTCGGATTGCGGCGTCTGTTTCATTTGATTTACTAGAGGTCTGACGACGCTGCATGGACATTTTTCGAGAATTGTAAACCATGAAGAACTTTTTTTTGGCACTGATTCCCTTGGCTTTGCTATGTGTCGGTGTTTTCGGCTTGTCGCGGGCTGTCCGATTCAAACCATGGACCAAGCCGGGGCAAGAAGCCGAATATAAAGAACTATTACGCATAATTTCAATCCCTATGGCGGATCCCAATGCGTCGAAACTTCCGAGGGCTGAGTGTAGTGAGCAGGAGCACGATTTCGGAGTGATGGAACCATTCGTTGACGGCTCATGCAAGTTCACCATCACGAATTCCGGAAGCGATCAGTTGGTTCTTAAGAACGGTAAGGAATCTTGTACTTGCTTGGATTCAGATCTTTCTGCGGCAACTCTGCAGCCCGGCGAAGCAAAGGAGATTGAGGTAACGTGGAACACAGATAAGGCGGGTGATTTTGCGCAGTTTGTGCGCGTTCTAACGAATTCACCTTCGACTCCTGAATTGGACCTTTGGGTAAGGGGTAAAGTAGGTGTCGCCTTGGGGGGGTCAATCGCCAGCTTTGAATTTTCAGGGGTGGAGTCAAGCGAGCCGCGAAGTCAGAATTTCTTTTTGTTCTCGGATCTGCTTGACTCGTTTTCAATAGATCGAATTGAGTATAGCACAGATGGCTTGCAGTGCGCTGAAATAGAACGCCCTGCTGAGAAGCCCTCACCTATGTATTTGCGTCAGCGACCGCCAGCAAACCATAGGAGCCGTATCGACCTGAGACTAGACATTGGTTCCCAGCTTTTGGGCGAACGAAGCGAATACGTTCGAATTTTCGTACGTCCTGCTAAGAACGTGGCAGAATCAGGTGGGGCTGAGTGGTCGCAAGCGGTGAGCAGTCAGGTTCGAACTGATGGCACTATCTTGGTGCAGCTGCCCGTTCGCACTCGGGGGTCGAGGCGACTGAGTCTTTATGGACCAGCGATTGCCGATGGCGAAAACATGATCGTTGACCTAGGCAAGCTTCGCGTCTCTGCTGGATCTCGCGATTGGTCGATCATCGCCAAGATCCGTGGTGACCTCAGGCCAACTGAGATGAAAGTGGCGTTGACTGGAATACCAGGGGTTTCTGCGATCGTTGAACCGATTGAAAATACGCCGGGCCAAACTGGTATCAACTATCGCATCAAGATTCATGCTGAGGAAAAACTGCGAATGGGTGTTTACAATCGTGAACAGGCGGGAAAGCTGGTTATTGAAGCGCCTGGACTTCCCGGCGAGGAACGGC
Organism: Pirellulaceae bacterium; assembly: GCA_033761895.1. Lineage (GTDB taxonomy): Bacteria > Planctomycetota > Planctomycetia > Pirellulales > Pirellulaceae > Aureliella. The sequence continues at coordinate 27,438 of JANRMD010000436.1, read as the reverse complement.
TTGAGTTTACGGTTGAATTAGATGTACTCGAAGATAGTTGAGATACCCTGCGGGAGTATATCGATACCGGGTTAGACCTCTACAGCAGAAACGACTGGGGAGAATCGAATTTGGGAGTAAATCTTGGATGGGTGTTTCCGCGAGCATGACCGACGCTGTGTGTGGAAAATGTAACAAGCCAGCTGGGGCAGACGTACAGTTCTGTTCGGGTTGTGGCCAGCCACTTTGGCAAAATTGTCCGGAGTGCAGAATCTCGGTGCTGCTAGCGCAGCAGTTCTGCAATGGCTGTGGGACGAATTTGCATGTCCATTTTGAAAAGCAACTTGGCGAGGCAAACAAGTTGCTCGATCGCTGCGAGAAGATATCCACGGAGGGCAAGTTCGATCAGGCGAGTCGGTTGGCGGGGATGCTTGTCAAGCCGCAGGATTATCGTTTTCAAGCTGTCGCTGATCGAGCGGCAAAAATCATTGCGGAAAGTGAAAAGCAGCAGGGCTATTGGAGCGAAGAGCTTGTGAAGCTGGAACGAAGAGCTAAACGCTATAGCTCGGAGGACCGTGGAAAGGACATTGTGGCATTGCTTGACCCGGTCCCCCCTGGGGTGCTTACCGAAGAGTTGGCGAATCTATTGTCGAATACCAAGCAAAAGTTGTCAGCACTTTCGTCTTGCAAATCCGATCTAAAGAAAGCACTGGCTGAGAAGCGGTACACAGATGCAGTTGGCTTGCTAACACAGATTGTGGAACTGAGTCCAAGCAATGAAAAATACAAGAAGCAGTTGAACGAGGTAGCGGCGAAGGTTCGAAGCAAAGCCGAAGCACTCGGCGGGGCGGGGCAATTTTCCAAAGCGGTTCAGATGCTCCAGACCCTCCCCGCAAACTTTAAGGATGAAGAGTTTCTGGCGAGGTTCAATACCTACGAAGAGGCCGTTTACTTACGACTGATGCTTGCCAAGGCAACCTATTACACACCACTTTTGCCGGGCGTACTGGATCGACTTGAAAAGATAACCCCCGACGATGACAAGGTAAGTGTTCTTAAGAAGCGAGCGTCCGAAACTCGCAAGCGCTCCAAGTCCTTGTTCACAGAGTTGTGGCCAGAGTGGATGAAGCCTGAAACTGGCTCGCTCGGGATCCCGATTGTCCCAACCAAATTGCCCTCCGCATTTCCGGGGGCACAGCCGGAGTGCATCACGACGCGTGGGACGCAATTTATGGTTGCGCTTGGAATGGCGATCCAGGCCGTGCAAGCACCCATGCCGAAAGGGGATTTTCTCGCCAAGGACGCTCCGAAAGGCCTGATGTCGAAGTTGTTTGGCAAGAAATCGGAGACAACGGAATTTGGGTGGGGTATCGATGTTGGTGATTCGAGTATCAAGGCGGTTCGTGTGCGATACACCGGCGAACCAGCAAGGGCGCAAATCGATAATGCTGTGCAGATTCCGCTCGAATTGAAGCCGGGGCAAGGCAAAATTCGCAAGTTGGATCCAAATGTTGTGGTGGCGGCCCTCAAGAAGCTCTCTGGGGATTTCTCACTTGCCGAACAACCCGTGATCATCAATTTCCCGGGTAATGAATTGATCACCCGTTTTGTGTTGCTACCACCAACCGCCGACAAGAAGAAGTACGACGACTTTGTTCTGCAAGACGGCCGCGCCAACATTCCGATGCCGATGGATATGGTCTTTACTGCAATGCATGTTAGCGATGCGGGTGGGAATGAGCGGATCGCTCCCAGCGGCATTCTGGTCGCTGGCAAGAAACCTGATATCGAGGCTCGAAAGGCACTGGTGGAATCTGCGGGTATCAAGGTGACCGGCGTGATGCCGGAACCATTCGCTCTATGGAACTCACTACAAGCGATTTCGCAAGTCGAGCTTGAGAACAACATTTCTCAAGGGGAAACAAGTGACGGTTCGGAGGCCGGCCGAACCAGCCACGCCGATTTGTTAATCGATGTCGGACATCAACGAACCAATATCCTGATCTCGCACCCTAAGGGACTGTGGTTCCGAACTTTGGATTGGGGGCTTTCTGATATGACTAACGCGTTGTGTAGTGCGCAGCAGTTGACTTACGGTGAAGCGGAAAAGATGCGTCGTGAACCGTTACGTGCGTCGCATTTGCAGATCCCCATGGATGCAATGTTATCAGCTTGTCAGATTCCCCGACGCGAGCTGGAACGTTCTGCGTACGTTGCTCGTGAGTCCATTGGAGAATTACGATTGCGCCGTGCGATGCTTGTTGGAGGTGGAGCGTTTCAGCCATTTTTGAGCAGTTGGTTAAACGGTTGTCCGTTCTAGAGTCTCTGAAGCGACATAGGGCGGGCATTAAGCAAACAACAATACATTGCTACTTCGCACCGCAGTTAGATTAAGACCGAGTGAAGAATGCGTTAAGCAATCGATGTTCCCGAGGTCAAACCTAGTAAGTCACCTAATTGTCCTATAGGATTTGAGAGCCTATAGGTGCATTTCACAGTTGAGTTTTTAAGTCTTCTGCCAGTTTGTCGGTGCCGCCTTTACTCACAAACGATGCTAATCACATTAGGCTTGGCGAATCATGTTTTCATTCCATCATCGCATGTTCGGTTTCGCGGGGTCTGTTCAAGCCTTCTTGTTGCTAGTTCTCCTGCTTGGGTTGGTAGGTTGCGGGGGAGAGAGCACACAAGATGCAATGATGAGGGTTGCGAGGCAGCGCGCACAAGCCAAGGCGGATGAAGCCGCAGAAGAGGCGGCCAAATTAGCAGCCCAAGGAGCAGCGACTCCACAGGCCAGCCCTACTCCTGAGGCGACCGCAGCTACTCCTGAACCACCCACTCCAGCCCCCACGCAGCCAGCACCGGCACCGAGTGCAGCTACTCCCGCAGCGAATGTCAGCGTTACTCAGGGGACGCAACCGGGCGCTGCCCAGGTCAACATTCCCGCCGCAGTACCACCCGCAACTTCGGCTATCCAATCTGGGGCGGCAACAAACTATTCGATCCCCACGAATCTATTGAGCTTTGATTTCACGGGGCATGTTGTGGCTTACTCTGGTGATGGCAATTCAATTGGAGTGCATGATGTTGGAACGAAGGCCTTAGTTCGCAAGGCATATAACGATCAGTTGACTCCCTCCAGTCTCGCGATTGACGAAAAGCGATCAATTTTGGTGGTGGGTGGGGCCGATGGCAAGATGAAAACATTCTCGCTGGGGAGCGTCCAAGGTCTCGACCGCTATGCGCAGGAAAGACTGCTCCGACGGGATCTTCAACCGCCCCTGAAAGCGCATTCGCAAGCCATTACCGCTGTTGCGGTGAACAGTCAAGCTAAAGTACTTGCAACTGGCGACCTCACAGGTGAACTGCGCATCTGGTCAGCAGACAATGCAGACAGTATCAATTACCCTGGAAATCAAGGTGGGTATGTGCGGCTGCGCAGCTATCAGAAAGATCTGATTTTTGGGCTCACCAAGCAGAAGCAGTTGGTTTTTTGGAAGACCAGCCAAGCCTCACGCGAACCGGCCGAGTATGCCAAATTCACGGACCAGCCCACGGTCATGCAGGTCGGCCCGCAAGGCAAGGGTTTGGCGGTCGGCGATGACTCTGGACGGGTGACAATGTGGTTGCCTGAGGGTAGCGAACTAAAGAAACAGAGCTTCCAAGCGCACGGCAGCGCGGTTTCAGGGATCGGTTTCACTGCAGCTGGCGACACACTGATTACCGCAAGTCGCTCGGGCGAATTGTTTCACTGGAGTCTGCCGCTAAACAGTTCTCAAACCGTTGACTTGGATGAGGCACCAAGATTCTTGACTACATCTAACAACGGTCGCTTGCTAGGTGTTCCAAGTCGTAAGAGTTTTCTTGATGTCTATTCGGCAGCGAACACCACCAAACTGCGATCGTTTCAAGTCCCTGGTGATCGTCGCGCTACCGCAGGCGGATTTACTAACGATAACCGAGTCACAGTGGTTGGCGATGACGCGGGCTCGTTGCACTTCTTTGGGAATGCCAACGAGCCGTTCGCTTCATTGATAGTTGGTACTGGCAGAGTGGACAACATCGAAATCTCACCTGCCGAAGATTGGGTTGCCTCGACCTCGCAGGATGGTACAACGACCGTCGTCGCAACGCCTCGCAGCGATCCGTCTTTCGTCCGTACTCCTCCAATTGACTTGGCAGTCGCTGATGAAGCGGGCACTAAAGTTCTAGTGGTCTCGCGAACTGGATTGCAAGTCATCGAAACTGCCCACGGCAACACTACTCGCTCTGCGAACTACGTTGGGGCTGCTATTACGGCAGCTTACATTGACAATGCCATTGCCTTGTTAGGCAACGATAAAGGCGAAGTCTTCAGTTGGAAACATCGCTTGGATGGTGCAAACCCGGAACCACTGCCACAAGTCAGTTCGAGTGGCAAACCGATTGTATCGATCGGCCTAACAAAAGCCGGGCAGGTTTGGCTGTGTGATAATGAAGGGTCCAGCAAGCTTACGACTATTGGCGCTCGATCCGAACAGGTGTCGGGTTCGTTCAAGCAGTCGGTGGCCAAAGTCGTTGTATCGCCAAGTGGTAAACCCATTTTACTTTCTAGCGACGGCAGTCTGTCAGTCGCTGCTTCGCTTACCGAAGCACCATCCCCGCTTCTCAACACGTCAGCTCCTAAGTTTTCAGATGTTCGTATTGTTGGCTCGGGTATCATCGCATTAACGGATGACAAACGGCAACTGGTGAGTTACAGTCAAGCAGGAAATCAGACGCATAGTGTTTCGATTGCACCTAGCCATGGTGAGATCGCTCTTTTCGATGCAGGTGAACTTAGTTACTCGCTGTTGACCAAGACTGGCAATTTGCTGGCTGGCGTTTCCCGACAGACCGCAGGATCAAGTCTGATTCTCGCTTCTGGCCAGTTGCGCAACGCGCAGATAACACCTGATGCAAACGTGATCGTCGCCGAAACCCCTGAAGGGGCACTGCATATCAGCCTGCGAGGCGGAAGTTCGCAGAAAATCAAAATGGCCAATCCGCTCCGATTGCTTGCCCTCGCCGCTGATGGTCAGACAATCTTAACTTCTGCCGACGGACGCGTTGAGTGCATGCAACTTACTGCTGACCAGGCACGTGTTCTCTTTGGGATCCCGTCCGAAATTAAGTCTCCAACCGCAGCCTGCTTTTCGCCTAACAGTCGCACGCTCTACTTGGCGACCAGCGATGGAGGCATCTATCAAGTTTCTCGCAATGACGCGTCGAAGGCCGATGTACTCACCAAACTAGAAATCAGTGTTAGTTCACTGCAATTAAACTCAGCCGGTGATCGGATGTTGGCCCGTTCCGAGGATGGACGCATAGTGTTGCTCGGATTGGATGGAGTTAGTGCGAAGAATCTGTATGACTCGCAGGATCAGAAATTCACTTGCATGTCTTTCGCTGGAACCCGAATTCTGCTTGGAGATACGACCGGCAGTTTGCATGAATTGACCGAGAATCCTGTGGACAAACGCGAATTGTTGAAGCTTGGAGCAAGTGCCTTGGTGCGATTGACTGGCGATGAAAAAGGTGATCGCTGCGTTGCCGAGACAGTTGACAAGCAAGTACACCAAATCAACCTAAAGGACGGCGTGTGGTATTCGACGCCATCGCAGAGTTCGGGTGAGTGTCTCTTGCTCGGATTGCGTGGCAATATGCTGACGCGAGTCGACACCAAGGGTAATTTGCATTCGACGCCCACAAGTATGGCCGCTTCGTTACTTGGCCCTGAGTCCAACGTGCGCACGATAGCAACGACCGCTGACGGACGTTGGCTGGTCGCAGCGGACGCTCGCGGTAAATTGGCGCGCTGGCCTTTCAGCGCCGAGGGGAGCGGCAAGCCGATGCGCAGTTCGCTCGATTTGACAGTCGACGAAGTGCGAGCGTTTCCGACGGGTTCCATGGTCTGCTTGCTGAACAAAGACAAAGGACTGGTCAGTTACAGTCCGTCGCAAGATCGACCCACTGGCAATATCGGTGGCAAGTTGGAAGCGGCCGAGATTGTTGCCATGGGGTTGGACCAGACCGTTGCCATCAAACAAGGCGATGGTTATGCAATTGCAGATTTTCGTGCTGGCAAATTGGAAGCGATTGAGGCAATTCAAGGGGGATCGACTGGTTTATTCCAAGCCATTATCAATGAAAAAAATACTTGGTTGAGCGTCACAACTTCTGGTGACTACCAGTCGCCAGCACCAACCGGATCGAGCAGGGTTGGTGGGGATTTCGGAGTCGGCTTAAAGCCAGCGTCTGCAAGTCTGAGAAATGACTTGCTCCAGGCTCAGTCGAGCGACACCATCGTTACAGTCCGCCCCGACGGAAGTCAACTGCAACCCTTTAAACTTCCCAGCGGACAGATCGTCGCTTCGGCGATGGGTTCCAATTCTGCTCACTCTGTAGCTTGCGACAGTGCAGGTCGTGTCTGGTTCTATGGCGATGGTATGGGTGCGCCACGCAACATGATGGTTCCAGGAGGCGCGGTGATCAAAGATGTAATGTGGGACGATCCTGATTCGAGTGTGGTCGTCGCAACCGAAAAAGAAGCTTATGTCATCGATGCAGTGACGACAAAGATATCCTCAGTTTTCAAGACACCAATGCCCGTAAACTCGTTTTTATGTTGGGATCGAGAGGGCGTCTGGTGCGTCGGTAAAGATCAAAGACTGTTTAAGTTAAAGATTCCGAAGACTGATTGGGCGGTAAAGTTGCCATCACCTTCGGCCGTGCTCGCATGGCAGGCTAACGGCAAGGAGGTGGTTTGCGGATCGGCGGCTGGTACGATTACGGCCTTCGATGCTCGGACTGGGACCCAAGTCGCCAAGGTTGAGTCAGGCAAAGGAGAGTTACGAGCGGGCTGTTCACTAAAGGACGCTGATAAGTTGCTGCTGTTGGCGGGTACATCTAGCATAATGACTTTCGACTCAAGCCATCGTATCACTAGCATTCCAATTTCAAGCGCACTACAGTTGTCGGGAATCGCGACCGATACTACCGGACGATGGTTGTATGCAACCAACAATGTAGGTGAAATTCTTGCCTGGGATATGACCAAAATCGAGGCCGCTCCCAAGACGATTCCTTGTGAGTTGCGAAGTGCGCAGATCCGCTTTGTAGAGGGTGGGAAACTAGCGACAATTGGCAATTCGCAGCCGCAAATTGCCTTTACGCCGTCAACTGCATCACAAAATTCGCTCACCAAGTCGAGTGGTTCTGTCGAGGACTTTGCGATCTTGCCCGACGACTCGTTTATCGCTATTGCCGATGGCTCATCGGTGATCCAGCTTGCGGGGCTGGTAGCCGAGGGTTCAAAACAACTGGTGGGTAGCTCGATCGGATTCCGCATGGTGTCGGTGCATCCGCGCGGAGTTCGCGTTGCTGCCGCAGGCGCTTTGTTAGGGAAGCCGGGAGCCAAACTGTGCGTTTGGGATACGGCAGATTTAAAGCCTGTTGGCGAAGCAGAGTTACCGGCAAATCCAATTCGTTTGACCTATTCTGCCGATGGAGGTTTGATTGCCGTTGCGATGGACAATGGTGAGTGCCAGATATTCGATGGTGCTAGCGGTGTTTTACTCGAGTCGCTGCCGATTTCACCAGGCTTGAACACTGTCGAGTTCTCTGAAGATGGGCGGCGCGTACTACTCGCCAAACAAGATGGATCAATCAACTCCCAGCCCTTGACGTCGATGGGAGTTGCGAAGGCTTCGGACGCAGCCATCAGCAGTTTGAGTATTCACGGGTCGGGCAAGCATGTCTATACGGCTGATGCATCGGGAAAAATTACGCTACGATCGATTGATAGTCTCGGACAAGTCAAAGCAACTTTTCAGGGAGTTGCGGCTCCATTGCTGCAGATGAAACTGTCGTCAGATTCAAACTCACTTCTGGCGGTATTTGACGATGCAGAACATTCTGTGTTGCTATGGAAATTGGATAGCCTCTCGGGCATGCCCACATCAAGCGCCCCCGACTCAATCATTCATAGTCCCGAGTCTCGCAACATGTGCGCTGGATTCACAATTGATTCGCAATTCGTCTTACTGGGCGGCGAAGACGGATTGATCCGCGCCTGGAGTGTGGCCGACAGTCGCGAGGTCGCGAGGTTTCGCGGCCATACAAGTGCCGTTCGCGACATTGCCCCCTATCTCGAAGCCGGTCGATTTGTTAGCGGTGGGGTAGATCGTTCGATCCGCACTTGGCGATTTCCTGGAAATCTACCCCGTAGCGGTGATCCTGTTCCCGATGGCGCGTTGGTTGAAGCGACCGAAATGCAGCAAGTAACCGTACCTACGGAGTCGGTAAGCAAGGAAGAGGATCGCCTCGCAGCGGCGCGAGAAGCGCTGATAAGTGGCAACCCGAATACCGAACGAGCTGGCGAAATCTTTAGCCTCTTGAGTACAAATTCCGGTGTAGTTGCCGATGCCAAAGCAAGTAACAGTCGGCTGCGCTCCCTTGAACGCGACCCGCAGGCTTCGCTCAACGATATCTATCAAGAACGAATAAAAAATTCGCAAATTCTGCAGCGGCTGCTGAGCGTCGATGGTCGGGTTACTAACAGCAAATTCGAAAACGCACTCATGCAAGCACAAACCAATTTTCGGTTTGATGCAGGCGAAAATGCAAGACCTGTCAAATTGCGATTCTCGGATCGCTTTCTATATGCTGCACGTCCGTCGGTTCCCATGCCCCCATTGAATCCTGGGGAGCCCAAACCAGATGTTGGAGACAATGGAGCGTTGCTCAGCTGGGAGTTTCGCGTTACCCAATTGCCCTCACGCGAGTGGTTGGTAGATCAAATCGACGTTAAGGAACTTTTTTCCTTCCCGAATTACGGTGGCGCGATCGCTGTGCCGAGTATGACCATGTATTCGCAAGATGATGGCAGTTCGACGCAGCTTCCAACCGCGTCCTCTTGGGATACTTCACCGTCCTTGCCCAGTGGTAAGAGACTATTTGCGGTTGGTTCGGCCGGAGCGAATCGCGCCGAGAGCGAGATTCTCCGCATATACGATGTCGCTCAGTTGAAAGGAAACAAGTTTCTTCCTGTTAGTCGATATACCAGTTACGAAGGCGTTGTTACGGCAATGGCATTCTCAAACACTAGTTCACAAATTGCATTCTGCGTTCGTGAGCGGGCCGTCCATCGCTTGTATGTTGCCGATGCAGAGCGGCTGGATTCGACCATAACATTGGTTGAAGAGTTTGCGCATAAATTGCCTTGGATCAACGTCAACGGGCAACCTGGAGCGCCTGGGATTACCTCGCTTGCGTTCACACCCGATGATCGTATGTTGGTCGGACATGGACACTATGACGAGCGGCTGTATAAGTTTTCTGCCTGGAAAATCAATACGGACGCCTCCGGCTCGGTGTCTGCCGTCGCTGGTTTCAGCCGTGAAAACAACTTACCTTTCCTTTTCGAAAGATCTAGTCGGCCGATTCGCTTCGTATTGCGTCAAGGTGACTACATCATGATTGCAGAAAACGAGGACCGTTATGTGGTGTGGAACATTACTTCCGGTGAGTCGAAACAGATACCTTTCTTGCCAATGCAACGCGGACTGCCGGAGCGATCTCTAACGGAGGACGGCCGGTGGTTGATAATGGGGGACGACCGAGGCAATGCTTACGTTTACGATATCCTTAGAAGTGAAAGATTCTCGGTAGCGTTTACGCGCGAGGCACCGCCAGTGGCTTCGACGATTCGTGATAAATCGTCCAAGGAAAAGGCGAAAGCCGTCGAGCGACCCGCTCATTCCGGACCAGTAGCGGGTGTTGCTCTATCTGCACCTGGGGCGCATGGGGATTTCCCTGAATTTGCAGCAACCATCGGCGAAGAAAATCGAGTCATAGTCTGGGATCTAATTCCTGTCTTGGGCAACCGCCCGGCTCCACCCACCAAGTCCGCCAAACGGGTAGCAACCCAATAGGTGTACGATGAGCATAAGTCTATTTTCAAAAAGGCCGGCGAAAAATGCTCAAACTCCACCCGAAATTATCGCATCCTACACGCGTATAAAAGAACTTGGGCAGGGGACCTGGGGCGTTTGCTACTTCGGCAGCAGCAAAGAAAACAACGAATTGAAGAGTGTACGAGCGCTCTCGAACAGTTTCTCGAAAAAAGAATTATCCGCAGTCGATTCTGCGGTGCGTCTGACAAGCTTCGTCGACTCCATTCGATTTCAACATGCAGAGAGTTTGACCCTTAGTGCAAATGTACCCTGCTTATCAAGCCAATTCGTGGCGGGCGAAAATCTTGTGCGGATCGTAAAACGAAAAGGGCGGCTTTCGGTTCGACAATCGATTTATTGCATTGCCCGCGCCATCGAAGGACTGGATGCAGCTTACAAAAAATCAATTGTTCACGGCGAACTGCGTCCTTCAAAGATCATCATCGACAGTCAAGGAACAGTGACTATCCGAGATCTTGCGATTGCACAGGTGACTCGCTTGCGTCGGCAATTTAATCTCTCAGCGCACGTTCTCGAAACGCCCAAGCAACACGTTGAGTACTTGGCACCTGAAATCTTGGTAGGAGGCAATGCGAGCTTCAGTTCCGATTTGTACAGCTTAGGATGCATCTTATTCTATCTTTTGACTGGCAAGCCACCCTACCCATACAAAGACCTGAAGCGAATCGTAAAGGCGCACCAGGAAGCTGCTATTCCGCAAGCCTCGCGTTCCGTCAAGGACATTCCCGCCAGTTTAGAAGTATGCCTCGAACGCATGTTAGCCAAACAACCCATAAACCGTTTTGCAAATTACAAGCAATGTCACGATGCCCTTCGCGCTGTCGCTAAATCTTTGCCCAAGGATGAACCACTCGATCAAGAACAGTGGGAACAAGTTGTCGACGTTGACCAAGCGGTTGCATCGGATCGGTGGTCTTCGCCTAGCTCAATTGTTTCAACTCGGTTGGTGTATACCGTTGGTGGACTTGTTCTGCTCGCTGGCGTAGTTGTGTCTGCTATGTTCGCTTTTCGTACTGTTAAACCCACCACTGGGAACGCACAGTCGAGCGATAGTCGCGAGATTCAAACGACAGGCTCAGAGGATTCATTTCGATTGGAGTAGCACCATTGGCGATGGACTTCTGACAACTGGCAATTGAATGCACCAAGCGTTTCGGAGTGCAGCAGCGAATTGACACGAAACCGGAAGCCTTGACGGCTAGTTGACTTTGGTGGTCGCTTACGCCGGATACGCAATCCACAGCGTACCCCCGGCGCGAGGCAGAAACATAAACAGGCAGAGTAACCAATGAACTCTAATTCTTACTCGGATACATCAAAAATTATTCGCGTACTTTATTTTTTTGTAGCTCCATTTTTGGTCGTAATGGCGGGCTTTCTGGCCTACAGCAACTCGTTTCAAGGCGTCTTCTTACTCGATGACGAATCGATGATTGTTGACAATCCAACAATCCGGTCGTTGACACCGCTGAGTAAGTTTATCTTCGAAGGCGGGTTGCGAAAATTGCCGGTGCTTAGCTTCGCTGCCAACTATGCAATGAGTGGACTTAACCCAACCGGCTATCATTACTTCAATGTAGCGGTCCACCTGCTTGCTGCCGTTTGCCTTTACGGACTAGTATTTGTAACCTTCAATTCACAGGTTTGGTCTGCTGAACAACGCTCACAAGCTGCGTTAATCGCGTTCCTTATCAGCCTGCTGTGGGTTGTTCATCCGCTAAATACACAAGCGGTCGACTACATTGTGCAGCGCATCGAGTCGATGATGGGACTGGCGTTTTTCCTATTCTTGTTGCTCTACGCGAATGCGCAGTATTCAAAGTATCGTCGCACGCTCCTTTCCGCCGCTTGGTGCGTTTTTTGCTTGGGTCTATTGTGCAAAGAAGTGATGGTCATGAGCCTTCCCGTTGCCATGCTTTACGATCGTGCGTTTCTGAGCAGTTCCTGGCGCGAAGTGTTTCGCTCGCGCGGCCTGTTCTGGTTTGCCTGCGCATTTCCGCTCGCACTCGCTGCTTTCTTCATCATCCCGACCATGCTTGGTTCTAACGCGGCTGTTGGGTTGAGTCTAAAGTCCGTTACTCCAGCGCAGTACTTGAGCACACAGCCCGAAGTGATCCTCCATTACCTTAGACTGGTGGTGGTTCCCTGGCCGCAAGTCTTTGACTATGGCTGGGAACCCGAAACGCAAAGAAGTAACGTCCTAATTGCGAGTACGGTCTTGGTCGTATTGCTTGCAAGCTTAGCTTGGCTGTTTACTCGCAAACCACAGCTGGCGTTCTGGGGCTTGGCTGCCGCGCTGGTGTTGCTTCCAACATCATCGTTTGTTCCGCTGCAAGATTTAGCGGTTGAACATCGCATGTACGTGCCGCTAGCCTTCGTGTTGGTACTGGGTGTGCTGAGCATATTTTTCATTGGTTCAAAATTATTCGGTGACCATCCGACGTTGATTACTTCGGTGGTCTGTTTAGGGCTGAGCGGAGTCTTGGCCATGCTCACTATCAGCCGCAATCAAGACTACAAGTCGGAAATTGGAATGTGGGAAGATGTTATTACCAAAACAACGCGATCGGGTACACGAAACATGCTTGTTGGTCGCGCCTACTCAAACCTGGGCAATGCGTATGCAGACAAAGAGCAATGGGAGAAGTCGATCGAATTTCTTGAGAAAGCTCTTGCGTGCCAGCAGTTTGCATCAAGCGTGTACGGCAATCTGACTCGAGCTTATGTTGCTACAGGAAAAATAGAACTAGCAAAGAAGCACTGTGTGAAAGCCATCGAATTGGACCCCGAATCGGGGCGACTTCGCCAACAAGCGGGTTTGATTGAAATCATGGAAGGAAATTATGCTGAAGCTGAACAACACTTTCGCTTGGCTCACCAGATGTCGCCGTCGGACTCAATCATCATGGTGAATCTCGCTCAATGCAATTTGCAATTGGGGAATGCCCAGGAAGCGGAATCTCTCTTGCGCAAAGCGATTGATATGGATGGAAAGTCGCCCGAACCGCGCAAGCGTCTGGTGGATTTGTTGACTCGCAAATCGGATCTCAACGCGGCAATGGAAGCCGCAACAGACTATGCGCAAGCCGTTCCCAATGATCCACTGGCGAACTTGCAACTGGCATTGATCTGGGCCGCGAAGGGCGAAAGTGCAAAGTCTGTTGAGCAGCTCGTTATTGCCTCGCAGTTCGATCCACCGCCTGCCGAAGCGAACTACTTGCTGGGCAACGCTCGCCGCGTAGCAAACGACCTCACGGGCGCGCGACGTTGCTACGAGACAGAATTAAAGTACTACCCGAAAAACGCAGACGCGCTAAGCAAACTGGCGGAATTGGTCGCGCGCGATAATCCTCAGTTGGCGTTAAGCTACTTTCAGCGAGTCATCGAACTTGCGCCTGGCGCGTGGCAACCTAGATACAATATGGCCGCAGTTCACGCCATGTTGGGAAAAAAGGATCTTGCGCGAGAACAACTTTTACAAGTGCTGAAAATCAATTCCGAATATGAGCCCGCCAAACTAATGCTGAAGTCGCTGGAGTGAAAGCGGGCAATTGCTTCAATCCTCAACTTTTGGGTATCGAAAAACTACAAAATCTAAAAGTCAAGCAGAACGTGAGGTTTTCCTTTTCACTCCGAAGTTTCAATTGCTCCACCCTTCGTCAGCTTTGCACACTCCGAATCAGCGCTAGTCTTCACGAAACGTTCACTTAATCTTTACAGCATCTTGCTTTATAGAAAAATTCGCTTCGGTAAACTTTCAAACTGGTTGGCCCTCTCTCAACGTTCGCCAGTTCGAATTTTGCAAGTACCTCAAGCCTATGCCATCTACGTCTCGCAAAACTTGGATTGTTATTGCAGCATGGAATGAGTCGTCTCGACTGCCTGAGGTTTTGCGAGGCCTGAAAGGACTTCCCTATCAAATTGTAGTTGTAGATGATGGCTCGACGGATTCGACAGCGGATGTCGCCAAACAAGCTGGAGTGTGGGTCCTGAGGCATTTGGTTAATCGCGGTCAGGGGGCGGCCCTACGTACTGGAATTGATTTCGCTGTAAAACAGGGCGCTAAAGCGATCGTTACCTTCGATGCTGATGGACAGCACCGAGCGGCCGACCTCCCTACTCTGTTGAAACCGATTGAGGATGAGACAGCAGATTTAGTTCTGGGTTCCCGATTTTTAGGTAGTTGCCCTGGAATTCCAACTCTCCGAAAACTGCTGTTGAAGTCGGCCGTGCTGTTTACTCGAGTCACTACTGGATTGCGACTTACCGATGCCCACAACGGCCTGCGAGCGATGAGTCTGCATGCCGCAGAGAGAATTCGTTTCTCCGAAGACGGCATGGCGCATGCATCGCAGATTATCTCAATCGCTGCCCGCGAAAGGCTGCGGATAACGGAAATTCCATGCACGATTTCCTATACCTCGCAAACACTCGCCAAGGGGCAATCGAATAAGGCTGCGCTAACGATCCTAGGGAGACTTGTGATTTCAAGGTTAACGCGATGACGCTGTTTCAGTGGTTGGCAGGCGGATTGATGGCGGCTTTTGCAGTAACTGAGGTCGGGTTGCAGTGCCTGCAGTTGAGTCGGCGAAGTATCAGTTCGATTCGCTTTTGCGTTTGGGTTACTGCGCTGATCTTGATCTTGAACCCAAGCTTGACGGATGTGCTGGCGAGTACGCTCAGCATCGGTCGTGGCGTTGACGTTGTCCTGTACTTCACCGTGATCGCCTTCGTCATGTCCTTCTTCTACGTGATCCATGCTCTCGAAAAGCAACGCGAGCAATTGACTCTGCTTGTGCGGACGATCGCTATAACGCAACCTTATGCGATAGCGCAAGAACTGCCGCCAGAGGAAGGTGAGCTCGAATCATCCTAATGCAATTGTCAAAGCAGATCTTGGAATCAGCTGCAGTGTGGAAGCACTCGCACCCCACACAAACCAATGCAGCGCTTTCCCGCTCATGCACCTCCCAGACGCCATCAACCCGAATACTTAGTCTGGACAACGCACTGGTTTTAGCAACTCTACCACTTTAAAAATGATTTGGTGAGTTGGCAAATTAGCAATCGGTACTGGTTGTGTCACCGACGGGCACGAAGTCCGCGCTTCACGAGTGTTCTGTCCTGCATTAACTCCTACCTACGAGTCTCTGGTGAACATTCCAACTCTACTGTCCCTTGGCTTTGCAGCCACTTGTTTTCTGGCGGGCTGCTCTAATCAATCGCAACCTGCCGAGGGAATCGAATCAGTTCTCATCGATTCGAAGGCATCCGATTCACAGGCACTGTCATCTATAAGCGTTGAGGCGGTTCAAACGGATTGGCCGCAACTGTTTGGGCCCGAGCGATCCTGCTTTTCAACGGAACCTCGAGTCAACACGCGTTGGGGTTTATCGGGCCCAGACGAGGTTTGGCGTGCTTCGATTGGCACCGGCTATAGCTCACCAGTTGTCGCAGGCAACCAAGTCTTGCTGATGCATAGACTGGGTAACTTAGAGTTTATTCAGAGCTTTGATTCTGAAAGTGGTGAATCAAAGTGGAGTTTTTCGTATCCCACGGACTATGTCTGCAAGTACGAATATAGCAATGGTCCTTACAGCACACCCCATGTAGTGGGAGATCGAGTGTTTGCAGTTGGTGCTCAAGGCCAATTGTGGTGCTTAAACATCGCAGATGGATCAGTGGTATGGCATCGTGATCTGAAGCAGGACTACGAACTGGAAGAGCAACTGTTTTGTTTCGGGGCGTCGCCTTGGATAGAAAACGGGATGCTCATTCTCAATGTCGGCGCGTCCAAAATGGATGCGGGCATTGTCGCCTTCGACTGTGAAACTGGAAAAACACTTTGGACAGCCACAGACCACCGTGCAAGCTATGCGACACCGATCGCAACCACTATTCACGGTGAACGCTACTTGTTTGTCTTCACCTATGAGGGCTTGGTCGCGCTCAATCCACAGGATGGCGCAGTAAGGTGGATAGAGCCTTTCAAGTCAAAGTCGATTGATACTGTCAACGCAACTTCGCCTGCCATTTGGAAAAATTTCGTTGTCGTCATGCATGGGCCGGGAGCAGGCGCGAAGTGCTTCAGGATTAATGAAGACGGTTCACACGAATTGGTATGGAAGGACCGCAGGGTACTTGATAGCCAATTCAACAGCTTGCTTTCGCGCGAGGGATATCTCTATGGCTTCACAGCAAAGCGCGCTGGCGGGGCGGCTTTTCGATGCATCGACTTTACCACCGGCGAGCTTAAGTGGAGTATCAATTCCGAACTGCAACGAGGTTCATGCGTCGCAGTAGACGGCAGAATCATTCTGTGGGGAGAAGAAGGTCACCTCGCGGTAATGGACCTGAATCATGACAGTGCATCCGGATTCACGATTACCGAAAACTGTCTGCTTGAGAAGCCATGTTATGCCGCGCCTGCCCTCGCCTCGAAAAAGCTGTTTCTGCGCAACGAAAGCTATTTGATTGCGCTCGATCTGGCACCTAAAGACTGAATTCAGCGTAGGGTTGTGAGGCCAACTAGAGATGGCCATACCTCTGTCAATACCATCCACAGTTAAATGGAATTACCGATCGACGATAAGCGACAATTGCTCGACGCTCCAACGCAGATAAATGGGAACACATCCCAGGAGGCGTGGTCAGAAACGGATGACTCCCTTCCCGAGATCTCAGGTTATCAAATCATCCGAGAGCTTGGACGTGGAGGCATGGGGGTGGTGTACCTCGCCAAGCAACTATCGCTTGATCGGATGGTTGCTTTAAAGACAATCCAACCGCGCAGCGATGAGGGTTTCGCAAAGCTGTTGATGTCGGAAGCCCAGATCGTGGGCAGCCTGGATCATCCTGCGATCGTTCCCATCTACGAGGCCAATACGTCAGGCGAGGTTTGGTACTTCTCGATGGGCCTCGTGAAAGGCGATGATCTAGCACACCGATTGGCCAAAGGTGTGCTCAATGCAGAGCAAGTTGTGCGCTTGGCTAGTGAACTGTGCGACGCGCTCGATCACGCCCACCAGCAGAACGTCTTGCACTTAGACATCAAGCCCGCAAACATTCTGCTCGATGCGTTCGGAAACCCAAAACTCACGGACTTTGGCTTGTCTGCCATGCACGCATCGGAGTTTGCGGACAAGCGGGTTGTCGGCACGCCGCAATTCATGTCACCGGAACAGGTGCTAAGTTCGCTGGGTGAGATCTCCCCTGCATCGGACATTTACTCACTGGGCGCAGTCATGTACGCAACCTTGGTCGGCAGACCACCCATCGTCTCGGCTAATTCAGAAGACCTACTGCTGAGAGTCATTTCGCAACCACCGACTTCTCTGCGCCAATTCGGATTGCGCATTCCTCGCCCCCTCGAAGCGATTGTGAACAAGTGCCTTCAAAAGAAACCTCAGCAGCGCTATCAGTCTGCGCGGGAGTTGAAAGAGGACCTGCAAGCGTTCGCCTCTGGACAACCGGTGAAAGCCAAACCACCAAGTATCTGGTCGAGTTTCGAGTATCAACTGCGTAGACACATATTGGCGGCAAGCGTTTCAGGAAGTGCAGCATTGTTGCTGTTGTTGCTCGTTGCTGTAGTGCTCGTTCGCACTTGGACCCAGTCGACTCAGATCTTTGAGCTCGAGAGTGAAAATGATCGCTTGAAGAAAGTGGTGGCGCTGCAACGGGAGTTGACTCAAGGTCGACTCGAGCAAAAGGATGTAGCGGTAAAGTTGGACGAAAACGGGGACCTTGATCGAGCCGCATTTTTTGCGGCTGAAGCGATTCAGCAGAACCCAAGCATTGCATCTGAAGATCAGCAGAAACTACTGAGCATCGTTCAAAAGTATGCGGAGCGACATCCTGCGAAGGCAGGAGTTACCGAATCAACGGCGGAACTAGTGGCCCGCGTGGTTGCTGAAGGAGAACTGCGGCAGGCGGCTGCTTTGGCTGACGAAGATAGCGACACGAAAGACGCAGATGCTGCTTCTCACCGACTGCCACCATCCTAGCTTGCTAGGTGGAGCGATGACTGATTAGCTAACTGCAGATGATGCTGAACTTCCCGCCCCCGCCCGTTTGATTCGCAAGCTCTGCTTGCAAACCATACGGGGCGGGGGCGGGAAGGTGCGTTAACGCGGGATGCTAGCTGAAGAGTCGCGATTCCACCGAGTAAACTCGGCGGGCTACAAACCGCGAAGCACTACAAACACCTGTCCCGCCTTTAGGCTAAAGATGGGACATTGGGCGTCATCGCCCGCACTTATTTCGGCGAGCCGCAGGCGCCTTCGGCCGCGCTACGAGGTCTCACACAAGTAATCAACATCTGGAGTTCAGCTTTGACTTGGTTCATTGAATACACAGATCCCACGGGCGAGAAGCGACGCTTGCGAATCGACGAAGGAGCTTCGTTGAAGATTGGCCGTGGATCAACAAGCGATACAAAAATCGAAGACACCGCCATGTCTCGGGTACACTGTGAACTTTCCCTGAGCAGCGGTGTACCGATTCTCGCGGACCTGGGCAGTTCAGGCGGAACGTTGGTCGATCGCAAGAAGATAGTTGACCCGCGAGAGCTCAGTTCGGGTCAGACTTTCCAAGCTGGCAACACGAAGTTCAAAGTCGTCTCGGATTCGCCGCTCGACGCGCCCACTCAAGTGGTCGGCTCGCGCTCCACAGTCAATTCGCTGGCCAAGCTAGCCGAAAAACTACTGCTCAAAAAGACTTTTGATCGCTTTATTCTCAAACGTTTAGTCAACGACACTGGACGCAATCTGGTGTTCATGGCTGAAGATACTGAAAATGAGATGATGGTGGCCATCAAAGTCCTGCCGACTGATGAAGCTTCAGAAGAAGATGAAGCTCGCTTCAAGCGGGCGATCGGCATACTTCAAGAAGTTCGCGACCCATGTTTGATCAAACTCTTTCGAGCCGGTCGAAAACGAACCTATTGCTGGGTGGCGATGGAATGGATGCCCGGCGGCTCGCTCGACGATCGAATCCAAAAGTACGGCATCAACGGCTGCTTGGAATGGAAGGATGCATGGCGCGTCGCTCACTGTATTTCTCAATCGCTGTACGTCCTCGAGCGCGAAGGAATCGTGCACCGCAACATCAAGCCAACCAATATATTGTTCAATGACTCGAAGAATGTGTTCTTGCTGTCCGACTTGGTTGTGGCCAAAGCCGAAGATACATCCAACTCAAAACTGGTGACACGACAGGTATTCTTGCCCAGCGATTTGGCTTACACCGCCCCCGAACGATTGTTAGGCAACGAAGCCAACGCGGCGACACTGCAGTCCGACATCTATTCGCTCGGCGCTGTGCTTACCAAGTTGCTCACCGGTGAGCCTCCCTACGGACACGGCGAGCTTCGCGACATGCTGCCAAGATTAAAAGAGAGACGCCGCCGAGTCGCAATGCAAGGACAAATCGGCATTAATGAGCTGTTCGTGGATCTTGTAAACGGTATGACCGAACCTGAGCCACGCAAGCGATTCAGCACCGCTTTGAAACTATGGAATGAAGTCGAACGCGTTGGCAAGCTGGCTGGCCTGAGTCCGGTATAGGCCACAGCGACGTAGCTCGGGACCATTTGTCCCGAGCGTCCAGTCGCCACGCAAGAACGCAGAGGGCACAAAATCGCAGGAAAGCGACACTTCTCGCCGATCGCCACCATCCTAGCTTGCTAGGTGGAGCGATGACTGATTAGCTAACGGTAAAGAATGACCGCCGCCCCGCACCCGCCCCCGCCCGTTCGGTTTGCAAGCTCTGCTTGCAATCCGAACGGGCGGAGGCGGGAAGGCGTTATGACGCCGGTGTTTAGCTGAAAGTCGTCACTCCACCGAGTAAACTCGGTGGTGATTTACTTAGCGCTTAGGTAAACGCCTTCACCACTCCAACACTCGGTCATTTGCTCGGCGCTCCACACAACGCGTCCAGCGGCTGGATCAACTACAACCCAGCCCTCAGCACAACGTTCAACGATGACGATTGCGTGTCCGTCGCTACGAGCTCGAATGCCCTGCAAAAGCCGCGAATAAAGTCCGGATGATCGCGGTCTAGCTTCGATCGATTGGTCAAAACGCACATGCGCTAAAATTGGTAGAGGTTGATTGGCGTCCAGGTGCGGTCGCTTCAGTTGAATGGCCGCTTGGAACGCTGTCCCTTCAACCGCTTGGTTAATGGCAAGGAAACTTCCTACTGGTGGCGTGCCATAGTGACTTGTAAGTGCGAACTCCGCCAGTTGCCGTTCGCTGAACTCCATCCCATGCAGATGCAACAAATTGACCGCAGCCGCCGGAACGCAGCTCGATTCATGACTTTGCAAACATACATCCCCCTTCCACAGGCTGAGCTTGGCAAGCTGTATCGGCTGCAAAACGGGGCGCTGTAAGGCACCTACAAGTAAAACGATTACCGCCAAGCATAACAAGCCGCTCAACAACGCGCGACTGCCTGCTTGGACGGACGGGTTCACATACAACGCCCCGGCAGCATATACGAATAGCAGAGCGGGCGAATAAGAAACTAGGTGAGCCATACCAGCCGGTGAGCAAAAAGCCCATCTCAAGTCACCAGCTAGCATCCAGCACATCAATCCGCCTAAAGCCAGCGAAAAAGCGCACAGGCCTGTGTTTGCCCCGGGAAAACGAATGCCTGTTTCTCGACCCAGGCTGAAGAAACCTACCGAGGTTAGCACGACAAGCAGAATGAAATACAGGAGTTCCACCATCTTGGGCCTCAAACGAGCGATTGGTGACCCCTCTATGTTAACAAATGATGAATTTTTAGCAAATATCGATTTACAAACTCTGCCTTTTATGATGGGAACCATGCAATGGCAACAGCCCTACGAGCAAGCTGCCCAAGCTGCAAGTTGCAAGTGACGGTCAGTGAAGCACCCAGCGACGGTGACATTGCCACTGTAGTCTGTACCGGCTGCGGGAAGAAGTTCGGGCTCCGCTTTCCGAAAAGCGACGCTGCGCCAAAACCGAAGGTAACCAAACGCGCTGCCCCAGTTCCGCAGGAGGATCCATTCGCAAACCTCACCGGGGCTCTTCCTGATGCAAGCTCAACGAACGTGAACTGGGAGGACTATCAAGTTCGCCGCAAGCCGTTAATTGCAGGCAAGCCGCTAGCCATCGCCATCGGAGTGACTGCCGCGATCGCGTGCCTCATTGCCATTGGAGTGTTCGTCAGCCAAAAAGCCGCTGATATCGACATGAATGCCATCGGCGACTCGCTGTTCAAAGGGCCAGAGGATACGATCGACAAGATCCATGCGGAATGGACTCGCTACAACAACGAGCAACGTAGCATGATCGCTTCGATTTCTCACTCAAGTCACTGTGACGAACTGATGTTCCCAATGGAACGCTTGGAAGAGAAACACCTAAACCTGGTCGTTCGTGGTGCCCTGCTTGAACAAGGTGCGGTTCCAAAATTCGATGTGAAGGATCTGCCGCCAGCACCGAGCATGCAGCCCACAGAGGGCAAAGCATTCCGATCCATCGAAGCCTTCTTGACCACCGAGTTCCGCGCGGCCGAAAAGAAACTGAATCTGGCTTCCAATGCGGTACTCTGTTACCTGCACACGGCAGCAAAACCAATTGAAATTGCCGACAACGAAGCTGCCAAAGGCAGCTTGAACAAGATCTTTATCAAGCGAGCGCTGTGTCGTGCTTTGGCGGAAGCACACCGGGGCGCTGAAGAAAGCAAGACTGCGGTCACGATCTATGAACTGACCGAAGAGCTCAAGAAACTCGACCAGAGCGCTTCGGCCGCTAGTCAAGAACTACAGTTTGCGGAGTTCACCGCAACTCAGATGCAAGCGGTCTTGGCGGCTCGCTTTACAAAGAACCCCGAAAGCGAGATCGCCAAAGCCCTGACTGCTTTCGATCAAGCCTATTGAGCCAGGCTTTGCCCGACCGCTAGGTTAGTAGCGAGGTAGCTTGGGACCATTTGTCCCGAGCATCCAGACTTCCGTTGAGTTCTGCGTTGAATTCATAGAACGCTCGGGACAAATGGTCCCAGGCTCCAATCCAGCCGATGTGAAACGGCACATTCACGAGGCGGAGGCTCCAAGGCAGTGCGTTCCAAGGCAGAGCCTCGGAACGAGGTAGAGGTGAAGGTACGCGAAGTTCGGTCAGTCCCGCTGAGACGACGCTTCCAAAGTCCATTCCCATTCCGCATACGGGTCGGTTGCACTGGGATTCACGGACTTTTGCCAGGAGCGATCTTCATCGAAAAAGCGGACCTTTGACGGTGAAGCCTCGAAACTAAAAGGCGCATTTGACAACGAGCGCAATTCCGCCGCTCTAAAGCCAATTCGCTCAAGCTGTTCATGCGTCCTCGGCAACTCGCCAAATTCTTTCTCATAAAGTCGCACGCCTATCGCGATGCCGGTCATGCGATACTTGAGTTCGTTGCGAATAAAGTGGGTACCAATTCGTTCGTAGTCGTCGACAATTTCAGGTGCCATGCGGTTATCGAATCGAGTCAGAAAACCATTCGAAAGATTCATCCACTCGATATGAATGGCGGCTAAATCTTGACTCATGCTTTGCAAATCGGCCGTCGGGATTGCCTCCAACTTTTCAAACAGTTCGAAGATGTTGTTGGCCGCCTTTCCGCGGATACCGAACCGATGGAAAGTCGGATCGTAGACCTCGAGGCTATCTTCGTATTTGCTGTCTGTCAGCAGCGCCAGTAAGCTCGCGCGTTCGCCTGACATGGCCAACTTCCAGCGATCACCGACTGGCCCACGTTCCCTGCATGTCTCAAGCAGGGTGAGAAGTTGTTCTTTGGTCAGCAGGTCTCTTTCGATGCAGCTTCGATAGATGTCTTGTGCTGAGCCCTGCATTCTGAAGGAAACCATCCACGGAATTGCATAGGGATCCGCTGAGATGGCATCGACGCACCCAAGTATCAAGGCGGCGTCTTCGATCGCCATTTGGGTTTCGCCAACATTGATTGATGCTTGGGCATGCCTAGTCAGCAGCGCGTTGATTGAACGCAGTCGGCTCAGATAGGGCAGTAGCGTATTGTGCGCTTCGAAATCGGCGATAAATCGATGTGGCCGGTCACACTTGACCGCCATTGAGACTTCGTTGCGCAGTTCATCCAACTGCGGCAACACCGCTTGGTCGTCACCTGAGATGATTGCGGCAGCTTCGAGCGTCTTTGCGAGCTCGAAGACCTTTTCCCACCGAGCATTCATTTCCGTCGAGGTGCGCGCGTGATACAGCGCCTCGAGGCTCGCATCATCGACGGCTCCCCCTTCGGCACTCATCTTGGCCATGCGTGCCGCAAGTTGAGCGCGCGCTCGTCGCTCACGTTCCAGTGCGACGAGTATCGTCACAGCGACGGTAAGCACACATGCCAGTATTAGCCCCGGCCAGAAAAGCCGAAGGTAGCTACCTTCTTGCGAGTGAGCCAACCTCAGCGTCTCGTTTGGCGCGGGCGCGTTCTGCGTTGACAAGCGGTGTTTCATCAGTTGAAGTTCCTACTGGTTCGCATTGATTCCGAATCAACCACAGCTAACACGCCTGCAGAGCTAGTTCAATGGGGATGCGCGTAGCGAGAAAACTGAATCGCAGTTTTTCAACTCGTTGATCTGCCCTGGGTGATTCATGCATGCTTTATTCTTTGTCGGATCTCTGCCGCTCTTGCTCACGAATCAATCTCTCTAAAGTGGCAAGGCGAGAACGAAGATCGCCGTCATTCGGAAGGATTTTCCTAGCAGCCAACAGGACAGTTCGAGCGTCATAAAGCTCTCCTGACTTAATGTGTAGTGCAACCAAATTCTGGTATGCGCTCCGATTGTCGATTCGTAGTGAAAGCGATCTCTGGTAGCACTCTTCCGCTTGCTCGTAAGTGGCTGGATCACGAGCCAGCAGTATGCCGAGGTTGTTCCAGGCGCTCTCGTTTAAAGGGTCCAGACTTACAGCCCTGTCGAGCATTTCGATCGCTGCAGGAGTATCCTTAGCGGCCAGCAAGTTGCCTTTCGCAAACGCAAGGCTGCCATCATCTTTAGCCGCAGCCATGGCATCGTCGAGCACTTTCGCAGCAGCGGTTACTTGCCCCTGATGCGTGAGAGCGCTGGCCAAGCTGCTCCAGCCCTTCGGCTTAGTCGGGGCTGCCTCGATCGCTTTTCTTGCAAAATTCTCTGCTTGGGTATAGTTCTTCAAGTCGATCAAAATGTCACTAAGGACTGCGGGTGCAGTTGCGGGAGCGCGCTCTGACTTTACTGCGTCAGTCCATATGGCAAGTTGCGATTGAAAGAGTGTGGCTCGCGAGCGTCCTGCAATGGCCATAAATACAGCGCAAAGAAGGATCACTGCCGTCGCACTGAAATGCCACATTTTCACCCATCGTCGCGACATTCGCACTTCTATAAAAATCACTACGGCCACAATCGCAATTAGCAGTCCTACTATTGGAAGATACGTTCGATAGTCCTCAGCCGCCCACACCATCGGAAGAAAGCTTGAAGATGGTCCCAGTACCAGGAAAAACCACAAAACACCGGTGCCGATTAGCCAACCGCGTCCAATAAAGTAGATCCCGAACAGTAGGAGGATCACCAAAACCGTCATTGGAATCATGACTTCGGAGAACCGAGTGACCGTCGGCCAATCATAAACTAGACTCAATTTATCTGGCCAAGCGAATGACTTTAGATAATGGACGATCACTTGAGACTCAGTCATGAAGTAACTCCACGGGGAACTATCTGATCCCCATACGACCTTACGATAGCTGTCGAGCTGCGGAACTAAATATGCAGCGACTGCTACCCATGTAAGCATCAACGGCATTGCGACTATTGCAGCTCGCCGCATTCGAACTGCGATCGACTCTGCGACGACCGCCGAGATTACAAATGGCGCAAGCGGTAACACCGCAGCGACCTCTTTAGAAAGTGCAGCCAGTACTGCAAACAGAGTTGCCATTACCAACCTTATCCAGTGTGGCTGTCTCAAGTAATGAACTATCTGGATGGAAGCTGCTAGGAACAAACAGGCCATCAGGCTCTCCATGCGCTGATAAATGTAGGCTACTGCGTGCACATTCATCGGATGTACCGCCCACACCGAAACGAGCGCACCGATGGGCAGCATGCGTGTCGGAACTGCAATTGCATCATCGGTGCGGATGGATACCAACCACAACAACCTGAACAGCAGCAAACACGCGACAGCATGGATAATCACATTGACAGCAAGAAAGGCTTGCGGTTTCTCGCCCAAGATAGCTTCGCTGAGCGAGAACGAAGCGTAAGCCAATGGACGTGCGGGTAGTTTGACACCTCGTGAGGAGGTGCTGACCAACTCCGTCAGGTTTCCCATGCGATAGTTCGCGCTAATCTCGATCACGTCATCGCGGATGAAATCGCCTGGAAAAGCAGCTTGGTAAACAAACGTCACACCCGCCAAGATCCCAACAATGCTGAATAGCAGGAGTGCCCCTGAAACGCTTCGATTTAGTTCAGGCATTTTGTCTTTGTGCTCATATCTAGATTTACTTGTTTGATATTGGAAGTAGGCTAAGAGAACAATGCGAATGAACGTCTCATGGTGCCAAGATGCCAATTTGTTTTCGGAGTGCGAGCACGTCATGATCGCGCGGGTTGCTTCGAATCATCGCCATGCACAACTCAGCTGCTTCGCGCCTTCTTCCCAACTGCAGGAGCGCGTACGCGCGATTGTACTGAGCATCCAAATCGGCGGGCTGGAGTTCTAAGGCATTTTGAAACCACAGTTCGGCGTTTGCCCAATCGCTCTGCTCGGCCGCAAGAGTTCCTAGCCCAAAAGCGGCCAAGTAAGTGGGCCTGATCTCCCACGCTCGACTGTACTTTTCGCGAGCGGACTCGCGCCATCCGTCGGACTTGGTCTGCTGTCCCTCGACACGTATGAGCGCCGCGTAGTTGGTCCAGGCGCGGTCATTTTTTGGCTTTAGCAACAGTGATTGTTCCAGCGATTGTCGGGCCTCAGGAAAACGCCCGAGTGCCTTATAGACTACTCCGAGGCTATTGAAGGTCTGGTAGCGATCGAAGTCAAATTCTGCCGCGCGAAGAAGAACGCCTAGGGCCTCATCTGCCTGCCCGCTTTCAACCAATCGCAACCCCAGGTTCTGCATAGCGGCGGGGCAGTCTGGGTTCTTGGACAACGTGTCGCGCCATAGCGTGATTTCGTTGCTGTAAACGGGAATGTAATTCAGTGATGCGATAGCGTACAAAATACACAGAGACATCGGCGCGAGTTCCGCAAGCAGCATTTTTTCCAGGCTCAGCAGTTTGCAACAACCCCAATGGATAGACACAAACAACAAGCACAATAATGCAGCAAGTGGGAAATAAACAAAATGGTCGGCCACAAAAGAGAATCGATGAGGATAAACGTTAAGAAACCCGAGCGCCGGGAAAGCGGAGCCCCCAAAAAACAGACAGGCCGCCAACGGCCCACGATTGCCAGCTCTTGCTAGCAGCACA
This sequence comes from Pirellulaceae bacterium, assembly GCA_033761895.1. Taxonomy (GTDB): domain Bacteria; phylum Planctomycetota; class Planctomycetia; order Pirellulales; family Pirellulaceae; genus Aureliella. The sequence continues at coordinate 978 of JANRMD010000436.1, read as the reverse complement.
AATGCGACGCTGAGCGCCGCGCATACGCTAACGCAAAAGAGATTCGCAGGATCCCAGAAGCTAGTTGAAAATCGTTTGTAGAAGAAGACTTGCTCGAAGGGTAATACGGTTTGCCACGCGTAGTGTACAAGGCAATGCGCTGCGATACCGATTCGATCAAGCAGCCCATAACTCCAGTCAGCGCCTTCCGCGCCTACATGCAATCGTTCAATTCGCGCCGTATTCCATCCCATTGCGGCACCGATGAGTAGCAGTGGCAAGAGTATGGCCAAGCTCCGCTGCGGTATTCTGCCGTATCTGAACCATAGCGCCACCAGCATCCCCGCAGGCAGAGAGGCAGTAACAGATTTACTCAGCAGCGCGAGCACGAAGAATATTAGTCCTAATGAGACGGCAGCTCGCATCGACAAGGACCAACGGATTTTGTCTGAACTTATTACACTCGGGATTACGGGCTTGTTGGCGGGACTTACCGTGGGCCAGAGCACGATCCATGCACAAGCGTAGAAAAAACCGGAAAGTACGTTTTTCAACTCAGTGACCCAGGCCACGCTTTCTACTTGCATTGGATGCACCGCAAACGCGAGCGAAATCCAGAACGGCCACGGCAACTTCAGGTCGTTCACAATTCGGTACACGAGTACTGCGGTAATTGCGTGGAGTAGGACATTGGTCGCATGAAATATCGCCGGATTCAGTCCAAAAATTTGAAACTGAAGCCACAACACACTGAAGACCGTTGGGTAATACTGCGGCGACGCGCTCGGTTCGAACCAAATTCGATTCAGTCCGTCCCAGTTTCGCAGAAGCGGGTTCTCTGTCACGTACTGATCATCGTCCCAAATCCACTCCAAGCCCAGGGCTGGAGAATAGCAAATGCATGTGACAATTAGAATGCCCAGAATGGCAAGCCAGTACTTCGACGACGACTGTTCTGACAGGCTACGTTTAGTGTGCTTCATACGGGGACGAGAATTC
>JANRMD010000435.1:0-11844 GCA_033761895.1 Pirellulaceae bacterium | reverse complement strand
AGCCGCCGCTGCCAAGCGGTGGTTAGTCACCCCGCATCGTGTCCACCGTCTGGCGACGGTGGCTACTCGAAATGCTTGAAGCATTCCGCTACAAGATTACTCGAAATGCTCGGAAGCTTCCGCTACCTGGAATATTCGCCGACGCTTGCAACAGCAATCCGCCAGTGGCAACATAGTGCTGTCACCTATCCCCAAAGTCCGGTTTTTTTGAGGGTCTTTCTATGAGCCTGTTTTCACTTCGCACATCGTTCGTCTGCTTAGCCACTGCCTTGACCCTATCTGCCGCTTCAGCGCAAGCCCAAGAAGTGCAAGTGTTTAGCTTTCAAAGTTCTGATGGAGTTCCCAAAGGTGTTGTTTCCGGTGGGGTAGCGCTCGGCGGTGGTTTGGGCGGCAACATGTTCGGAGTGGACCCCAACAATCGATCGGCCTTGTTCAATTTGCTTGCCAATGAATCGGTGCGTCGCGAGCTGAAGCTGGATGAAGACCAGTACGCGGGGGTCCAGAAGATCATGCAGGAATCACAAAAGCGACTTAGTGAAACGGTTCGAGCCAACATGGCTGCCGGCAATAACAACCTGAGCGCCGGTCTCAGTGAACTTAGGGCAGAGAGTAACAAACGCGCCGAAGCCGCCATCGAAGAAATACTATTGCCCAACCAACTTGAACGAGTGCGTCAGTTGGCTTATCAAGTGGAAATCACTCAGCTCGGACTAGGAGAATCGCTGATCTCAGGACGCTTGGGTAAGGAAATCGACATCCACGAAGATCAAAAGCAGCACCTTACCGACAAAGCAGCCGCTATCGAAGCAGAAGCTGTGCAAGCGATTGCGAAGATCCGAGCTGCTGCTCGCGCGAAACTATTCGCCGAGCTAGCTCCCGACCAACGCAAAAAGGCCGAAGAATTGCTCGGCCCCTACTTTGATTACGAAGAGCCCAACTTTGCCAAAATGCTTCGTCAACGTGTCGGACAACCCCCAGCGGCGGCTGCTAAGCCTTAACTCGGAAGAATGCGACGAGCGTAACACCAGTTCGCAGCTTTCGACGCTGTTTGTCGCACGATGGTCCCAATCGTAGCTGCAACAATTGGGACAATTGTGCGACTCTCACTGCAACAATTGGGACAATTGTGCGACTCTCGGCTGCAACAATTGGGACAATTGTGCGACTATCAGTGCTAGCTGCCTTTGAAATTTCCGTTCTCGTCATAGCGGACATAGGCAAACCAGACGAAGACAGTTACGCACAGCGGGAACATAAAGAGGAAGATCGGATTGAAGTACGATAGGCTGGCGCCGCTTAAGAAAAACGCTATCCATAACCACCATGTGTTGCGCAACAGCGCCATGAACCGAGCCATATCGAACGCCTTAGCTTGTCTTCAACAAAGAACCATAAGTCAGAAACTGGAGCTGATCTGTGCCCAACTCCACATGCAGATCTTAAAGACGATCCAGATAAGTGCACAGGTGTAGATCGAATTAAGGATAGCCCACACCCATCGCTCAACAGTAGAAAATTTTGGCGAAAGCCATAGCAGTGGCAGACCAAGGAAACCGGTCACAAAGAACAGGATTGCCAACACCGCCAGCTTGCTCTGAGCCAGCGCCGAATCCTGGAAACGTTTGCTGGCGGGCGAACTCAACTTAGGCTGATCAGCGTTCACTAACTTGGGAGGCTCTACAGGTGGGTGCATATTCGTTGACGTCCGAAAAAATTCAAGCTGTGGCTTCCGCTTTCACAAAGCCGCGGATCGCTTCAAGGCCAACCGTGGGTGCGGAGCATACGAAGTCGGTGCACGCGTAAAGTGTTACTTGGCCACCAACTGCCTTGCGACCCTCCACCAAAGGGCAGATCGGTTCGAGTGTCAAACGCTCTGTCTCTCCCGAGCAAATCAAAGTAATCGCTTGCGGTTGCAGGACTCCGAGCAACTCGGCTCGAGCATTGGAGAACGCGACTGGATCGTCACCTCCGATCAGCGCCCACTGTCGGCTCGGAAGGAAATCGCGATTGAGGACGCGCAGGGATTGCCCTGCGGCTTGCGGTGAACTGGCGATCACACCTGAACAGGCTTGCAGGGTCTTCTTGGCTGCGTCAATGAACTCAGATCGATCGGACAATCTACCCAGGGTTAGTAGGCCAGACGCAGCCATCGAGTTGCCGCTCGGAACGCTGCTGTCCGCCATATCTTTACTGCGTGCGATCAATTGTTCGTGATCGCTGGCGGTGTAATTGAAGCCGCCGACAGGATCTTCAAAGTTCTTACGCATGATTTCAACCAACTCAATGGCCCAAGTGAACAGCTCGGCATCGGCATGAACTTGGATTAGCTCCGCCAGCGCATCAATCAGGTAAGAATAATCATCCAAATAAGCATCGAAGTTGGCCTTACCTTGTCGCCATGAATGCCACAGTCGGCCATCGGGGCGACGCATCTGAGTGCGAATGAAGTGCGCGCACTTAATGGCAGCTTGAAGATAGCGATCGTCGCCGACCGCGCGAAAGCCCTTGACCATCGCAGTCATCATCAACGCATTCCAGTTCACCAGCACTTTGTCATCCAGACTTGGACGCACTCGCTTGGATCGATGCGCGAAGAGCTTGCTGCGATCATCGGCCAGTCGCTTTTGGAGTTCCGGCTCATTGACTCCGTTGAGCTTGGCAAATTCGGCAACGGGTTTAGGTAGATTTAGAATCGAATGTCCTTCGAAGTTGCCCTTGGCGGTGACGTTGTAGACTTCACAAAACTCCTTGGCACGCTCGACGCCCAGCACCTTCTCGACTTCGCTGAGTTTCCAGACGTAGAACTTGCCCTCTTCTCCTTCACTGTCAGCATCTTCGGTACTGTAGAACGCGCCGGTTGCATCCGTCATTTGGACCAAGATGTAGTCGAGGGTCTCGCGGGTGACTTGGCCGTAGGTAGGCGTCCTCCACAATCGAAACGCATCCGCATACAACGATGCCAGCAGCGCGTTGTCATAGAGCATCTTTTCAAAATGGGGGACCAACCAACGGTTGTCGACGCTGTAGCGAGCGAAGCCACCACCGAGATGATCGTAGATTCCGCCCGCAGCCATTTTGTCGAGAGTTAGCGTCACAATCTGCTTGCGAGCATCCGAAGGCGATTGCACATTGAGTTCGAGCAGCAGCGCTAGGTCCATCGCATGCGGGAACTTGGGAGCGCTGCCAAAGCCACCATGCGTCGCATCGAAATTACGAGCCAGCCAACGGTCGGCAGTGCTGAGCAGCTCTTTGGAAAGCGCTGCCGCATTGGCCGCTGGTCCGCGGCAAACTTCTTTCAAATGCTGTGTAATCTGCTCGCTTTGCTGTTCCAGTTGATCGCGTTTATTCTTCCAAGCATCCGCGACCGTCGTTAATACCTGACCAAATCCCGGCCGACCGAACTTGGTCTCGGGCGGCCAATAAGTGCCTCCAAAAAACGGTGGACCATCGGGACGCAGAAAGACGCTCATTGGCCACCCACCACTGCCGGTCAGCATCTGCACGGCTTGCATGTAGATGTGATCGATATCCGGTCGCTCTTCGCGGTCAACTTTGATCGACACAAAGTGCTCATTGAGGATGGCTGCGATCCGCTCGTTCTCAAAACTCTCATGCTCCATCACGTGGCACCAGTGACACGCGGAATAGCCGATCGAAAGAAAGATCGGCTTGTCTTCCTTCTTGGCCAGCGCGAACGCTTCGTCCGACCACTGAAACCAGTTGACAGGATTGTCTTTGTGCTGCAGCAGGTAAGGGCTGGTCGCTTCGGCAAGTCGGTTAGGCATCGAAAGAGTCACTTCTGTTAGCGGTAATCGGCGGAGTCATTCGTTTATGATCGTTCGCGGAATTGCGTCAAGGGCTTGGTGAATTGTTGCGCCACGGACAGCGTGAGCTGACGGTGCTAGCCAAACTAGCATCTGGTTCCCAGGCTCTGCCTGGGAACCCACTGCCTTGCAGGCTCCGCCTGCCGGAAATGTCGAGGCGGAACCTCTGGAGCAGTGCGTTCCCAGGCAGAGCCTGGGAACGAGAGCCACAGAGCCTGGGAATGAGAGCCAACTTGACCCCAACTATAGGTTTAAGTGAGTGACATTGGCCGCTAGCCGCAGGTGACCGAAGCAGCCATCTTTGATCGTCAATAAACCTACCCATGCAGAATAACTTCCAGTTGAACACGCATTGGCACGAGTCAAATCCCTGCACGCACCAAACTTCGGTAACCCGCGGCTATCGCCCTAGCGCCGACGGCGCACTAGACAAACAGCCCGCTAGTGTCGCGAATAGTAAGTTCTATACCATGCTAATAAAGTGGGGCAGCGGGCGGGGACGCCCGCGCTCTGTGAGGACCAGATTATTGAATCATCGCGAACTACAGGTGACGCACCCGAAAATGCCACCGTTTGCGTACAAAGTACAGTGACTTTTGGAACTCACCTGGATTTTCTTGCGGAGGGACATCCGGTTCCGGAGCGCGGGCGTCCTCGCCCGCTTGCCGCAAAGCTGCGGTATAGAACTTACGTTTCGCGACACTAGGGCCAGCAAACAAAATCAAAAAGCGTTAATCCATTGAAAATGGCTAGTGCTCACTCCGCCTTGCGCAACGCAACTTGAACCGACTCAAGCGGCAGGCTGCCACTCGCTTGAAAGTTGGCGAGTGCAGCTGTTGACCAACACGTGGCCATCATCGAAATGAATTGGTCCTTCCCATGAGGGTCACCATTATCGAAATAGACTTGCACCGGTTTTGCGCGAGTCACCACATGCCAAGAACCGTCTGTCTGCTGATTCTTCAGCAGAAAGCGAATTCCCTGCTTAAAAGAGTCGCGTTCATGCACTTTACCGGAGTTATCCAGTTGTGCAAGCATCAGCAGCGCTTGACCAGTTGCATAAGCATCGCTGCTCATCTCAGCGGTTTGCGCCCAGCCGCCATCAGGTTGCTGTCGCTGCGAAAGTTCATTGGTCCGAGTGGACAGGCGTGTCTTCAAGAGCTCAGCCGATGTGGCTGGCTCGTTGACGAGCATTTGGTCGAGCCAAAGTGCGCCGATCAATTCTTCATGGCTTCCATCGAGCGGGTGTTTTTCCGCAAACGCAGCAGCTTTTCTTAAGGCCTCTTCGGTGCGCGGCTTTTGCGATTGCTCGAATCCAAACGCCCGTAGCCCGTAAACTGCAATGGCTGTAGTCATCATTCTTGAAGCGGCGGCGGGCGGGCGATGGGATTGGAACTCCCAAGCGCCGTCTTCGGCCTGTGTCTTCAATAGATACTCAACCATGGCATCGATGGTTTCCGAACGCGGCGCGCGGCCTACATCCAGCGTCCACAAACCATAAGCGGCTGTCAAAGCTCGACCGCCCACTCCGCTCCCCTCTCGCATCAAAGCCTTTTTAGGCGCGAAAGACTCCTCGGTAAACTTCAGAATCGCTTGAGTCACTTCGGATTGGTAGAACTCGGTCGAATCCACCTCTAAGCTCTTTCGACCATCCAGCGAAAATGCCACAATTGGCAAGGCTTGATGATGGCATGAAAAGCAATCCCGATGTTCGGGGTAGTTCTTCACACCTTTGCGAATGATCTCGTAGCCGCGATGAAGCGCATCCTTGACCTCACTGTCGCCCACTACCGCAACATCCGCCTGCGGTGCGGCCTGAAGCAGGTTGCTCAAGCCAAACGAAGAGACTAAAACGGTCAATGTCGAAATTAAGGTCCAAGGCATTGTCGGCCTACTATAGTGCAGAGTTTAGAATTCTGGATCTGCCTAATCCTATCAGAACATCCTCATTTCGTCGACCAAAACACTCTCCTTAACTATCAGGGACCCAGCCATGCGCCAGCCGATCACCCGCCGAAATTTTACGGCATCACTTGTAGCACTCTCCGCGGCAGGTGCTTCTTCGCGTGTCCTGGCTGACAATTGGCCGAACTGGCGAGGCCCAAATCGGGACGGCAAGTGCGCCACCAAGTTGCCTCAAAAAATTGCCCAGCTCCAGCCCGCTTGGACTGTGAAGCTCGGTGACAGTTACAGCGGACCCATCATTTTTGGAAAACACGTACTGGTCACAGAATCGCTGAATAAGAAAAGCGAAACTCTGATCGCGCTCGAACGAGCAACTGGCAATCAAGTGTGGAGGAAAGAATGGGAAGGCGCGATGAGCGTTCCTTTTTTTGCCGCCAGCAATGGCGACTGGATTCGCTCAACACCCGCGACGGATGGAAAACGGATCGTTGTGGGCGGTATGCGTGATGTGGTGGCTTGCTTCGACGCCGAGACGGGTAATGAACAGTGGCGTATCGATTTCAACAAAGAACACAAAGTAGACCTGCCATCGTTTGGGCTGGTTTGTTCACCGCTGATCGATGGCGAGTTCGTATATGTCCAAGCGGGTGGCGGCATCCGGCAAATTCGCTTGGCTGACGGACAACTCGGGTGGATAGCCATGAAGGAATCGGGCGGCATGATGGGTGGCGCGTTCTCATCGCCGGTAATCGCCGAGCTGAATGGCACTCGCCAACTGGTGGCTGCCACACGCGACGCAATGGTGGGCGTTGAATTGAGCAGCGGTAAGGAACTTTGGCAACGACCTATCCAAACGTTCCGAGGCATGAACATTTTGACTCCGACGATCTTCAATCAGCAGATCTTCACGAGCAGTTACGGTGGCAAATCGCAAGCCATCAGTGTCAAAGCCGAATCGGCCACCGGTTGGTCCACGGATGTCGCTTGGGAAGGCAAATCCGAAGCCTACATGTCATCACCTATTGTGGTCGGCGACTATGCCTATTTGCACTTGAAGAACCAGCGTGTCTGTTGCATCGATTTGAAGGATGGAAGCGAAAAATGGCGCACCCAGCCCTTCGGCAAGTATTGGAGCATGGTGACTGACGGCGAGCGGATACTGGCACTGGATGAATCCGGCAAACTCTATTTGATCGCAGCTAATCCAGAAAAAATCGAACTCCTCGATCAGTTGCAAGTCTCCGACGAACCCTGCTGGGCTCATCTAGCCGTAGCTGACAATGAAATCTACGTTCGCTTTCAGCACGGACTAAGGATGTATCAGCTGTAGAGTCCTTCTGAATCCTTCAACTTCGCAAAGTAATCTTCGCCAGGTAATCTTCGCAGGCACTAGCGGGCAGGTTTCGGCGCCGCAGAGCGGTCTTCAGGCAATAGCCGGTGGTAAGCGGAGCGCCACCACCGGAATGTTCGCGAGCAGGCGTCTGATCCTGCAACTTACGCACGGCCGATTCGCAACACGCTTTGGTGGGGCGCTCCTGCCGGGTGCAACTTTCTCTATGGTTACTCGAGACGGTAGCACAACGGCTTACTTAAATTGGCTTAACTTGGGACTTGCCCCTCACCCCCAACCCCTAGTATGTAACAAAGTTAGCTGATTTGGTTTGTGTTGAGTAGGATTGTGCCATGGAAACGAAAGACCTGGGCGGGGGGGATCTCCTTCGTTCGTGACTGTGTTGCCTGAAGAGGAACAAAAGTTACATAATCGGATTCTGTCTTATTGCTAATTGTCGCACACCCCAGGCTGCGCCTGCGTGTAGGGTGGGCGAGGCGGAGCCTCCGGAGCAATGCGTTCCCAGGTAGAGCCTGGGAACGAGGCGGAATCTGATATCCTCAAAATCTCCCGGCGATGTTCTCACAGTCTGATATCTGGAGCTACGAATGGTATTCAAGAATTACATTCCGCTTTGGCTGGCTTTAGGCGTTTGCCTTCTTCTCCAGCAAGTAACAATTGCGCAAATCAGCGGTAATCGCGCGACACAGCTGTCGGCCACGAGTTTACTGCCACAACTTTCCGTCGCTGCCGCCAATTCTCACATCGCCATCGAAGGCACTTGCCAAAAGCGAGTCACTCCGACTTCCATCCGCCTGATCTGGGCTGTGACCGCAGAGGAGAAGGACGCGCTTGCATGCAGAAAATCTACCGAGGCAAAAGTTCAAAAAACAACGACAGCCCTGGCTGCCTTGAGAATTGGCAAAGACAAGATCTTCGAAGATTTCATCTCTGCGATTCCACGTTTTGAATGGGTCGAAGGCGAGAGTAATTCGCTTATTGAAAAGCAAAGCGGATATCGGATGCAAACCAATCTCCACATTGCCGTTGAGACCAATGAGCAAGCCATGAAGGTGATTGAAGCGGCCTTGAGTTCGGGCCTAACTGACTTGATCGGAGTCGATTACACAGCAGATATCTCGCTAGCCCAAAAAGACGCGAGGATGGGCGCTGTCGCCGCCGCCAAGGAGAAATCCAAATCGCTCCTAACGGCCGTCTTCGACGAGCAACCTAAACCGATTAACGTGCAAGAGCAAACCCAAGTGCACCTGCCTGCAGAGATGTACGCCTCCTTCGAAAACGTCGCGGCCAGTAACGTGACACCTCGCTACGATGACCGTCGCAATTACATTTTCGCGTATCGACCCAAGAACACCTATTACGCTGGACGCACGAAAGCCGCTGATGACAAATCCTATAGCCTGCCAATGAAGCCTGAGATTGTGGTCGAATCAACCGTAGTCATCTACTATCAATCACCCTCTACTCGCACCATCGTGAACGAAAAAGAGAATTGATTTGTCTCCCACCACTAACGCCTGCTAGAATGAACTCAGGTCGTACCTAGTGCTCTGTCCAGATTAAAGATGGACGAAGCACTTGCGTGTCATTGCCCACAAATCTAAGCATCGCTCGTACCGCTAGACATCAGATCGGTTGCAAAAGGTCCATCCCGTTGAAACGTGCTCGTACGCCAATGAAGAAGCGATGGTCCGACTGGCTGGATGCAAACCGGCAACGTCGCGACCAACTCGTTGGCTTCGCGTTCAGTTGCTGCGTCCATTTGGCGTTAGTGCTCGGGCTTAGCCTGCTGGCGGTGGGCACTGGTTCGGTTGATTTGCAATCGCTGATGCTGGACGCGTCAGAGATCAGTGCAGAAGAAGAGCTGATGTTGATTCAAGCTGAGGATTGGGAACTACCGCCTAGCCAGGTTGACGCTCCTGCCGAAGCGGAAACGCCGGCGGTGCAACTGCCCCATCTGTCGCAGTTGTCAGTTGCCTCTGGGGCTGCACCGAAAATGGATGCACCAAAAATTGATGCACCTTCGCCTCAAGAAACTGCGGAGACTTCAACCACGCAGGGCTCTGCGTCTCCTGCAGCCGACAAAGAACCCAAGTTCGGAACGCCTGCCATGACTACGGCCACTATTCAGAATCGAGTCACCAAAGCAGGTGGCAAAAAAGGGGAAGTCCAATTCGCGTTGGCTTGGCGAAATGTCAATGATGTTGATCTGCATGTCATTACCCCATCCGGTGAACACATTTCGCACCAACATCGTCGCTCTCGCTGCGCTGGAATGCTAGATGTAGATATGAATGTCGAAGGCGAAAGTGAAGAGCCGGTCGAAAATGTGCGTTGGATCACGAACGCACCCATGGGCCGTTACACCGTTTTAGTCAACTTCTTCAAGCTCAACTCCGAAGGTGTGCGACGCCCGAGACGCCAGAGCCCGTATCAATTGCTTGCTCAACTCGGCAGTGAGTCACTGCTACGCGAAGCCGTCGCGGGCTTTGGAGAGCAGCAAGTCACCGTTTGGCGTTTCCAGTATGTTCCAGAGACTTTTTCGTCTAGAGAACGCGAGCAACTGCTCAGACAACTCGAACAGATCCAGACGCAAGAAGAATCCGCAGCCGCTCCCATGCTTGAACATGCGAGAGTCGCTAACGGCACCATTCGCCAACGCATCCTTCAGACAATCGTGCAGTCTTACCCGCACACCGATGCCGCTATTGAAGCCATGCAGATGATGGAAGGTGAAGTGATCAAACGCGGCAGTCGATAGTGGGTCGCACTCTGCCAGGTAGCGGAAGCCGTCAAGCATTTCGAGGACCAGCCGGCCGGGATGTCGCGACTCGGCGAAGCGTAGGCTGCTAACAACCTCAGCTCTCGTCGCCATTCGTCACCGCGTCTCAAGTTAGTGAGAAACCGAACGATCCGCAGAGTAAATCTGCGGGATTAACCGATCGGCGTTAGCCACGGTTTTTGCTCTGGTAACCGCCGCCAACCCTTCAAGCATTTCGCGAGTACTGGTGGCCCTCGGTAGCCGCCGCTGCCAAGCGGTGGTTAGTCACCCCGCATCGTGTCCACCGTCTGGCGACGGTGGCTACTCGAAATGCTTGGCGCATTTCGCTACCCCAAAATCTAATCTGGGCAGAGCACTAAGTTCACGGCAAGATTTCTCCCTCGCTATTGACGCCCCTCTATACTTTGCCATAATAGCGATTCATCCGGATGGACGGATGGATGCTGCAGTTCTCGGTTTTTGGGGCAAATTTTCGTGGTGGCGACAGCTTCTCTTGACTGGCTACAGACTTTAGCGGACGCGACGCGTGTGCGGTTGCTCCGTTTGCTGGAGCAAGAAGAGCTGTCAGTTTCCGAGTTGTGTACGGTGGTTCAGTTGCCCCAAAGCACGGTAAGTCGGCACTTGAAGGTGCTGATTGCGGACCAATGGCTTGAAAGTCGCCGCGATGGAACCAACCACCTTTATCGGATCGATCACACCCAATGGAACGAGAATCGAGTTAGTTTGTGGCAATGGGTGCGGCAGCAAGCAGACTCGCCGACCACGGAATTGGACCAACAGCGATTGGCGGGAGTGTTGGCGGAACGGTCACGGAGTGAAGTGTTCTTTTCATCAGCAGCAGAGCAATGGGACAAACTGCGGGTGGACTTGTTCGGCAAGCAATTGGACGCGGTGGCGATGGCGGCCTGCCTGCCCAGCGATGCCGTGGTTGGCGAACTCGGCTGCGGATCTGCGCCGCTGAGTCAGTTGGTTGCTCCGTTTGTCGAAACCGTTTACGCGATTGATAACTCCGTGGCCATGTTGACCGCCGCGCGAACTTCGCTGGCGCATTACAACAATGTGCACCTGAGATCGGGCTCGCTAACTGACTTGCCACTCGAAGACAATATGCTCGATGCAGCCTGGTTGGTATTGGTGCTGGCCTACTTACCTGATCCGGTGGCTGTGCTGCGCGAAGCGGCTCGAGTGCTCAAGTCAAACCGGTCGTTAGTGATTGTCGATTTGCTTCCGCACGAGCGAGCTTCCTACAAGATTGAGATGGGGCACTTGCGGTTGGGCGTGGAGAGAGATGAGCTCAATAGCTGGCTTGAACAAGCTGGACTGAAACTAAAGCGTTACTTTCACTTACCTCCTGATTCGCAGGCGAAAGGACCTGCCTTGTTTTCAGCTGTGGCAACACGGCATGATGCGGGATGTGCAACGTGATTTTGTCGTCATCGAATGATGAATTGTGAGCCGATGGCGCTGGCCGCGGGACTGACATACATAACAATTAAACGGCCCGCGGCTAGCGCCGTCGGCTCACAAGTTAAACGACCTGCGGCTAGCGCCGTCGGTTCACTAGTTAAATGGCCTGTGGCTAGCGCCGCTGGTGCAATGGGCTACGGCAAGTGCTGTCGGTAGACCTTAGGTTAAATGTTTGTTTTTGGATTTACTGGATAGAAAACGATTTAAGGAGTTTTCGAAAATGAGTACTGCTACCCCTCCCAAGCCTGCCGCAAGCGCAAAACCTGCGGCTGGTGCTCGCGTTCCGTTCAAGGTTCGCGCGTTTGATTTGGCCGCCGCTGGCAAGCGAGAAGAAGCTGAAACACTAGTCGCGCTCGGCCGCAAAGAAATCGAACTGGCTGAAGACGAAATGCCAGGTTTGATGATCTTGCGTCAACGCCATGCCAAGACCCTTCCGCTCAAGGGCGTGAAGATCATGGGTTCGTTGCACATGACTGTACAAACCGCCGTGTTGATTGAAACACTGGTGGACCTCG
>JANRMD010000434.1:0-14679 GCA_033761895.1 Pirellulaceae bacterium | reverse complement strand
ATCTTTAATTTGGGGGTGGCACGCCCTGAGCGTTGCGAAGGGCGTGGCGCTTTACATAGAGCCACGCCCTTCGAAGACTCAGGGCGTGCCACCCTATCACCCCTAATCCCAAAATTAAAGTTGGATGAAGCACTAGATGCGAGTGGAGCGCCAAACTTAAATGTTAGGATTAGCCGCAGTGCGCTAGCACCGTTTGCGGTGGCGAAAACCGGACTCTAGCGCGTTCCGGCTGATATTACAAACCCTAAAATTACTCTGTGACAATCCACTAGTGCTCTGTCCAGATTAGATTTATGGGTTGATCGCGCATTCGAGTGCTATTAACCGCACGGATTTAGCCGCGGTTTTCACATTGCGGAGACCGGTGCTAACGCACATCGGTTAATGTGCCTAACCCCAAAATCTAATCTGGACAGAGCACTAGTGGAACTTTGCGAATCTCAAATCGCTAGCGTCTCTCCCCTTAAGCCTTTAGCCTCCTACGCTGCTGCTCGGTGGGAATTCTGTCTGGCGGTGAACAAGTGAATGGCTGCGGTGAGTTCGTGCATGGCACTTTCCAGCTCTTGCGATTGCCGCAGAATGGAGAGGTTCTCGACCAGTCGGTCTTGCAACTGCAGTAACTTGCCATCGGCCACAATGGTTGTTGCCACTTCGCTCATCAGCTTTTGTGCTAGAACCATGTCCGAGTTGAGTTGCTGGATTTCGCTTGAATAAGCTGCTTGCTGCTTTTCAACAATCCGCAAGAAATGCACCAAGTTTTCTTCCTGCCGCTGGTCGACTTGCTCCCAACGCAATTGTGTAGCGTCCAGGCGTTTGTGCCATTCGTCGGCGAGTTTCTTCTCGTAGGCTCCGAGCGCAGTGAGCATATTGCTTTGCGACTCTTTGACGGCGTCGATAAATGGAGTCAACGTTCCATCCACTGACTTAAATCGATAGAGCAATTCGTCTTCGACGTAGCTATTCATTCTGTTGAGTGCACCGCCTTCGCGGCGTTCAATCAAAAACCGAATAAGCATAGTGACCGCGAGACCTGACATTGCCGTAAACGTTGTATTGAACGCAGTACCCATGCCGCTCAACATCGCGGGGAGTTTTTCTGACAACCCGTCCATCGAGAGACCGCTCAGGGCTGTACCGAAGTGAACGACTGTGCCGATCAAGCCCACGATCGGAAGAATCGCCGTGACGAATCGCGAGAATCCATAACGTTCGAAAACTTCGTCCGCGTCGCGGGCGGAGAGCGATTCAAGGTAGTCGCGAAAACCGTCGGCCGAGCGTCGTTCGAAAACGAATCTCAGGGCGGACTGGAGGCGATGAAACATCATGGTGCCGCTTGCGTCAGCGTGCTTCTTGGTCAGCCCCGAAAGCAACTCACCTGCATACTCGGGTTCTTCTAGTCCAGCCCGCGTGGGCAACCAATTTCGTCCGATGGCAGCCAATTCGCGGCTGGAATTTCGGTAGCAAAAGAAATGCTCTGCGTTCGCCCAGAAAAACAGGATTACGATCGCGTATTCGGTAATGTGGTGAGTGGTGTAGGTATGCAGAATAGAATCGTGCATGAAAGGCTGATGCACGATGAAGTAATAGATGCCGCTGATCGCCATCCCGAGCAAAAAAGCCCGCATTCCGCCCGCACTCTTCTTTTTGATCGAATTTGACGTCATCTGTTGCTCAGCTCCAAAAGTTCTGGCGATGGTTCATCGGGAACAATAGCTAAGCCTTGAGATCCGAACAATGCCAAGTGGAAATGCAGGCAATACGCTTCCCGTATTCTGCGAGAGGTGGGGTTACTAACCGATGCGCATTAGCACCGGTTTCGGTCGCCTACCCGCATTACTGTCATTCCCAAGGAATGTAAGACCCAACGCCAGATGTAAGGTAAGCGAAACGCCACCACCGGAAAGAACGCGTGAAGGAAAGTCGAGCCTGAAGGGATCGCAGAGTTGTGAAGATCACCTCCGAGTGTATAGCGGTTAAAGGGTTAGCGGGCGACAATCCCTTCATCAAAAAAGAAAGGCTATCCGAACGGAGTCCGGATAGCCTAATACTTAATGCACCAAGCGTTCAATCGATTACTTGATCGGGTCCAACTTCAGTTCGTAGTTGGAAATGTTCTTGTCGACGTTGATTGTCAATGGAGAATTCGCGGGCGAGTACTCCTTGATGCAAGCCAGGTAATCGGGCTCCGTGCTTGTCTTGGAACCTAAATCGATAAGCGGATCGTGACAGAAGATCTTGTGCGGACCGGGATAGACTCCGGGGGTTGACGCAATCATCATTTCGAAACGCCCATCTTTATCCGACGCTCCGACTGAAACGGCTTTGGTGCCGTCATCATCGGGGCTGAAGGTGATGTACAAGTACTTCACCGGACGCCCTTCGCGGGTAACAGTGCCTTTGATCTGGTACAGCTTCGGTCCAGAAGGACCACAACCAACCACGGCGAGCATGCACAAAACGAGCGTTGCACACGAAAAAAATCTACGATTCATAAGCCTGCCTAAATGAGGAATTAAGTTGCGCATAACTACTAATCTTCCACCGTTACAACTTCGCCACCATCTCGGGTGTGTAAAGCCCGCCATGGAATTCCTGCAATCGTCTCGGCGAGGAAACGAACACTACCGTCAGCCATTGCTGTGTTGATACCACCAGTGTGGAAACTGCGGGAACATCGACCAACCAGCCCGATACCGGGCCCATCACTTAACGGACTGCCTGGGCGAGATACTTGAAATACTGGATTCTGGTTAGGTGGGAAGTTCGTTGCCCCTTGGTTAGACATTGACAATCCCTGCGATTGGTGATTTGTCCAGAAAATCGGGTTTGTGGGGAATCTCCATCTTGGAATCATCGAAGCCTGCTCGATTATCATGAGTGTGTTGGACGTCCCGTCGGTTATCTGCGCCATTCTGATATAGCTATTCTTGTGGGCGATCCCACTGGCAATTGTGGCTCGCTCGGGGCAGCAAGTGTTTATCATTGTTCCACCTGCTTGCACGTTAGTGCCACCGTTCGGACCGTGACCAGCATTCAACGCATAGTCTTTGTACTTACCGGGATTCGGTTGTGGTGTACTTGGGCAAGCAAATGAGGGCGGCATTTGCGTAGAAACAAGTCGGTTTACAGCGGCAAAGGCGGTCGTGTCAGCTCCGGTATCATAAAACCAAGCATCACCGCGTTCTTCAACCCATGGGCGGCGATTGAAGTTGATCGTGTTATATAGGCTCTGCCCTTCCATGAATGGCAGAATATAAGCCGACCAACTCCACATACCATTGTAGAAACCGCCGTTTGCTTCCGGCGAACCATTGTTGCGGTTAGCGCCGTTGTTCATGCCGTTCCAGGCGGTCACCCCAGCTGGGAACCGTTTGTAAGTGTCATGATAATTGTGCAAAGCCAACGCAAGGTTATGTGCGTTGTTGCTACACTGCATACGTCGCGCTGCTTCTCGCGCTGCTTGAACTGCAGGCAGCAATAGCCCGACCAGAATACCTATAATCGCGATGACTACCAGCAGTTCCACCAAGGTGAAACCCATTCGTGAACGTTTCATAATGAATCTCCGAGAAAGAGTGACGAACCGACGGTCCCTAACGGGCCGAAAACGGCGATAAATGCAGCTAAAGGGGGAATATCTTACACATTGCTCTCGCAGTCAAGCGAATTCGTCTTTCCCCATCCCTCTTTTTGTAATTTTCTTAACAATCACTTCGACTCCAATAAACATGTGTTTATGGAGACTGAAATCGCAAACGCAAGCGTTTTCCCGCGAAAGTACTTCACTCTCACAATTTCTGGATCCCAGCTCTTGCCCCGAAAGGCAACTATTCCATGCGATCAATTTCCTCAACTAACAGCCTAGCGGGACTGAAATTCGATAACCAATTCACCCGCAGTCTTCCGAGCGACCCAGAGGTGAGTAACTTTCGTCGCCAAGTGGCTGGCGCTTGCTACTCACGGGTAAGCCCTACTCCCGTAGCCAACCCCCAAGTCATCGCGTACTCACGGGAAGTCTGCGAGTTGCTAGATCTGCAGAGCAGCGTCGCCGAAAGCCGCGAGTTCGCTGAAGTCTTTGGTGGTAACAGGGTGTTGCCAGAGATGGATCCGTTCGCGATGTGTTATGGCGGGCACCAGTTCGGCAGCTGGGCTGGGCAACTCGGCGATGGTCGAGCAATCAATCTCGGCGAAGTTGTCAATTCGCGAGGCCAACGTTGGATGCTTCAGTTAAAAGGGGCCGGGCCAACGCCTTATTCTCGCACCGCCGACGGTCTAGCCGTTTTGCGATCGTCGGTTCGTGAGTTCCTCTGCAGCGAAGCCATGTTCCATCTCGGAGTCCCCACCACACGCGCACTCAGCCTCGTTGGCACAGGCGAACTGGTCGAACGCGACATGTTCTACAACGGTAACCCGCGTCGCGAACCCGGTGCAGTGGTTTGTAGGGTTGCGCCTTCGTTTACTCGCTTCGGTAACTTTCAAATCTTCAACGCTCGTGGTGACATTGAAACGCTTCGCAAACTTGTCAACCATACACTTCGAATTGATTTTCCGCATCTGCTTGATGGAGCAACTGAACCCTCCGATGCAACGATTTGTAATTGGTTCAGCGAAGTCAGTCGCCTCACCGCCGAGATGATTGTGAATTGGATACGAGTCGGTTTTGTGCACGGAGTGATGAACACCGACAACATGTCGATTCTCGGCTTGACGATTGACTATGGTCCCTACGGATGGGTCGAAGACTACGATCCCTTCTGGACCCCGAACACCACCGATGCCAGCGGACGGCGCTACCGCTTCGGACAACAAGCCGAAGTGGCTCATTGGAACCTCTGGCAACTGGCAAACGCAATCGCACCGTTAGTGAACGATCACGAACCGCTTCAATCGGAGCTGAATCAGTTTCCAATTGAGTACGAAACCCTCTGGCAAGCCATGATGGCCAAGAAACTTGGGTTAGTCGAATTTCGCGGCTCTGATGATCGCAAGCTCATCGATGAATTGCTCAGCGTGTTGCAACTGGTTGAAACCGACATGACCATTTTCTTCCGGCAACTGGCGACTTTAGAACTGCAAAGTCCAAATGAGGAGTGCATTGCCACAGCTTACTATGTATCCGAACCATTGCCAGAAGAAGCTCGGGTAAGAACCTCCAATTGGTTCCGCAGCTACGTCAGCCGCTTGCAGGAAGATGGACTGAGCGACCAAGAGCGCCGCGATCGCATGCACCAGGTAAATCCCAAATACGTGCTGCGCAACTACCTCGCACAGTTGGCGATCGATAAAGCCGAAGCGGGCGATGCAAGCCTGATTTACGAGTTGCTAGATACCCTGCGGCAGCCTTATGCCGAACAACCTGAGCGCGAGGAGTTCGCCGCCAAACGTCCCGACTGGGCCCGCAGCCGAGCCGGCTGCTCAATGCTCTCCTGCAGTTCCTGAACCAGGCCAAGTGGGTCGCTCCTGACGGGCGCTACCTGCAAGAGCCTCAGTTCATGGCTGGCACCTACCGTGATCGCCTTGAAGTTGGTGGCTGGCACCATCTGAATTGATAGCATTGAGAATTGGTGGCTGGCACCTTGCGCATCAGTTGCATGCATGAGATGGTGGGTGGCTGGTGTGCTTCGTTGATTCGCAAATCGGAATGAAGCACTTGAGAACAGTGCGCGCGGGCCGCGATCGAAGACTGCAACCAGGTTGCGAAGGGTTTGGATTTCGCAACTGAACTTGGGTAAAAAAACCAGACCGTCTGTGAATTCGGGGAATTCGCAGACGGTCTGGCGATACTAGGAATCGATTGGTTTGGAAAGAAGGCTAAGCCTTGGCAGCAGTCATCCGACGTCGAAGCCGAAGACCACCGAAACCAGCCAGAGCAATACCAATTAGCGCAATCGAGCTTGGTTCAGGGACGGCGACGATACCGGAGACAACAATATTCGAAGAAACAAGCGATCGGTTCAATTCGGCGTAGCCGCTTGGATTTGCATTATGTGCAAAGCCCAAAAACCCTGGCGAAGTATTTTGGCTCGCATTGCCCCCTCCAGTACTGGTATCCAACGGCGTAACGGAAAACCCGATGGATTGGTTTGCGGTTGTCGTGAAGGTAATTGTGCCAACGAAACTCGTTCCCAATGGTATTGAGACGTTTGTTGGCCCTCCACCTTTAAAGGTTACATTAGTGCCAGCAATACCGGGGTTCACGCCACCTTGGCCCGCGTCCAGATCGACCGCAGGGATACTGCTCCATGCTGATCCAGTATCGTACACGGCGCTTAGATTGGTAATTCCAACGCCCGTAAGGTTAACCCGAAAGTTGAAATAGGCTGCACGCTCGAGGCCATCAAATTGGCCAGGCAGAAGAGCGGGGGGAACGGTCAAATTTCCATCGGAAACGGCATTAATGTTAATCGTGAAGGTTCGGAAGGTTAAGTCAGCAGATAAAGTAGACGTGTGTTGCTGGCTCACAACAATTGCCGCACTCGCGGAAGCGTGCATGCTAACCACCGAAACAACCGTCATTGCCACAAAAACTAAGCGTTTGAACATGATCCGCCCCAGATTTTCCAATCGCTGCCTTCAAAAACGAGATTGCCGGAAGGCAAGCCTTCGCCATAGTTTATTTGAAGAAAAACAGTTTGCAACGATTAGGTAAGAGGTTTTTCCGAGATTTGCAGATTGCGGGTGCGAAAGCGGCGATTAATGCCACTTGAGGGGTGGATGATATGCTTCGACGGGGCGGTGCTGAATTCAGCAAATGTCGCTTCGAACGGTTTAGTGTAGAGTTCCACTACTTTTGGGTAACGGGAAACGATAAATCTGAAAAGTCAAGCGATCGCTGCGGGTCTTCGATCCCTCTTCGGGATCGACTATCCTCCACGCATTCTTTCCGGTGGTGGCGCTCCGCTAACCACCGGCTATTATCTTGAATTCCTTCGGAATGGCTGCAATGACTGCTATGTGCGAGTGAGCACTACTAAAAGTACCCCAAGCTTTAGCGAGGGAAGTGTGAAAGCCCCACGCTGACGCCTCGGGTTAGTGTGCTTCCACACTTCGTTGCAACGACTTTTCCGGACGCTTTTTCACGCGTCCGGAACGAATTGCTTATGTCACTGTCTCGGATCCGAGACACGGAGCGCGACCACCGGTTCGCAAGCCTCTAGCCTCTAGCCATTAGCCTTACTTACGCAGTGCGTCGCGGATTTCGCGGAGGAGCAAGACGTCTTCTGGTGGCGCGGGAGGGGTCGCTGGGGCAGCTTCTTCTTTCTTCTTCATCGAATTCATCAGCTTGATGACACAGAATATCGCCAAGGCGATCAACAGAAAATCAAAGACCGACTGAATGAACGCTCCGTAACCCAAGTAAGGCACGTCCATGGTCTGCATGATCGGCTGGCCTGCATCATCCAAAACCGGCTTGCCTTCTTTCATCACTTGCTCTTGCTTGGAATAAGTGAGCGCGAGCGAATTGAAGTTGATCCCACCTGTCAGCAGCTTCAGAGGTGGCATGATGATGTCGTTCACCAGCGAAGCCACGATCTTTCCAAACGCCCCACCAATCACCACACCAACGGCGAGATCCACCACGTTGCCCCGCATTGCAAAGGCTTTGAACTCTTCAACGAAACTCATGCTCTACATCTCCATTTGATAAACACGCGTCGTAGGGAAGCATGGCTGCGAAAGAGCTCTAGCCATTGCTCGCAAAGAAACCGAGAGAATAACGTCAAGCGAACATTAGATGCAACGCCCAAGCCCCTAATCGCAGACGCATAATGAGAAATCTCTAGATTGTGTTTTCATTAACTATGTGGACTCTACTTAGATCTCGGGTAGATCAACCGTAGCTCTCGGAAGAACGGAGGTCGCATCCGGCAGTTGCGACCCACTTGCCGTCTATAGCGCTGGATCCACTAGTCCATTTTGTTCGAAACCACGCATACGCAGCAAGCACGAATCGCAGTGTTGGCAAGGCTGCCGTCTGGAGACGGGTCATAGCAGCTCGAGGTGCGCTCATAGTCGACTCCCAAACGCAGGCCCCATTCGATGATCTGGGCTTTGGTCAATTCAATCAGCGGCGTGTGAATCTTGATCGCTCGCGTTCCTTCAACGCCCGCTTTCGTCGCGAGATTGGCCAACCGCTCGAAGGCAGCGATGTACTCTGGTCGGCAATCTGGGTAGCCGCTGTAATCGAGCGCATTGACACCCAAAAAGATATCCGACGCACCAATACTTTCAGCGTAAGCCAGTGCGAGTGACAAGAACACGGTGTTGCGCGCCGGAACGTAAGTCACTGGAATTTCAGTACCAATTTGTTCGGCGGAGTCATGCTTGGGTACCGCAATATTGCTCGTGAGTGCGGATCCACCAAACTTCGTCAGGTCGATATCGATCACAACATGGCCTGCCAGTCGGGACTTAGTGGCGAGTTCCGCCGCCCGCTGCAACTCTACCTTATGACGTTGTCCGTACCGGAAGCTAATTGCGTGAACCGCATAGTTGTCGGCTTGGGCGATGGCAAGCACCGTAGCGGAATCGAGCCCACCGCTGAGTAGCACGACTGCAGGCAACTTGCCCGCGTTGTCATCGGAAATGGAAGGTATCATGTTCGTTCCTCGCTGTTGGTGTTCGATCAACGATACATTTGACCTTTGCCGACTGCATCGAATGCATTCCTGAAGTGCCGGACCGTTGGCTCTGATTTTACCGCCTCAAACGCGTTCGGCCAAATGATAGACACGACATCAAAGCGAGCCGGTTGATCGAGTAGGCCGTGGCGCTTGAGATAAATGAGGGCTGCGCGAGTAAGTTTCTCTTGCTTGCGTGTGTCCACTGCTTGCGATGGGTCGCCACCTTGGCCCGAAGCCCACGTTTTTACTTCAACGAAGACTATCCAGTTGCCGTCAAGCGCGATGATGTCGATCTCGCCAAGCCGTTGGCGATGGCCGCGAGCGAGAATGCGGTAGCCGTGTTTCTTCAGGTAGTTCGCGGCCGCTTTTTCACCGGCGGACCCCAATGAAAAACGGTCGCTGGTGGGTAACCAGCGACCGATCCATTGTTTGTACCGTTCGAACATGTTGTTCGCGCTAACTGCCGACTAGACGCGGCGTTCGGTAAGGCGCGTTGCCTTGCCACTGCGATCGCGAAGGAAGTAGAGTTTCGCGCGTCGCACAACGCTGCGGCGTTTGACTTCGACTTTATCGATTTTTGGCGAGTGCAGAGGGAACTTACGCTCAACACCTTCGCCAGCCACGATACGACGCACTACGAACATGGAACGTGTGCCGCTGCCGCTACGAGCGATCACAACGCCGGAGAAAATCTGAATGCGTTCTTTGGTGCCTTCAAGAATCTTCGTGTGAACGTCTACAGTGTCACCAATATCGAACTTTGGCGGCTCTTCTTTCAAGGAACTCTTTTCGACTAGTTCCATCAACTTTTGGCTCATCGCACTCACTCCAGGTTCAACAAATCTACGAGCATAATTATTTTGGAAGGGGCTCGAAGGCTGGGAACAAATGTCCCGCTCGGCAAGCTTGGGACAGCGGTCCGAAGCTACGAACAGCATATCTTTGCGAAAAGCTCGCCGATTCGCTAGGTCAAATTGCTGGGAGTGGCCGAAATTCGCCCGATTTCGAGGGATTGGCAGAGATTCTCCGCAAAAAACGCCTGTTCAACAAACCTGAGAACGGGGCCTTTCGCCCCCATGCAGCATGCCCGACGCGCCCAGGATGCTCCTACAGATGTCCCCCAAGGCCACTGGCTTACTTTACAGCCTTTGCTCGATGCCTTGCCAGACCCATGCGAAAAAGCCATAAGAAAAAGCTGAGCGGACGAGGACGTCCGCGCTCCGAAAACCGGACCAGCGGACTGGAAACGTCGAGAGTGGGAACGTCGACAGGCGCTGAATGGAGCTAGTTGCTCTGAAAGTGAGTCACATGGGCGAGGACACTCTCGCACCTAAGCCCCGGCACTTTCAGTCGGAAAACTCATCCATCGTTATCGGCTAAGTGCATGTGTGCGCGAGGGCCGCTTGTATCCCCTCGCGCACGTCCCAATGGGTTAGGTCATCGTCGCCACCTGAACCGCCGCACCACTGCTTACGCCACGGGAGGTGATGATTGCGGTCAGACTGCCAGTGTTGACCGGTTTGGTCGAGAACCTCACTGTCAGCGAGGTTGCCGAAGCTCGGGTGACAGTTCCCACTGCGCCGTTGTCGAAAACGACCGTGTTCTCAGCCAACGTTGGACTGAAGCCGAATCCCGAGATAATGATGCTCGATGCACTGCGGGACAAGTTAGCCGTCCTGGCTGTTACGACAGGCGTAACGTTCGCAACTTGAACAGGGGCGCCACTGGACGCACCGCTCGTGGTTACTACTGCGGTGAGGTTACCGAGCGTTGTGGGGCGCGTCGTGAGGTTGACAGTTAGTGCGGTGGCGGTTGCATTCGTCACAGTACCGATGGCTCCGTTGTTAAACGTCACGGTGTTGTTGGCGGCGGTTGTGCTGAAGCCAAAGCCGTTGATGGTTAGTGTCGACGCATTTGCTCCTACATTAGCCGAATTCAAGGTAACGATAGGTGCAATAGTGGCGACGCGAACCGGCGCGCCGCTGGATATGCCATTGATGGTGGCCACAGCCGTCAAGACACCCGCCGAAGGTCGAGTCGACAGAAGCACGGTTAGCGAAGTAGACGTAGCTGAGATCACCGTACCAGCGGCGCCGTTATTCAGCGTTACGATGTTGTTGGACGCCGTGGTATCAAAACCGGCTCCAGTGATCATAATCGTATTGGGATTCAGCGCTAAAACGGAACTGCTGTTGGTAACAGTAGGCGTAACGGCTGCGATTTGAACTGCATTTCCACTGCCTACAGAATTGCTAGTTACGACTGCCGTCAAGTTACCTACGGCAGTGGGCTTGGTTCCGAAGGTGACCGTTAGCGAAGTCGCGGTGGCTGACGTTACTGTACCCACGGCGCCGTTGTTCAGAACTACAGAGTTGTTCGCGAGCGTCGTGCTAAAGCCAAACCCACGAATGATGACCGTGTTGGCGGTTATCAACTGTGCAGCGGTGCTGGACGTGACAACCGGCGCAACTGTGGCAACTTGAACGGCAGCCCCGCTGACTGAGCCACTGCTGGTAACGACAGCCGTCAAACTTCCCGCGGCCACCGGTTTCGTCTTGAACGAAACGGTGATTGCGGTGGCTGTGGCGGCGATCACTGTACCCACGGCACCATTGTTGAAGGTCACTGTGTTGTCGCGCGGCGAAGCAGCAAATCCGAAACCGTTGATAACCATCGTTGCGCTATTGGCCGCCAAGTTAGCAGAGCTACTTGTGATGACCGGAATAACTCTGGCAACTTGGACCGCAGCACCGCTGGAAACGTTATTGGTAGTTACGATTGCGGTCAGTGCGCCTGAGCGCGGCTTTACGGAGAGCGTAACAGTTAGCGCGGTAGAGGTCGCATTGGTCACAGCGCCAACCGCTCCGTTGCTAAACGTGACAGTGTTGTTGGCGGCTGTACTATGGAATCCAGTTCCATTGATCGTAACGGTGGACGTATCTGCGGACAGGTTTGAAGTCACTGCAGTAATCGTCGGGGCAACTACAGCCACTTGCACTGCGGTACCACTCGAGATGGAATTGGTAGTGACGACTGCGGTCAGGTTACCCGCGGAAGGTCTCGTTCCAAGGGTAACCGTTAGCGATGTGGCCGACGCGGCAGTTACCGTACCCACAGCACCATTATTGAAGGCCACCGAGTTATTGGCGGCAACAGGATCGAAAGCAAGGCCGTTGATGACCAACGTGTTCGCCGACGTCGCCAAGGCAGTAGCGCTCAACGTGACTGCTGGGGTAACTCGAGCCACTTGTGTGGCTGCACCGCTGGAGCGAGTGTTGGAAGTCACAACTGCCGTCAGACTGCCGGACGCTGTCGGTGCAGTAGTCAAACGCACGTTGAGTGTTGTAGCTGTGGCAGAGGTAACCGTCCCAGCTGCGCCGTTGTTGAACGTGACGACATTGTTTGAAGCAACGGGATCGAACCCAAAACCATTGATCGTCAAAGATGTAGCCCGAGCTGCCAGATCCGCCGAATTGCTGGTGACGACTGGGGTCACGATAGCTACTTGAACTGCCGCGCCGCTAGATACACCTGCAGTGGCAACGATTGCCGTCAGATTGCCCGCTTTCGGCCTGGCACTTAAGGAAACCGTTAACGTTGTCGCAGTTGCGTTAGTGACGGTTCCAACAGCACCGTTATTGAAGGTCACGGTGTTTTGGCTGGCCGTGCTACTAAATCCTGTACCGGTGATGGTCACCGTCGCGGCGTTAGCAGCGATTGTTGTCGATGTTGAGGTTACAGTTGGTGCGGTAGATGGTGCGACCACTTGCGCAAGTTGCACGGCTGCTCCGCTCGAGCGGCCACTGGAGGTGACTGAGCCGTTGAGAGCTCCGACTGCTGCCGGACTTCTGGTCAGTAGGATCGTGAGCGAAGTTGTTGAAGCGGCAGTTACGCGACCTGTGGCGCTGCCGACAAAAGTAACCGCATTGGTACTCGCAACCGGGTTGAACCCAAACCCTCGAATGATCAGGCTAGTTCCATTGAGAGACACGTTCGCCGTGCTTGCAGTTACCACAGGATTGATCGTGGCAACTTGAGTTGCCGTCCCGGCGACGCCGTTGGTTGTCACCGTTGCGTTTAGAACCCCAGCGATCGGCTTGGTAGATATCGAAACCGTCAATGAAGTTGGTGTCGCATCCGTCACGGTTCCGACAGCTCCGCCACTCAGCAAAACCGTATTGTTGGCGGCGGTGGTGTCGAAGCCCGAACCAGCAATCGTAAGCGTCGTTAGATTAGCTGCGAGGCTGGTTGTGGCGGCAGTCACCACTGGTCGTAGAGCGGCAACCTGCACCGCTGCGCCACTCGAGACTCCGTTGGAAGTTACTACCGCAGTGAGTGCTCCAGCGGATGGAGCGGTGGTAATCGTGACCGTCAATGATGTCGCTGTTGCGGAGGTAACATTTCCAGCTGCTCCGTTGTTAAAGACAACTGTGTTGTTTGCGGCAGTTGGATCAAATCCCAATCCCGTAACAGTGACTGTCGAAGCATTCAAAGCCACGTTGGTCGTCGTCGCCGTAACGACAGGCTTGACTTCGGCGACTTGAACCGCCGAACCACTGTTCACAGTGTTGGTGGTTACGATCGCTGTTAATGTACCCGCGCTGGTGGGCCTGGTGCTGAAAGTCACCGTAAGCGCTGTGGCGGTAGCTGCCGTAACGGTACCAACGGCGTTGTTGTTGAAGACAACGCTGTTATTGCCAGGAGTGGTCGAGAATCCAACTCCGTTGATGGTGACAGTCGTCACATTCGCAGCCAACGATGCATCGCTGCTAGTGACTACAGGCTTGACCGTAGCGACCGTGACGTTGGTGCCTATGGTGATGCCATTTACACTGACCGTGGCAGTCAGAGTGCCGGCGGTTGGCTTAGTGGCAAATGTCACCGTGAGCGCGTTGGCGGTTGCTGACGTCACCGTGCCAACGGCGCCGCTACTGAACGTTACGGTGTTGTTGGCTGCAGTGATGTCAAAGCCAAAGCCGTTTATGGTCAATGTCGACTCGTCTGCAGCGCGGCTCGCAGAACTGCTTGTCACACCCCCGGTCACGGTTGCGACTTGGACGGCTGCACCACTTGAGAATGCATTCGTAGTGACCACCGCTGTCAGGTTCCCAAGCGAGGTTGGTTTGACGGCGAAAGTTACCGTCAGTGCTGTCGCGGTTGCGTTCGTTACAGTTCCGATTGCACCGTTGTTGAAGACAACATTGTTTCGCGAAGCGGTCGTATCGAACCCGAATCCGGCAATTACGATCTGCGACGCGTTAATCGCCAAGTTAGACGTACTGCTTGTCACGACGGGCTTGACGGTAGCGACTTGAACTTCACTGCCGCTGGCGATGGAATTTGTGGTTACAACGGCTGTCAGATTCCCGACCGAAGTGGGTTTGGTCGTAAAAGTTACCAGCAGGGTGGTCGCGTTGGATGCAGTAACTGTTCCAACCGCCCCGTTGCTGAAGACCACGGAGTTATTGGCTGCGGTAGCATCAAAGCCAAAGCCGTAAATGAGAACCGTATTCGCATTGGCGGCCAGATCCGTGACTGCGCTGGTGACTATGGGTGCCACAGTCGCAACTTGCGTGGGACTACCACTGCTTGCCGAGTTTGTGGTAACAACAGCCGTCAGGCTACCCGCCGCTGTCGGCTTGGTAGTCAGGTTTACCGTCAAGGTCGTGGCGGTTGCATTACTAACTGTCCCAACAGCCCCGTTATTGAAGGTTACAAGATTATTGCCTGCGGTGGAATCGAATCCTATTCCATTGATTGTCAGTGTCGAAGAATCTGCATTCAGCTTGAGCGACGAATTGGAAACTACAACGGGGACAACTTTCGCAATTTGGACAGGAGTGGCCCCACTGCTAATGCCATTGGAGGTCACGACTGCGGTTAAACTGCCGCCCGTTTGAGGTTTGGTCGTAAAGTTAACGGTCAGGGAGGTCGCAGAAGCTGAGCTGACAACACCCACAGCGCCGTTATTGAATACAATTGTGTTGCGAGCTGCCGTCGGATCAAAGCCAAGGCCGTTGATAACAACCGAAGTTGCATCTGCCGCTAGGTCAGC
>JANRMD010000433.1:0-1886 GCA_033761895.1 Pirellulaceae bacterium | reverse complement strand
CGAGGTCCTAGAGGGGATTTTATGGGTGCTCACGAATGGGCATTCTATGGATGGAAGGAAGGAGCAGGTCACAAGTACTACGGTCCCAAGAATGCGACAGACCTATGGCAAGTGAAGAAGATCAATCCGCAGTCAATGTCACATTTGACTCAGAAGCCAGCGGAGCTCGCAGTTCGCGCGATGCAGTACTCGTCAGTGCAAGGTGAGAACGTGCTGGACCTCTTCGGCGGTAGTGGCTCGACACTGATCGGTGCAGAGCAATGCGGTCGCAATTCGTTCTTGATGGAACTCGACACGCTTTACTGTGACGTCATCGTTGATAGGTACCAAAGGTTCTCTGGTAACAAGGCCATCCTGGAACGGACCGGCGAATCTCCGATCCCAATGCAGCCTCGTGAACAGAACATGCGATAGGAGGTCGCGATCAAAACTTATGACTATGCCAAGCCTCGTCTTCAAAGACATAGATGTACTCCGCTCCGCAGTTCCTGGCGAATTCATGCAAGGCTGCGCGAGTGGGCATGACAACCGCGCGGTTGCCGTCGGTAAATCGTTCGGGCGTTCCGTCGTTGGCGAGCGATCGAATATCGCCGCCTGCGACCAGCGTTCGCGCCGACTCGATCGATGTGTAATGTTCTTTGAGGACTCTGCCGGCATGGTCTTGGTAGCCATCGAAGTGAAGATAGATAGCCGCGTAGCGACCATCTTCCTGCTTGCAGGCAATCGTTGCTCTTGTGGACATAGGATGGTTTCCTTACTTCGATGGTTCGTGGTGGTTGGGTTCGACGATGGCGACGCAATCATCGGGCATCGTCAACATGAGCGAGCGGCCGTTGTCCCAGTCGACATCGACCTGCGTCCAATCGCGGTGTTCGTGGACTTCAACGATGGTCCCCGGCGATCCAACGGGGATTGGATCTGGATCTTGCGGCATCGATACCAAGCGGATGCGATCGCCTTTCTTCAATCGGGTCTGCATAGTCATGGGTTCCTTGTTTCATTTGGTGGTTGCGTTGAGTTTGTCGAGCAGTTCGCCGGCTTGAGCCAGGCGTGCGTTGACCTGGGCCATCGTGTGAACGTTCCGCCAGCGCAGCGCTGGGTCGTCTGGTTGTTGCAATGCGTCGAGCGATTGACGCAAACGATCGAGGTAGTCGCGTGCAACGATGTGAAGGTTCTCGTAGGGAGCTGCTGGCTCAAGAGTTGGTTTGCCCATGGTTGGTTCCTGGTTGTTGGAGAAACGAAAGACGGTCCTCAACAGTCAGCCAGCGAATCGCAAAAACATCAAGCCAACATGCGAGCATGTTTTGCGAATTTCTTCCAAACATGTGGCTGCGCCGGCGAACCGCAGTTCCGCGACGTGTCGCGTTGTGTTGCTGGTTGGGCTTATGTTCGCATCAACGAGAAAACGCCCACACGGTGTAAACGTAGGGCGATTGGTGGGAAGCGTTCCGTGCTTCGGGCTTGTCTACAAGTCGTGCGGTACCAAGATGGCAGCGTTGTGGCCGGAGACCGCGATCGAGTCTCCGTTAGTCGTTCGGGCGAACAACGTTGGACCTTGTCGGATCACATCCACCACGCTGCCGACGTCGAGCTTGCGATTGTTGATTGTTCGCAGGTCGTAGGTGATGCCTGGCTCTGGCGTTGCGATCTCGCCGTCGGCCAGGTCATCCACCGCTCGCAAATCGTAAAAGTGTTTCACCGGGTCGGTCTCCTAGCCTCGAACGGTGAAGCGTCCGCGTTCGGTCTTCACGAACTTGCTATCGTCGCCCTTGGCCAAGTCACGAAGGATCGCGCTGTACAAGGTCGCGTGGGGAGTCTTGCCACCGGGGCTGGTCCAATAGCCCTTGGCTTCCATCGCGGTGATCAACTCTTGAGCGTTCATCGGT